>JBJMQQ010000231.1:0-14228 GCA_045802645.1 Polyangia bacterium
GAACCAAGCGCTTCGGCGACGCCGCTGACGATCCATGTTCATCCCAATCCTCAGGCCACCCGTGCGGCCGCGTCTCTGACCGCCGGTTCTCGGCAGCCTTCGGTGGTTGCTCCCGGAACTACCCGTGCGCCGCTTGCGTCATTGGAGGGCATCTTCGACACCGGCGCGACGCCACCGGACACCAATGGCGCCGTGAGCAGCCAGTACGTCGTCTCGACCGTCAACAATGCGATCGACGTCAAGACGCGCTCCGGCACCTCGCTGATGACCAAGGACCTGGGCGCTTTCTGGAACGTCGCTGGCCAGACCAATAGCTTCGATACCCGCGTGCGGTTCGACCCCTATGGGCAGCGGTTCATCGTCATTTCGGCCGCGAGGTTCCCCGACCTTTCTGCGTCCGGCTTCGCCATCGCGGTGAGCCAGACCAGCGATCCGACCGGCGGATGGTGGGCCTGGCGCATCACCATCGAGACCACCAATTGGCTCGACTACCCGACCGTCGGCTTCAACCACAACTGGATTGTGGTCAGCGCCAACTTGCCGGGTAACGACAACAATCCATCGTTCACGCGGATCTGGGCGTTCACCAAATCTGCGCTCTATGCAGACAATCTGTCGTATCGCACCTTGCCCGGCGTCGGCTGGACCGTGCAGCCCGCCGAGACCTATGACGATACCGTCAGCGACGAGTACATGATGCGGTTGGACCTGGATACCGGTGTGTCCCTCTACAAGGTCACGGGGGCGATTGGGTCCGAGCAGGTCGTCTTGGTGAACGCAGTGTCCTCGCCGCAGTCGTGGTCCGGGCCCCCAGCCGCGCCTCAGACAGGGTCGTCCGCTACGCTCCCCACCGCCGAAGATTGGTTGCTCGATGCGGTGTATCGCAATGGCTCGGTCTGGGGCACCAACGTGGTCCAGCCGTCGAGCGGGCCTCCTCGCAGCGCGGTGCAGTGGTGGAAAGTGAGCAGCAGCGGCGCGCTTCAGGACTTCGGGCGGATCGACGATCCCACGGGGGTTGCGTACTACGGAATGTCGTCCGTTGCAGTCAACAAGAACGGCGACGCCCTCATCGGGTTTACCCGGTTCTCGGCGGATACTCACCCCAGCGCTGCCTATGCCTACCGGTTGAGCACCGATCCCGCGGGGACCTTCCGCGCTCCGGTGGTCTACAAAGCGGGCGTCGGGATCTACGAAGGCGGTCGCTGGGGCGATTACAGCCATACGCAGGTCGACCCGGTCAACGACATCGATATGTGGACCGTGCAGGAGTACACCGGCGCTCCCGCAAAATGGGACACCTGGTGGGCCGACGTGAGCCCCACGAGCACGGCGTGCTCGACCAATGCAGATTGCGACGACGGGGTCTTTTGCAATGGCGCCGAAACCTGCGCCAGCGGCAGCTGCCAGGCGGGGACCTCTTGGGGACAGGCCTGCTACGACGCGACACCTCTGTCGCGCTACCAGAACTCCGGCCCGATCGGGACCGCAGAAAAGTGGTTCGTGGTCACGGACAATCCGATCAACGGCTGGAATGCGTCAAGCGTGGGCTCGCGCCAGATTCGCGTTAACGGTGTTCTCGTGAGCCCAGGGCAGATGCCGTTGCCGGCGCCGTACAACGGCAAACGGTACTTCCAGTTCACCGCTGGCACGCCCGCGTATACGTCCGTGAATTTCTGGTGAGACGAGACGCCGGGCGCTCTTGAGGTGCCAGGAGCCGACGGGGGGGCGGTGTCGCCCCCATCGTGAAGGCTCTGGAGGGCGCCGTCACGAAGCCCGCCTGGAAGTTGAAGCCCGAGGCCGTCGCCCAGCTGATCGAGCAAGCTGCGACAAGCTCGCGAGAGCCGCGGCTCGCGGAAATCCGGGCGCAATACTGCCGGCCTCAGAGGTACGCGACCAGCTCCGCGATGATGCTGCCGGCCTGGGGCAGGCTGCCGCGCTCCGACTCTGCCGATCCGATGGTGGCGCCGAACGAGAGTGTCAAAGTCCAGCGATCGGACAGGGTGTAGATGGCTGATGTCTGGGTCAGGATCGAGCCGTCGCGCAGGTTGATGAACGCGAAGCCATCCAGCTCCAGGTCGGCCAGTCCGGCGTTCGGCCACGCCAGGCGCACGAAGGCGTTGTGCTGGCTCGCCGGTTCCAGCTGGTCGGCGGCGTATCCGCGGATGTACCAGAGCTCCGGCGCGGCCTGCGGGCTGGCGCGGCCCGCCGCGAACCAGTGTGTCCAGTCGCTCTCGGTCAGCGCCCCCTGGTGAAAGTGGTATTCCGCGTTCAACGTCAGCCGTGTCCCGATGGTCCAAGAACCACCCGCCGCCAGGTCGTTGCGCCAGCCCAGGGCGGGGTCGATTGGCAGCGGCGGTGGCGCATCGGCCGGTATCGCGCCGGTTTGTCGCCCGTCTTCGATGGCTCGCGCCGTCAGCGGCGCCTCGTGGCCCAGCGTCCACTCGACATAGGCGACGACGCTCGGTCCGACCGGACGGGTCAGCGCCAGCCCCACCTTCGACCGGTGCGGCTCGAAGTACGCCATTCCTTGGACGCTCACGTCGCCGGCGTTTCCACCGGCGCTGGCGAGCACGCGGTGAGCGGCGTTGGTCGCGTCGAAGCGGGGATTGACCCCACTGCGATCGGCCGTGACGGCCGACGGCTCGAAGAGCATCGGCGCATACACGATGCTCACCGCCCCCCGCTCGCCGATGGCCTGCGCGCGCAGCATCAGCGTCCCGAGCCGATTGCGGCTCAGCACCGATGGGTCCAGGGATGCCTGCCCGACCAGCGTGCGCGGGCGGAAGACATCGGTGGGGTTGAAGCCCAGGGCCACTCCGTTCCGGACGTTGATGCGTCCGGCCTCCAGGTAAAGGCCGGCGCGCGGGTTCCAGCTGGCGTATGCCTCGCGCAACTCGTTGCGGATGGTCGAACGCAACGACCAGGCGACATCCTGCTGGGCGACTACGTCGACGCGATCGCTCAGCACCAGCTTCACCATCCGCCCGGCCAACCATTCGGCCACCAGGTCGGCGCTGGCGCGGTTTTGCCAGGCATAGGGCGGGGGAGGCGGAAACGGCACGACCGGCGTGCGCCGGGCCGCCAGCGTCAGCGCATCTTCGAGGTAGAGCCGCCCGTGCCCGGCCGCGTGCGCGATGGGCGCCGCTGCGGGCGCGAGGTTCACCGGCGGGACCGCCCCGGTAGTGGCCGGGCTATCAGGGATGCGGGCCAGGTCAGCATCCTCGTCCGCGGGGCTGGCCGCCAACGTGCCGGCAAGCAGCAGCGCCAGCACGCCCAACGCCGCCGTCATGCTCACTCCTCTTCGAAGCGCGGCAGATAGTCGCGCTGGAACCAAGCATCCGGCAGCTCTTGCGCGCGAAAGTCCGCGCTATCGACGGTCGTCACGAGGTTCGCGTCGACCGCGTCGATGATCACCGTCTCGGTGGGCCGCACGAGGCCCAGCACTTCGGCGAACTTGCGGTAGTACGCGACCTTCAAGAGGCGGCCGCTGTCCGAGTAGAACTTGGCCTTGATCGCGCGATACGTGTCGGGCTCGACCCAGTACTCGAGATGCGCGTACATCGCGTCGCTGGTTGCCGCGACCAGGTTCAGATGCCACGCGCGACGCTCCTGATGGTCGCCGTCCTTGATCGTCTCTTCGCCGATCAAGGACGGCGTGTAGTCGTGCGCCAGGTTCACGGTCAACACGTCGCCGTCGGACGCCTGTCCGACCAGCCGCTGCTGCGCCGAGATGCGAACGCTGGTCTTGGAGGCGGGGTCGTAGAACCACATCTTGCTGGCATCCAGCAGCACCAGCTTGCCGGCATCCCGCGGCGGATCGATGTAGCGGACCAGGTTCTTGAAAGGCCGCCCAGCATCCGCGTTGTGGCCGCCGCCTGCTACCGGAGCGGAGGCGGCCGCATCCGGCTTTGCGTGGAGGCCCAGCACGACACGCTCACGCGCCTGCCCGCCCCGGTAGGTCACCAGCGTCAGCGTCGTGCGGAACGCCTGCTGCGGGTTTCGCGCCCGGTCGGCGGCAGCCACGATGCCGCGCGCATCGGGCGGGGCGGCCTTCGTTGGCGAGCTGGCCAGCAGCAGCGGCACGAACGTAAGGCCAAACGCGATCACGAGTTTGTGTGAAACAGACATGGTGCCTCCTGGTTCAGACGTGGCGCAGGGCATCGACCACGGGGAGGCGCGCGCCCCGGTTCGCCGGAATGAGGGCCGCCAGGACGGCCGCGATGACCAGACCCATCCAGACGCGCGCAACGAACCCCGCCGAGCCCGAAGTCAGAATCTCCAGCGGAACCGGCGTGGCTTGGCCGGGCGGCGTCCAGGTCATGGCTCCGCGGTTGACGGCGGTGGCGACCGCCTGCGCGAGCGCCGCGCCGACGGTCGCGCCGATGGCGCCCAGGATCATTCCTTCGACGACGAACAGGCGGCGAATGCCGGAGCGGCGCACGCCCATGGCGCGCACCGAACCGATCTCGGCGGTCCGCTCGACCACGGTCATGCCCATCGTGTTCACGACGGTGAACAGGACGATCACGCCCATGATCAGCGAGATGAAGAGGAAGATTGCCCGGAACATGCCGACCGCCTGCGTGTAGAACGGTTGCAGCTCCGCAAAGTCATGGACCTCCAGGTCCAGGTGATGTTCGGCGAACATCACCCGCAGGCGCTCGCTGGCCAGAGCCAGATCGGCGGTGTGGTGCAGCTGCACCACGACTCCGGTCGCCTGGGGAGGCATCCGGCCGTAGACCAACTTCTGCGCCAGCGCGATGTGCATGGCGATGAAGTTGTCGTCGAGCTCGCGCGCCCCTTGGGGTTCGGCGCGGCTGACGGCCATGCTCACGACATTCGGCGCGCCACCAGCAGTGGCCGCGAGTAGGTCCAGCCGCGGGGTCGCGTCGCGGCCCGTCCCCGTCGACGGTACCCTCTCTTTCTGGGCCAGTCCCGCCAGCTGCGCGTCCAGCGCCGGGCCGTGTGCGGTTGGCGCGTTGGGTCGCGGCGGGCAGTCACCAATGTGCAGCCGCTCGCAAAGCCCCAACACTCGGCCCAACCCGACACCGATGACGCCGCGTGTGTCATCGTCGTCGCGCAACCCGGAGTCGACCACCGCCCGCCGCTGATTCACGCGGTGTTCGTCCCAGCGCGACAGCGTATCGCGGTCTGACGGAACGACCCCGGTGCCCATGAACGTCTTCGAGGCATCGAGGTCGAAGTTGCCGGCGATGCCCGCCAGCGAGACGATCGGCGTGACGACGTTCAATCGCGGTGCCAGGATCGGATCGCGGCGGATCAACTCGACGACGTTCGTGTAGTCGTCGATGCCGTACTCGGCCGGATTGCCGGCGCCGAACGCAAAGTAGCCGGTGCGGAACACCGTCAGATGACCGACCTTCTCGACCGCGTTGGTCTCCAACCCGGCGGTCACGAACCGCACGAACTCGCCAAACAGCACGACGCCCATCGCCCCGACGGCGATCGCGAGCAGTGTCATCGCCGACCGGCGCCTGTTCCGCAGGATGTTCCGGAACGCGATCTTGAGCGTCATCATCGCAGCGCCTCGACCAGCCGCCCATCGCGAATCGAGAAGGTCTCATCGGCGTGGGACATCAACTGAGGGTCGTGCGTCGAGAACACGAACGTGATCGCCTGCTGGTCCTGCATGCGCCGCATGAGCGCGATGATCTCGGCGCCCGTTCGACTGTCCAGGTTGGCGGTCGGTTCGTCCGCGAGCACCAGCGCGGGGTGCTTGACCAGAGCCCGCGCGATCGCCACCCGTTGCTTCTGGCCGCCGCTGAGCTGATTGGGCCGGTGGTGGCCGTAGTCGGTCAGGCCAACCGCCTCCAGCATCGCGACCGCGCGCTTTCGACGCTCAGGGGCCGGAACGCCCAAAAGCAGCAGTGGGTACTCGACGTTCTCGTATGCCGTCAAGACGGGCAGGAGATTGAAGCTCTGAAAGACGAATGCGACGTTCTGGGCGCGGAAGTCCGTGATCCGATTGTCCGGCAGCGCGCCCAGGTCGCGGCCGCACACTTCCATCCGACCGGTGGTGGGGCGATCGATGCAACCGATCAAGTTCAGGAGCGTCGTCTTGCCGCTGCCCGAGGGCCCGACGATCATCGTGAAACGGCCCGGCGCAATCGCCAAACTGATGCCGCGTAGCGCTTCGACGTTCACGCCACCGTCGCGATACGTCTTCGTGACCTGATCGAACCGGACGACCGGCTCGCCGGCGCCCGAAGCGGCGGTCGAGGCTGTGGTGGAAGTGTTCGGTGGCATGTGTCCTCCAGGGTGTTCAGCGAGGTACCGCGTGGTACCATGCGAGTGGATATACGGTACCGCTGGGTACCGTGCAAGAAACATTTCCCCATGACTCGATCCGGTCACGATTCCGACGGGCCGCAGCCCGACGCCGGGTCCGCCCGCGCTCGCATCCTGAACGCTGCCTTCGACGTGCTGCGCACGCGCGGCTACGGCGCGACGCAGACGCGAGAGATCGCCGCCCGGGCCAAGGTCTCGAAGCGCGACATCTACCGCGAGTTCGGCAGCAAGGAAGGCATCTTCGCGGCGCTGATCGCCGCGCGATCCGGCCTCATGCGCGGACCGGCCTTGGAACCAAAGGTTGCGTCATCCGTCGACCTCGCCGAGACGCTGCGCCAGGTGGGCATCGCCTTCCTCCAGCAGCTCTACGATCCGGCGGTCGTCTCGGTATTCCGCATGGCGATCGCATCGGCCGAGGATTCGCCGGGGCTGGCGGAGATTCTGGAACGGAATGGGTTTCAGCCCAACCGCCGCGCCCTGTCAGAGCTGATGGGCGCCGCCGTCGAGGCCGGCTTCCTGACCGGCAAGACATCCGACCTCGCGGCCCAGTTCGGCGCGTTGCTAACCGGCGCTACGCACGTCCCCATCCTCTTGGGGATCGTCCCGGCGCCGAAACCGCGCGAGCGAGCCCGCCTCTCAGCGGAAGCGACCGCTGCGTTCTTGCAGTTGCACGGGCGCGCTCAGGGCGGGGTCAAAGTGACGACGTAGCCGTCCGTGGCGGTGGTCCAGTTGATGGTGACGACTGTGGAGTTGCAAGTGACCGTGGCGGCGGCGTTCGAGACCACCGCCGGCGCACTGAGCGCGGCACTGCCCGCCGGCATTCTCTCCAGGAGGACCTTCGTCGAGCCGCCGGGCTGCAGCCAACCCGGGATGTTCTTGATGACGACGTTGACCGACCCCGTCGTGCCGCCCTTGTTGCCGACGACGACGATGGACTTGCCAGCGCACGCGTCCTGATACGCCACTGCGTCCACCTGCGTTCCGGCCGTGACGGCGATCCGCGTGCCGGTCTGATCGCCGTAGCGCCTGTAGATCCAGTACTGGCTGTTCGGTTGCCAGTTGGTCGTGACGAGGGCCCCCATGTTCGAAAAGAACTCCGATCCGCCGGCCCAGTTGCTGCGCAGACCGTCGATGCCCGCCCGATCGAATCTCGCCAGGAACCAGGCAGAGTGGCCCGGGTTCTGCTCGCCGGTCGACCCATATTCGTTGAGGTCGAAACCTTTCACGCCCGTGAGCCCACGGGTCGAAACCGCCTTACTGATCGTGGCCTGGTCGTTCACGGGATCGCCCCCGCCGCCAGCGTCGTGCCAGGAGATGTAATCCGGGACGACGTTGTTGGTCTTGCAGAAGTCGAGGAAGGCGTTCATCCATGAGCCGCCGGCGCCCGTCGAGAGGCTGGGCCCCTCGATGATGGCGCCCGGTATCGCGGCGCGGACCTGCTGGTAGGCATGTTTCCAGGTGTCCAGCCACTGGGCCTGGGTCCCTTTCCAGAAGCCGCTGTAATCGGCCTCGTTCCAGAGCTCCCACCGCACGTCGGGGCCGGTCATGCCGTTGGCCTTCACGTTGTCGATGAGCTGAGTCATGAAGGTCGTGAACGTCGTCCAGTCGCCGCCGTCGCCGGGAAGCGGGCAGGAATACTGGTAGTCGTCGCTGACCAAGATCTCCAGCGGAACGCCCAGCTCCTTCGCCCTGGCGTAGTAACCCTTGATGACCTTCCAGTGCGTGTCCCAGGCCGCCTGTCCGCAGTTTCCAGTGACACCGCGCCCGGCGCGGAACGCTCGCACTTTGATGGCCGTCAGGAGGGCGGTGGGCGGCTGGGTGCCATCCTCCGAGATGCCGTAGATGAAGCCGGAACCGTGGTATGCCGGCGCGCCCTGGCCGGCAGCCATATCCAGCGTGACCGAATCCTTGGCCGACGGCGGCGTGGGCGGGGTGCACGCCGTGTTCCCACCGACGCTCTGTGCGGGCGCGCAGGTCATCCCGCCGCCGCCCGAAATTCCGCCGGTTGCAGGAGCGCCCCCGGCGCCGGTCCTTCCCGCGGTGCCCGACGCGCCCGCGATGCTGCTCCCACCGCTACCCGCGATGCCAGTCACGCCGCCGGTCCCTGGATTGGGCGAACCGCCGGTGTCACCGGTCGACCGTCCGCCTGTTCCTGTGCCGGGCGTGCCGCCTGTTCCTGTGCTGGGCGTGCCGCCTGTTCCCGTGCTGCCGCCACTTGCCGCCGGGTGGTCCCCACCACTCGAACAACCAACAACCGCAATGACCAATCCGACGGCGACCATCGCAAGACAACGATTAGACGCCATGTCGATCCTGCAACGATACATGTTGCGGTTCGACGGCCCCGGCGATTCCGCGCGGGTCCAAATTTGCTAGCTTCTGGAACGAAAAAAGCGTGTGGACGGCACAAAACAGCAAAGAAATTGGATTCGCCGAACAGCGCTCGCTACAGGTGCAGCTTTAGCGAGGCGAAACACGTCCGTGACGCGGGGGACTCAGCGTTTGACGTGTCGCTGAAAGAACGCCCACGCCTCGTCGGCAAAATCGATGTCCTGGTTTGTCTTGCCGAAGCGAGGCCACAGGAAGCTCGGCAGCTGCGTCGGATTCGGCCAGGTGTGACCCATTCCGATCGCCTTGTAGTACCAGACCTCTCGGCCATCGCTACCGGCCTGCCAGCGCCGGCGCTCGATCCGGCTGTCCGTCTGGCCGCTGTCCGGCTGGTAGGAGTCGTCCTGCGCCACATCAGGCAGGTGGTCGATTGTGGGTGAGCGGAGTTGGCCCGGCACGGCGTTGAGCCAGACGTCGAGCGCCTGCTCCATGCCTGGGTAGTCGGCGGTCGGGTACTCGCGCGAACGGCCGCCGCTGAAAGAGATGAACGGATCGGCGGTGCCTGCGACCATGGCGATGGAGACTCGTTCGTACCCGGGATGCGGGTGGCACTGCAACCGCCAGATGCCCGTCGGCTGGAACGGAAGCGGCGTGACAGGCGCAATCGCCGCGACCAAGTCTGGCGCTTCCAGCGCGAGCTGAAAGGCCATGCCGCCGCCCGCCGAGTGTCCGGTCGCGTAGATACGTCGGCGGTCAATGGGCAGCTCCGCATCCAGGCTGTCGAGCAGCTGGCGGACGTAACTGACATCGATCCCTTCGTTGCCGTGCGGCGCCAGGCAACCCTGCAGGAACCCACCGGCCGGAACGGACGGGCGCTCTTGCGGATTGGGCGGAGTCGGCAATCCGTTGCCGTAGACGACGATGAACCCGTCACGATCTGCGAGAGCTTCGAAACGGGTGTGCGTCGTATAGAAGGCCATCGATTCAGCGCTGGCGGAGTAACCGGGGAAGACCAAGATCACCGGCACCGGGCCCGCCGGCAAATGGACGGGGGCATAGACGAGCGCGCGCCGCGTGACCTCGGTCGTCGGTGATGCCAGATCGCTAAGCGGGTTGGGGACCTTCTGGCGGAACGTCACCACGCATCCCCGTGACTGCTCGACCCCAGCCGGGGCGGGCAGCCGGATCGGCGGTTCGGTACAGATGCGCAGGCGGAACGGGGGCGCTGCCGCCGCGTGGCCAGCGACCGTCGGTCCGGCGTGACCAACGGCGCAGGAGCCGACTACCAGCGCCAGCGCCGCGAGGCCTTTCATCATCGCGCGAGCATCGCACGACCCGCTTCAACAAGCTTCACGGACGAATCGCGACCTTCATCACGCCGTCGCGCTGGTGCGAGAAGAGGTCGATGACCCCGACCGGCTCGTGACCGACGATCAGCCCCTCACGGACAGGGTACTCGCCCTTGAGGATGTGTACTCGTGCCTGGGCGCTCAGAAGGAGAGGCCGACCCTGGACGTGGCGGCCAAGAACGAGGAGATCGTGGGCCAGGTCTGACGTGTGACGACAGCAGAGCGACTCAGCCGCCCGGCGCGCAGTCGACCCGGGTGAACGTCTCCGTGTAGATGGGCTGACCGTTGGCCGGCGGGAGTGTCTCCGTGGTGAAGCTTCCCTCGGAGGTGAACAACAGGTCGAACGGCTGGAGCGCCACGAAACCACAGGACGTGTCGAACGCGATCGTGGAGCCAATGCCCAGATGCTCCAGGTTTCCCAAGTTGGTCGTGATGGCGCCGGTGGTCGGGTTCCTGGCTTGGCCCGCCCAGAGGATCACGGTCCCGCCGTTCGTGATGGCCACCGTGTCACGGACCTCGGTGTCCGCGGCTCCCCGATACCCCTCGAGCGCCGTCGCTTGGTAGATGCCATCGGCCAGCGTTCCACCTGGACCTACGGGCGCGGCATCCCCGGGATTCAGGACCGCGCGAACCCACGACCCGACGTTCTGGACGTTGTTGCACAGCGGAGCCGCTTCCTGGGCGGGCGCCGTCTGACAGGTCGACCCGTCAATGAACATGGGGGGCACGGCCGAGACGGACGACGAGCACCCCATCGCCGCGAAGGAAGCGAGAACGGACCCCAGGACGCCCCTGACGACCACCAATCAAGCCTCACCCAGTCGAGCCGAGCGGTCAAGTCGACGACGTCCCAAGACGGGCGACGCTCGACTCGCTGGGCGATCATCGCCCCACCAAGGAGCACGTGGCGTCGGCGCCGCTAGATGTGCAGCTTCAGCGAGGCCGACGACCCGGCGGGCGATACCGAGAGGGTGAACCGTTTCGAGGTGGCGTCGTATTGAACGGCGCCCACAGTGCCCGTGTCAGCCGTGGCGGTCGGGGCCGAGGCAGCATAGCCAGTCAGGGTCACGGACGTTTCGCCGGCGGCGAACGCGACGGACACCGAGAGCGTTCCGTTGTCCGACCAGTCGCTGATTCGCTTCGAGCCGAGAGGCGCGATCTTCCCTTGCTCGCCGAGGAATGCGATGCCGGATTGACCGACGGGAGCGACGACGTAGTACGCCGTGTCACTGATCGTGTCGGCGTTCGCCTGCATGGCCGTCAACAGACGTCCCGACTGCTTGTTCACGTCGTAAACGTAGACGGACCCCGAATAGCCGAGCTCGGCCGGGGTGAATGAGAGCGAGGCGCTGCTGCTGGTGAAGCCGAACACGTAAGTCGTTCGACCGCCGGTATGCTCCGAATAGGTCGTCGCCATGCTGGGGTTGGTCTTGCCCTGCGCCTCGGCGACGATCGTCTTGTCCGTCAACAAGATCGGCACATCCGGTTTGATCAGGACGCCGTCGGCGCGGATCGCGCGCATGATGCTGGCCTTGTCGGCGCCGTTGATGGCGTCGCCGACGCCCATCATTCCGCCCGTCAGCGTGGACAGCAGCAGATTGTCGTGCTGGCTGCTCATGAACACGTCGGTCCACGGCCAAAGGCCCATCGACCAGGCCAGCCGCGCCGTATAGAAGAAGTTCCGCCAGCGGCCGCGGGCGAAGCCGTCCTCGCTCGCGCGGGCGGTGACCAGGTTCTGGTACTTCGACGCCTGCAGGTAGTAGCGCGGCAGGGCCATGCAGTACTGGATGCTGAGGCCGGCGGCGGCCATCGCCTGGGCCATGTTGTCGGTGAACGCGTCCTGATCCGTCAGGTTCGAGGTGGACGGCAGCGCATTGATGTTCAGCCAGTCTTGCTCGTACGTGACGACGCCGCTGCTCTTCAGCGAAGACGCGATCTTGCTCCAGAAGGCCGGGTCGATGGAGACGTTGTTCGACATCTTGTACATCGAGCGATACGGGCTGGCGGTGTCAATCCAGCGCGCGTGCGTGATGAGCGGCAGTCCCAGCGACTGCTGAAAGGCGGCCAGGCCGTTGGGGAACAGGGTCGAATCGCCCTGGTAGAGATACTCTCCGCCCCCGTCGGTGCCGCTTTTTTGCCAGCTGTTCGCGGCCCCTTTCGGGTACCACCAGCTGTCGAGCTGGATGTACCCGATCGGCGCGCCGAGTTGCTGGTAGTACTTGGCGACGTTCTTCAACGTCGTCTGGTAGTCGGCGCCGCTCTGGGTCTTGTAGTAATAGGTCGCGTAGTTGTCGGTCCAATAGCCGAACTTCGCGAGGTCGGGCGTTGCGTCGTTGGGAATCGGCTTCTTGCCGCCCAGCCGGCGCAGCGCGGTGCCCCAATCGTCGTGGGTCTGGTTGATGCCCGCATCGACAGCCAGGACAGCCGTCTGCTCGAAACCCGCCGGCAGCGTGGTGAGCTTCGCGTCGATCCCGACGCTGATGGCTCCCGAGCTACTCCGCGTCGTCTGCGCGTTCGTGAAGTGGGAGCCAGCCGAGACGATGAAGGCGTTCGCGTTTGCATCGAAGAAGGTCCAGGGGCTGTCGGCTGTGAGCCCCGACATCGTGTACGGCGCGAACTCGATGTCGTCATGCGCCACGTGATAGGCAGTCGTCGGCAACGTCGACAGCACCGGGAAGTTACGAATGTTGCTGGCCGACGCCGGATTCGTTTCGCCGAACACGACCACCGGAAGCTGGTCGTAGGCGCGGATCCTCCCGTTTCGGGTGCCTGCATTCGAGTAACTGAAGGTCGTCTCGTGATACGCCCCGACCGCATCCGATCCCGCCGTCGTCATGACGGCCGTTGCAGGGGCGCCGAGCGTACCGGCGAAGGTCCAAGCGGGATGCGCGAACGTCACGGTGTACTTTCCGGTTGCGTCGACGGAAACCTGCGCGCCGGTGGAACCGCCGGTGTTCGCCGAACCGCCCGTGCCCATGCCGGTACCCCCGGAGCCAACGGTGCCTCCGCTCGCGCTGACACTTCCCCCGGCGCCGCTGCTTCCACCAAGGCCCGCCGGTCCGCCGGTCCCGCCTCTGGCCGTGCCCCCGGTTCCAGTCGGACTGACCGTCCCGCCCGTTCCTCCAGCGCCCAGGTTCCCGCCCGTGGCCGTGCCACCGCCGCTGGCGGACGCACCGCTGCCCCCTGTTCCGCTGACGCCGCCCGAGCCGGAATCATCCGCTCCCGGACTGGAGCAGGCACCGACGAGCGTTCCACCTAGAACTACGACTGCGAGGGCTGAGATGCGGCGCATGGTTTCCTCTGACTCGTAGGGAACTCCGAAGGCATTTTGATTCAGTCGCTGCCAACCCGCGATGCGTCGATTCTTGGGACATTTCCGGGCGGTGGTCCCCTTTCGAGCAGGCAGACGATCCTACCACCCCAGGTGGGCAGTGACTCCACATGCGCAAGCAACGCATCGCTCAGATGATGACGGCCATGTTCGAATCTGATCCTTCGCTCACCGCGAAGGAGCTGAGTCCACGGTTTGGCCTGACGGGGAGGCATCTGGCCCGTGTTTTCAAGCAGGAGCGCGGGATCTCCATTGTCGCGTACCGAAACCAATTGCGCTTTGCGCGATTTTTTGCCCTGGTGAGCAATCAAGGCGAACGACCGCAGACGCTCGCGGAGGCGGCCCGGATCGCTGGATTCGGCACCTACCCACATTTCCGCCGACTGTTTCGCGCGCGGTGGCACAAGCGCCCGCGAGAAATGGTCGGCGATGGTGCAAAACTGGCGGTGCCGCCGGAATTCGATCGCCCGTGAGCGATCTGCGGAGGTCGTGAAAATGGGTACAGGTCGGAGTCGAGCGACATCAGCGTGGTGCATGTGCGTCGCGGCGCTCAGTTGGGCAGCGGCGTGCCAGAGCACCCAAGGACAGGCCGGTACAGGAGGGAATGGCGGCTCCACGGCCCAGGGCGGCGGCTCCGGCGGCTCCCAGCCGTCGGAAGGCGGGTCCGGCGGTGGCCCGAAAGGGGGCAGCCGTGGCGATGGAGGTGGCTCCGGAGCCGCGGGGCAGAGCGGGGCGGGGGGCAACGGCCACGGTGGAAGCTCGGGCGGCGCCGCGGGCACGCAGGCGGGCAGCAGCGGCGGCGCCGGCGGGCTCGGCGGGGCAAGCCATCCGCCCACCGACGGCGGCGACGCGGGTCCTCCCCGGGACTCAGGGACAGGCCAGGCGGATGCCGGGCGGTGCCCCTTCGGCAC
>JBJMQQ010000232.1:0-17371 GCA_045802645.1 Polyangia bacterium
GAGGAGATTTGCACGTTGGCATTCGGCGCCAGCACCGTGGCGGTGAAGGTCACGTCGGTTCCGATCGAGACAGCCGTGCCGTTCGCGTAAAAGCTCATGCGACTGGACGGCGCGCCGCCGATGGTCGTGCGATCGCTGGCGTTGATGGTTCCGAACTGCAGTGAGCCTTGCACGTTCACCGCGATGGCCGCCGTCCCGCTCCCCGGCAGCACACGGGCGCCCGGCTGGACGGTGATGCTCCGGAAGTTGTAGGTTCCGCCCGGCAAGACCGCGGTCGCTCCCGCATTGACGTTCAGATCCCGGAACGTGCCCGGCGTCAGGGTCACCGTCTGTCCGTTGGCGACGTTGACGTCGGTCGTTCCGGTCGGGACCGTGTGGGTCGGCAGCGTCCGCGGCGGCACTGACGCGTTCGTCGCGACCGCGCCCGTGACGATTGTGCCGTCCTGGCGTTGCAAGCTGCCCGACAGCGTGATGTTGCCGTTGATGCGAGCCCGCGACCGCAGCAGGCCGCTGCCGCTGACCAGCACATTGGCCGTGATTCGCGCGTCGGCGCCGAGGGTGAACGGGTTACCGGAGAAGAACGAGGGGGTGCTGACGACATCCCGATCGTTGAGCGTCATGCTCCCGGTCGTCTCGAAGCACGCCTGCGGTGGCGTGGCGGGCGCGACGGTGACCACGTCGGTGTACACGTCGAACCCCGACAAGGTTCCGTCCGGGTTGTTGGCGGTGCTGTTGGAATTGTCCGCCCAGGTCGGCGCGAGCTTGCCACCGACGAAGGCCAGCCCCGTGTAGTCGCCGAAGTCGATGTCCAGGAACCCAGGCGCCGGCGTCAGCGCCCGCTGCTGGTTCGAGGTGCCGGCGCTGACCCGCACGTTCGGCAGGAAGGTCAACCCGCCGTCGCGCGAGACGCTGGCGTAGAACTGGGCGTCGTCGTTCGCAATGTGGTCGGTGTCGCCGGAGCCGCCGGTGCCGGCGTCGTTGCGGCAATCGTACCAGGACGCGCCCACGTCACCGGTCGTAGGGTCGACGGCGATGCGGGGCAGGAACTGGCTGAAGACGGTGTTGTCGTCGTTGACCCGCACGGGCGTGCTCCAGGTGGCGCCGTTGTTGTCCGAGAAGCGGAGCACGATGTTCATGTCGTTGCTCTCGTCCGGCTGCTCGTCGGTGTAGATCGCGTAGACTCGGCCGCGGTGCGGCCCGTTCGACAGGTCGAAAGCCAGCCCGACCTCCGCGTCCACCGAACGCTCGGACTGAGCCGGGATGAAATCGAAGCCGCCCACGTTCGTCGACGTGATGGTGATGGCGGACCCAAACCCGGACGGGCCCAAGCCGTCGGGGTCCAGGTTCATCAGCAGGCTCGCGGGACCTTCCCCCGACGTCGGAACCTCGTACGTGACCATCACCTGGCCGGCGGGACCAATCGCGATGTCGCCGAAGTTCCCGCCGCCGGTCAGCGTCTGAACGGCGCCGAACGCGGCCACGTGGGTGACGCCCAGACCGGTGACCGCCGCGCCTTGCGCGACGGCGGTCCCCTGGTTGTAGGTGACCCACACGCTGCCGGACGCTCCGTTCGACCCGGGGCCAGCCGTCACGGTTGGCTGATCGACACCTGAAGTGCCGAGCGAAGGGAGTGGCTGGAACGTCTGGCCGCCGTCGCTCGAGATCGCTAACCCCACCATGTTCCCCGAGTCGATGTATCCGAGGAAAATGTTGCCGAGTCGATCCCAGGAGCAGGACACGTCGCCAAACGACCCGGCGAGCGTGTCGTTGCCGTCGCCGATGATGAAGTCATTCGGGCTGGTGTCATTCTGGCCGGCCGACGAGCGCCAGGTGACGCCGCCGTCCGTGCTGAACGCGGCGAACATCCCTGTCTGTTCCATGTTCGTCGCCAGGAACATCTGGTTTGGATTCAACGGGTTGATGGCGATCGCCTCTTCCCGTTGATTGCCCGCCTTCCGCGTGACGTCGACGTTCGCGCCAACGGTGAGTTGCGCTTTGGCCACGGGGCCATACGTCAACAAACCCGCCGCGACCACGGCGGCACCTACCCAATGGTTTCGTACCATGTGTCCCTCCCGCAATGATGGAATCAACCCGCGCGCCCGTGATGGAACGGACTACGCGCGGGTTATTCCATGATCGGGGAGGATTACTGCGGTGACGAAACGGCGCCCATTGCAACGGCGCTCTGACACTTTCCCGTCGCCAGCGTGCTGCCGATCAGCGCGCCTTCTGCGAAGTAGGTTCCGGAGTCGGACGCCGGGAGGATGTCGAACGTATACGCGAATCGGTACGGCACCGACTCGACGCCGACCACCACCTGTGAGCCCAGGCGATCGCCGGGCGCCAGGTCCCAGAACAGCCGCCCGTCGGCGGTGGGATGTCCTTCGCTGATTTCGAGGACGTCGCCACTGGCGAGGGTAACGCGGACCACATGATGTCGGGTCACCGGGACCCGGGTCGTTCGCAAAATCGGGACGGTCACCACTTTGCCCCTGTCGACACTGAGAACCAGATCGCCGACGGTGAGTGAGGAGATCGGGACCGGGCCAGCCGGGGTCGCAATGCGCGTTCCCGGCGCAGCGCACCTGGATTGCCAAGCACAGGTCAGGTTGGCGGCCGTGCAAATGCCGTTGCCGCCGCCCGGCGGTTGATTGCACAACGGCCGGGCAGAATCCGTGCAATCGGCGTTGCCGGTGCACGCCGTCGTGCACAGATACTGAACGGTGATCGGCCCGCTGGGGCAATCCAGGCAGGACAGACCGCCGGAGCAGGTCCCAATCGTGGTGGTGGAGCACGCCACGGCGTTCCCGCCGCCACCGCCGGTTCCGGCAGCGCCGCCGGCTGCTCCCGTGTTGCCGGCATGTCCGGCGGCACCTGCGCCGCCGCCGCTCCCGCCGCTGGAGGTCGCTCCTCCTCCGCCCGCGGCACCTCCTTTGCCGCCCGCGCCGCCGGCGTTACCGCCCTGGCCCGCGCCAGCGTGTCCGCCGGACCCGACAGTTCCTGCGTTTCCACCGGTACCGGGCTGTCCGCCGGCAGCGCCGCTGCCGCCGCGGCCGCCGACGCCCGTGGCTCCGGCTATTCCGCTTCCGCCCGAGCCTGGCCCGCCCGCACCGCTGGTGCCGCCGCCGGTCGGATGACCACCGCTGCCGGTGCCTGCGTCTTGCGTGCTGGACGATCCGCCGCACGCGACCGCCAGAACGAGTGACGCAGCGAACGCCGTCAGAGGGCCCAGTTGAGCTGTCATCTTGCGGAATGTGAGCTGCATGGCTGGAAATCCTTTCAATGGCGGCGGAGCGTTGATGTAACGCTGTGGGCGCTCGCTCTGCGCATCATGTTGTGCATTGGCGGGATGATCCGCCTTTTCGTGTTGCTGGCGTCGAATTTTTTCCATTCTCCGCCGTTGCCGGATGGTAAGCCTCGATGATGACGCGATACCTGGCGGTCGGGGCAGTGGTGGCTCTATTGATCGGCGCGGTTGCTGCCGCCGCGCAACCGGCGCAATCGAAAGGGCGATTCGGCGGCATTGCGAAGGAGATTCGTGAAGAGATTGCCGCCGTCCGGGAGGCGGTTGCCGAAGCGCAGCCCCAGCGAAGCAATATCGAGGAGATCTGCTTCCGCGTCGGCGGGCTTTACCTCACCGCCCGACGCGAGTTGGAGGAAGCCAACGCCGCTCAGGTCAACGCTTCTGCGCGCGCCAAGAAGCTCGTGAGCGAGCTGATCAAGGACAGCCGGTCACTGCCCAGCTTTTGTGGCGACGCGGAGAAGGTCAAGAACGACCCGGGTTACGAGCAGGTGAAGAAAGGTGACGTCGCGGACCTGAATCGCGAGCTCACCAACATGGACCGCCGGGCGACCGAGCTCGCGGCGGAGTAGGGAACCCGACGTTCGGGCCGTCAGGGCTGCATTCCGCACGTCGTGCCGGCGTCGCCCGGCAAGCAAGGCGCGAACATGCATGAACTCTGAACGGCGACATTGCCGGGCTGCGCTGTCACGGCGACGCCGACGCCGTCGATCCTGTCGATGCAAGCGACCGCCACGGGCGAGTCGTTGAGGAGAGTCACCTGGTGCAGCAGCCTGGGCTTCCCCGGGGGGGCAAGCCCAGCGACGTAGATGCCGGCCCAAGAAACAGGACCTGTCTGCGCGGGGCCGTCGTTCTTGACCAGCGAGTTCTCGATGTCGAAGGCGGCGCCGTTCAGCAGGATGCCGCCTTCCTTGCACGAATCGACCACGACCCGATCGAGGGTGATCATCCCGCCGGTGGCCTGGATGCCCATCGAAAGGTTGGACGTGAACGTCACATTCCGGATGGTGACGTTGCCGGACGACATACTGAAGGCGGGTGTACCCGAGCTCCCGATGACCGCGCTTTGCTGCCCGACGATCAGCAGGTTGCCCATGGCCTGATCGGCGTAGGTCCAGGTCCCGGCCCCCACGCCGCCCTTCACCACCACGACGAAGCGATTCTTCGAGATCGCGTTCTGCACCGGCTCCATCGAGCAGAACGGAACGCTGGCCGTCGCGCCCGCATCCGTCCCCGCGTCAGCGGTGGTCGCCGTCTTGAGGCAACCCGTGGCGTTCTGGACGTAAATCGTCTCGGTGTCCTTGACGCAGGCTCCCCCGGAGACCGCGGCGTCCGCCTCGGTCGGCAGGAAGGTCTTGCAGATGCCGGGCGCGTACCGCTGGCACTGGCTGTCCATCCAGCAACCGCCGCAGGTGTTGGTGGCCCGGTTGCAGACCGGCGCGTCGGCGGTGCAGTGCTTGTCGCCGGTGCAAGCCACGCAGATGCCCAGCCCGTCGCCGGCAATCAGGCAGGCCGGTTTGGTGGGGTCTCGTTTCATGCACTCGGCGTCCGTTTCGCAGCCGCGGCAGATGCCCGCGTCGACGTTGCAGAAGGGGGTCGCAGAACTGCAGATGCTTGCGTCGACCGCGCAGGACGGCTGCCGGTCCGCGTGTGCGTCGGCGTGTGCGTCGGTCGCGTCGGTTGCCGCCTCACGGGCGGCGTCCCGGTGTCCTGCGTCGCCGGCGTCGCCCGCGTCCGAAGGGGACTTGAGCACGCACTGGCGGTAGATGTTGCACACGAATCCGGCGCTGCAGTCCGGGTCGTGGTCGCACCGACCCTTCTTGAGCTGCGCGCAACCGACGCTCAGCGCCGCGACCGCCAGTGCCGCCCAAACCCCCCGGCGATTCACAGCCGCCCCCACAGCGACAGCCCGAACGGGCTGGCCGCGATCGTGACCGTTTGCAGATCGTTTCCGGCGCCGTGAACCAGAACCACGCCCGCCACGACCGCCGCAACGGCCGCGCCGGCCGTGATGGACGCGGCGACCAGGGTCTTGCGCTCCTTGTTGCACGGCGAGGCGCCGTCGGGCGGCGCGATGCCGCAGTCGGCGTCGTGGCCGTTGAAGGCGAACAGGACGCCGCTGGCGACGCCACCCGCGATGCCGGCGCCGATCAGGGTCCATCCGACGACCCGTCGGGTGCTCGGGGTCCGGCGCGGAGCCGCATCGGTCGCGCCGACTATTGGTGGCGCGGTCGCGGCCGGCGGCGCGACGGCGGCCAGGTTCGCGTGCAGGGTCGGGATGCGGTCCAGAAGCGCGCTGGCGACGCCCTTGACGCTGTCGACCATCTGCAGGGCCGCGCAGACGTTGCACTCGGCGACGGCGTGGTCTTCGCGGTCGCTGGCGACGTTCCAGACCCGCAGCTCGATGTGGTACCCGCGCATCTCGTTGCGGCCGCCGGTGGCGATGAGCACGTCGCTGGCGCCGCTCTGGGCGGCGGCGACCTTCACGCACTCGCGGTCGGCGCAGGCGCCCCCGTCGGGGCCCAGGTCGTAGTTGTGCACGGTCACCGCGTTTTCCAGCGTGCCGCGCAGGTTGTTGCGGATGTCAGCCAGGCTGTCGGGCAGCTCGACGGCGTCGACGACGATGACCTTGGGCCGGGGGATCTGGGGCCCGTCCGCCCGCGCGCCCGGCGCGGCCAGGGACAGCACCGCCACCGCGGCCAACATTCCAAGAGAACGCATTCGACACGACGCTACATCCAGTCGCGTCGTTTCTGCTAGTTCGTTGGCGTCTGCCGCCGCCGCGCCCAGCCGGCGCCCAGCAGTCCCAGGATCCCGCCGAGCGCCAACCAGGACCAGCGTCCCGCGCCGACGTCGCAGCCGGACCCGCCGCCCGAAGGTGAACCGGCGCCGCCGCCGGACCCCGTGCTGGCGTGCCCTGCCGTGCCGCCGCTGGCGCGACCGCCGCCGCCGCCGCCGCCCGATATCGGGGCCGCCGCGCTGCAGATGGCGTCCGACCACTGCTGCATGTCCGCACGACTGAGGCAGTCGTCCTGGCACATCGCCATCACGCAGGTCTGGATTGCCTGGATGTCGCTGTAGGCCATCAACGGCTGCCAGGTCGTCCCTTCATCGGCCGAAGTTTGGATGGCCGCCGGCGTGATCGACGTGTCCGTCGCCGCGTACACGGTCGTCCCACGCGCCGACAATGCGAGCACGGGGAGCGCCGTCGGCAGTTTTTGAAAGGTCGCCCCGCCGTCCTTCGACCGGTAGGCGACGTTGTCGCTCCCCTCGACGCCCGCGGCGAGCAGCGTTCCGCTGTCGAGGCGCGTGAAGGCGGTCAGAGCTCCGCGCGCCAGCGAAACGGGCGTCGTGGCGGTCGCCCCGCCGTCGGTACTGACCGCCACGACCTCGCCGGCGGCGCTGCCCGCGCGCAAAAACAGCTTTTGCGGATTGGTGGGATCGACCGCGATGAGGCTGATGCTGTACGTCTTCGACGGGAGGCTGCCGCTGAGGTCGTGCAGCGTCCAGTGGCCACCACCGTCGGTCGACTGCGCCACCTTGGGTGTGAACGCGGTCCCGCTGGTCAGCGTCACCGTCAGCGTCTGCGGGGCCGAGCGGGCGACCTCGACCCCCGTGACGTGGTCACCGGCGGCCGCCGAGTAAACCACGGCGTCGAACGACCGGCCTCCGTCCGTCGAACGCCTGACCTCCTGGATGGCGCCGGCGTCGGCGGAAGCCGGCGCCACGGCGAACACCCGGCTGGCGTCCGTCGGATCGGCGAAGACGTCCAGCGGGGCCACGCCCGGCGCCAGCCCCGTCGCCGCCGACCAGCTGCAGCCGAGGTCGTCGGAGGCGATCACCCCCTGGTCCGAGTTGGCGTACAGCCGGTTCGCCGGCGGGGCGCCGACCTGGTACAGGGTCGCGAAGGCGTTCAGCGGCTGCTCGCAGCTCCAGGTCCAGGTGTGGCCGTCGTCGACGGAGATGACCAGCCCGAAGTTGGTCCCCAGCACGATCTCGTGCGGCAGCGCCGCCGGGGTCATGATGTTCTGCGAATTCGGGAACGCGCCGTCCGCGCGCGCGGTGGCGGCTAGCCCGAAGCCCAGCCCCAAGCAGGCCAGCGCGGCCCAGGCCTGGTTGCTACGCGGCAAGCGCCGTGGCTCCCCGACTAGGCAGCGCCGCGCTGGTTTCGGCGCCGGCTCCGCGCCAGGGCCAGGCCCACCGCCAGCGACAGCCAGACGGCCGTGCGCGGGACCGGGTGGGCCGGATCGGTGCTGCACGAGCAGCCGCCGGTCAGCGTTTCGCCGGGCACCCCGGAGCCGGCAGTCCCGACGCCGCCGGGCGAGGTCGTCCCGCCGCTGCCCGCGCCGGTTCCGCCGCTCGCGCCGCCGCTGCCCGCGCGGACGCCGCCGCTGCCTGTGACGGTGGTCGTGCCGCCGGTCGCGCTCGTGCCGCCGCTGCCGCTGCGTCCGGCGCTGCCGTTCATGCCCCCGGTGGCGGACGTGCCATTCCTGCCGGCCGTCCCGGTCGCGCCGCCCGTCCCCGTCGTCCCACTCCTGCCGGCTGCGCCGGTGCCGGTCGTGCCGCCGGTCGCGGTCGTCGCGCCGCCGGCGCCCGTCGCGGGAGGCCCGCCGGCGCAGCTGCTCGGTCCCGGCGCGGTCAGCGGCGTGCCGTCGATGCAGGTCGGCGACCCGCTGCCGCCGTTGGGATAGGTCACGCTGACGCTCGCGCCGGTGGCGCTGATCGACTCCAGCTTGATCGTGGGGCCGCCAGCCGGGTCGACGAAGCTCTGCCCAGCCGCCGTCAGCCCGGTGTAGGCGGTTCCCGACGGGGTCATGTTGAGAAGCTCCGTCCAGACGCTGTTCTGGCCGCGGCCGGTCCCCGACAGCGCACGAACGTTGTCGCTGACGTAGATGAACACCGTCGGGCCCGAGAAAGCCGTACCGCGCGTCGACGTGCTGTACGTGTCGAAGATGCCGCCGGCCGTCCGCAGCTCGACGTAGTAGTTGTTCAGGTTGACCGCCGTGCTGGACGCCTGCGGGTCGCTGATGGGCAGGGTGGCGGGGAACGGGACCTGCAGCACCTGGACGCCACTGCCGTCGCTGCAGTTGCTCTCGAGCGGCATCAGGTTGAACGTGCCCGTCGAGGGCACCCGCACGCCGTTGCACCCGCTCAGCCACTGCATGTACCAGCGCTCGTACGCGTTGAACTGCTTGCAGCCGCCGCCCATCGTCGACATCCCGCTGCCGTACTCCGTGACGGTGCACGACGTGCTGGGCGTCGCCGAGAAGCTGGAGCTGCCGCACTTCATCGTGTTCGCGTGCATGAGGCCCAGGTTGTGCCCGGGCTCTTGCATCAGCACCACACAGGTCAGCGACCCGTTCATCCAGGTGCGCTTGGCCGGCTTCGCGGTCGAGCCTTCCTCACCCAGGCCGCCCCACTGACAGAGGCTGGTCTGGTTGAAGTAGTAGATCAGGTGGTTGTACGTCCCCGTGATCATCGGCTCGATCGCCTTGTACATGCCGGTCGTGCCGTTGGTTCCGTTCGTGTTGCAGTCGGTCATCGTGTACGGGAACGGTCCGATGACGTCGCCCGTGACCTGGTACTTGCCGTACGAAACCTCTTTGTAGTAGTTCGCGAACGACTTGTCGGTGGGGCCGTTGGCGAAGAGGGTGGTCTGCCCCGACGCCGTCGTCACGTTGACGCCCTTGCCCAGGTCGACCAGGACCAGCGCGTAGGTGTCCGTCGCGGGCGCAGCGTAGGTGTCGGGCTCGCCGGCCACCGCCCCGATCGAGTGCCGCGGCAGCACGTCGAACGCGCGCACATGCATGCGATCGCCTGAGACGCCGGCGCCCAACGAATCGCCGTGAATCCGGACCTGCGAGCCGGTCGCGACGCCGGGCGGCGTGTCGAAGTCCAGGCGAACCTCACGGCCGTCGGGCGTACGAACGGCGTGCCACCACTCGGCGTGGCCGTCGTTGAAATCCGCCACATAAGTGACGAATTCTCCCGTCACGGCCGAGGGGTCGGCCGAAGCGGAATCATCAGTTTCGGGCGCGCAGCCGAAGCCGATCACAACCAACGTGAGGGCCACGGCGCCCGCGCCAGCTCGTCGGCACGAGGGGGGCACCATGTATATACGTGCCCCAAGAACAGTCGGACGGATCGATTATTTACGTATTTTTAGTGGCGGGGGCTAACCCACCGGAATTGCAGCGGTCGAGCTGGCTCTGACCCGGCTTCATCCTTCGTCTGCGGGCGGATCGACCGCGGGCAGGGGCATGGCCCGGAGCCGGCGGACCCGGCGATCGCGGACGTCCAGTACCGTGAACCGGTAGCCGGCCGCGGACACCTCATCCCCCGGGACGGGCAATTCGGGGAGCTGGGTGATGACGAACCCGCCCAGCGTCTCGACCTCGGGCGGCACCTTGGGGAAGTCGACCCCCAGCTCGCGCGCCGCAACATCCAGTGTGAGCCGCCCGTCCACGTCGAAGCTGCCGTCCGAGTTGCGGCGAATGGGCGGGATCTCGCCGGCGTCCTGTTCGTCCTGGATCTCGCCCAGCACCTCTTCGACCAGGTCCTCCAGCGTGACGATGCCGGTGAACGCGTGCCCGGCGCCCAGGATGATCGCGATGTGGACGCGCCGCCGCTGGAACTCGCGGCGCAGCCATTCCAGCCGCGTGTCCTCGGACGCGTAGATGGGCTCGCGCACCAGCTCGCGCATGCGCTCGGGCCGGTTGCCCGACGCCAGCGCGCTCACGATGTCCTTGAGGTGCACGTAGCCGACGACCCGGTCCGTCGTCGGCTCGATGAGCGGGTACCGCGTGTACTGGTTGGCGACCGCGATGCGCAGGTTGTCTTCGAACGGCCGTCCCGCCTCCAGCGTGACGACGTCGCGCCGCAACGTCATCACGTGCCGCGCCAGCCGGTGCGTGTAGTCGAACACCCGGTCGATCAGGCGGCGCGCGCCCGGATCCAACTTCACGTGCTGGATGACCAGCCGCAGCTCCTCGGGGGAGTGGAGCATCTCGGCCTCGGACGCGGGCGGCAACCGCAAGATCTTCAGCACCAGCGCGGCCGCGCCTTTCAGCGTCCAGATGATCGGGAACGTCAGCACGTAGAAGGCGCGGAACGGGACCACCGCCCACATCGCGATCGGCTCCGTCAGCTGAATCGCCAGCGCCTTCGGCGCGAGCTCGCCCAGGACCGTGTGCAGGAAGGTGATGACGATCAGGCTGATCGTCGCCGCCAGCGTGTGGACCGTCCGGTCGGAGATCGTTCCCCCGCGCGCCAGCACCGGGCGCAGCATCGCGGCGAACGCCGGCTCGCCCAGCCAGCCCAGGCTCAACGACGCCAGCGTGATGCCCAGCTGGCTCGCCGACAGGTACGCGGGAAGCTGGCGCGTGATGCTCAACAGCAGCCGCGCCCGGCGCCGGCCATCCCGGGCCATCTGCTGGATCCGGGTCGGCCGGATCTTCACGAATGCGAACTCGGACGCGACGAAGAACGCGTTGGCCAGGACCATGATGGCCGTCAGGAGCAGCGCGAGACTCGGGTGCATGTGGAAGCCCCCGAGAATCGCACACCGCCCGGGCCGTAGGTAGCCGGGCCGACACGATCGTCGAATGGCGCGTTTCCGGACGGGATCGCCCTTCCGGCTTTGGTGGTAATGTCGCCGGTCGTGAAATCCCGTCTCCCTTATCCCTTTCTTTTTGCTTTGTGCGCGGCGGGCGCGGTGAGCACGCCCGCCGTGGGGCGCGCCGCGCCGTACTCCTCTTCGGCGGAGTGCACGACGGACAACCTGCTCGCGCTCCGGTTGCCGTCCGGTCGCCAGGACCTGCACGGGGACGTCCGGCTGGTCACCGACAACGCGGCCGGCCCCGAGGGGGCGCAGTGGGACGCGCCCATCGGCATCATCCTCGACACGCCCGCCGGGTCGATCACCTACGACCTGGGATCGGTACGGCCGGTGTCGTCGTTCCTGCTGCAGGCCGACGCCAACGACACGTACAAGATCTTCGGCGCCGACGTCGACCGCCCGGACGCCTACAAGCTGCTGGTCGAGATCGACAACGTCGTCAACATTGGACACGGCCTGCGAACGCGCACCGTCACGATCGACGCGACGCCGGTCCGCTATCTACGTGTCGGCGAGGCTACGGGGGACGGCTTCTATTCGATCACCGAGTTCCAGGCCTACTGCCGCGCGCCCACGCCGTTTCCGCCCAAGATGACGATCACCTCGGCGCCTCCGGCGATCGTCGTCGAGCCGTCGTTCTGGAAGTTTGCCTGGTGGGAAAACGACGCCAGCTCGCGCCTCGAGATGTCGCTGGCGATCGCGGGCGTTGCGCTCATCGGCTGGGGGCTGTGGCTGCGCAAGAAGGGGCGGCCCGACTTCAAGAAGAAGCTGCGCGACCGGTTGCTGATGGTCCTGGGCATCCTGTCGTTCTGCGCCTACTGGAACTTCTTCAGCTTCCACTTCGGGAACTACGTCCATATGTGGGACACGTTCCACTACTACGTCGGCTCGAAGTACTTCAAAGAGCTCTCGTACGATCGCCTCTACGAATGCGTGGCGGTCGCCGACTCGGAAGAGCCGGGCCTGCGCCGCCGCGTCGAGCTGCGCAAGATCATGAACCTGCGCACCAACATGATGGTCGGGACGCAGGACGTGCTCGCCAACCCCGAGCACTGCAAGTCGCACTTCACGCCCGAGCGGTGGAACCAGTTCAAGCACGACGTCGGCTACTTCCGCAGTCACCACGACATCAAGCGGTGGGAAGAGGCCCAGACCGATCACGGCTACAACGGCACGCCGGTCTGGAACATCGTGGGGACGACGCTGGCCAACGCGGCACCGGCCAGCGACGCGCAGATCAACATCCTGACGCGCATCGACCCCTTCTTCATTTTGGGGATATGCGCGATGACGTGGTGGGCGTTCGGCTGGCGCGCCATGTGCGTCGCGCTGGCGGTGTTCGCCACGAACTTCCCGTCCCGCTTCTACTGGACGGGCGGCGCATTTCTGCGGTGGGACTGGCTCTTCTACCTGGTGGGCGGGATCTGCCTCGTGAAGAAGGAGAAGCCGCTGCTGGGCGGCTTCTTCCTGGGCTACACGACGCTGCTGCGCATCTTCCCGTTGTTCGTGTTCTCCGGGCCGTTGCTGCTGATGCTGCGGCAGTTCTGGGGATCGCGCGAGGGGCGTAAGTGGTGGCAGCCGGAGCCGTGGGAGTCCTGGAAGGGAGCGCTGGCGCGGATCGATCGGCGCCTCGTGCGCATCCTGGCCGGCGCGGCGCTGGCGGCGGCCATCCTGATGCCGATCAGCCTCGTGACCAGCAACGGCATCGAGGGGTACCGCGCGTTCAAGTTCAACACGCAGAAGCACAAGGAGACGCCGCTCACCAACTACATGGGCCTGCGCACCGTCGTGGCCTACAGCCCGTCCGAGGCCGGGCGGGTCATGAAGGACGACCGGCAGGAGGATCCGTGGGGGCCGTGGAAGAAGCAGAAGCTGGTGACCTTCCACAACCGCTTCCCGTTCTACCTGCTGCTGTCGCTGGGGTTCGTGGCGCTGCTCTACACGGCGTTGCGCGACGCGGAGCCCTGGGTCGCCTGCGCGATGGGAACGATGATGATCGCCGTCGGCGTCGAGCTGACCTGCTACTACTACTCGTTCATGTTCGCGACGGCGTTTCTGTACCAGAAGCGCAAGGACGCGGGCGCGATCATGCTGGGCATCACCGCGGCGACCGGCTTCTTCGACTGGGCGCCCACGCGGTACCTACCGGACACGAAGCCCTGGGCAAACTTGAAGATGCCCCAGTGGCTGGACGAGCAGTACATGTGGATGTCGGTCGCGACGCTGCTCGGGTTCGTCTGGATCCTGTATCGGTTCGCGTACCCGCCCGAGGACGCGGTGCAGGTGGCCTCCGCGGCCGTCGACGCGCCCGCGACGGTGCCCGCGGTCCCGCACGTCCCGCGCCGAAACGCGCGTCGGGGCGGTGGGGGCGGCGGTGGCGGCGGCCGTCGTCGGGGCGGCCGTCGCGGCGGACGTCGTTAAGCGGCTGAAATGAAAAAGGCCGCCGGGGAGTACCCGGCGGCCTTTGAATTCAGCGGAGGGAAACGGGCTTAGCGGCGGCCCTTCTTCTTGGCGCCGCCCCGCTTGGCCGGTGCGGCCTTCTTCTTGGTGGCCTTCCGGGCGGGCGCTTTCTTCTTGGCGGCCGCTTTGCGAGCAGGCGCCTTCTTCTTTTTCTTTGCTGCCGGGCGCCGGCGCGCGGCGCTGGCGCGTGTCTTCTTCTTGCGCTTTTGACCGCCGACGGCGCGCTTGGCCCGTGCGACGTCGCCATCACGATCAACGAAGTAAATGTAGTTGGTATCGATCTCGAAGCCGCCGTCCGCGACTTTTTCCGGGCGCCCCTTAGGCATTCCCGGTTGTTTTCGCTGCACCTTCCAAACTTCCCCGTCCTTCACGAAGTACATGAAGTCCTTCTCGCGCTCGACACCCAGCTTTGCGACTTTCTCCGCCATCTCGGCAGCCCTCCGTCAGAAGGTTTGCGAAAAAAACCAAAAGGCATCGTATCGGGGGGCACGATCCTGTCAAGGGGGAGGATCTGGCGGTTTTCAAGGGCGCCGCGGCCGGCGTGGCCGCCCAGGCGGCGGGCCCCGACGCGCCAGGTACACGTGCTGTTCGCTGCTCGCGGCGTCGTCGAGCGGCGCGCCGTCGAACCCGGACCAGCGTCCGATCACCGTCAGCCCGGCGCGCTCCAACGCGGCGCCCACCTCGGCCGGCGTCCACAGCCGGTGCCGCAGAGAAACCATGCGACCTCGACCGCCGCGCACGTCGCTGTAGCGGAAGCGCATCGCCAGGATCGGCTTGTCGGCACCGTCGGGGCCGGGCTCGACGGTGTGACTCTCCCGGTACGCGGTCAGCCGGCCCGTGCGCGGGTGGCGGAAGCGGGTCTCGCCCGACAGGCCACGCCGGTCGAGGAACCGCGCCGAGGGTGCAAACACGTCGAACGCCAGCCAGCCTCCCGGGATCAGCGCCGCGGCCGCGTCGCCGAAGAAGGCGGCCAGGGCCCCGTCCGATTCGCAGTGCTGGATCGTGTGAAACGCCGCGATGACCAGCGCGAACCCGCCGCGCCCGGCGGGAAGCGCCCCCAGGTCGCCGCGCGCGAGCAGGACGCGCTTTCGCGCCTGCTTGCCGGCGCGTCCGAGGCGCCACGCGGCACGGGCCAGCATCGCCGGCGCGCGGTCGATGCCCACGACCACGTGTCCGTCGCGGGCCAGCGGCGCCAGCAGGCGCCCCGTGCCGCACCCCGCGTCCAGAATGGGGCCACCGCGCTCGTCGGCCAGCAGGCGGTAGAACGCGACGTCCTGGCGGCGGCGCCGGTACTCCCAGTCGTACAGGATCGCGTCGTCGAACGGGGACTTCACACGAGCACGTTAACCGAGGTGCTTGACTCGGGCGCGTCGGCCGCGCGAGCTTTGGCCCCGAGATGGACGCAATCGTTCTTCTGTCGGGCGGCATCGATTCGGCTACGGCCCTCGCCATAACCCGCGCCGCCGGGCTGCGCTGTCACGCGCTGTCGTTCCGCTATGGCCAGCGCCACACCGTCGAGCTGCAGGCCGCAGCACGCGTCGCCAAGGCGCTGGGCGTCGTCCACCACGACGTCATCAACCTGGACCTGCGCGCCATCGGCGGCTCGGCCCTGACGGCCGACATCGAGGTGCCGAAGGGGCGGGACGAGGCTCAGATCGGCGCCGGCATCCCGGTCACCTACGTTCCGGCCCGCAACACGATCTTCCTGTCGTACGCGATCGCGCTGGCCGAAGTGCGTGGCGCGACCGACATCGTCGTCGGCGTGAACGTCCTCGATTCGTCCGGCTACCCCGACTGCCGCCCCGAGTGGCTGGCCGCCATGCAGGAGGTCGCGCGCCTGGGAACGAAGGCCGGCGCCGAGCGGCGTCCGGTGACGATCCGGGCGCCGCTCATCAAGATGTCGAAGGCCGACATCATCCGCGCCGGCATCAAGCTGGGAATCGACTACGGGTTGACCCACTCGTGCTACGACCCGGCGCCGGACGGCGCGGCCTGCGGCGGCTGCGACGCCTGTCAGCTGCGCCGCAGGGGCTTCGAGTCGGCCGGCGTAATGGATCCGACCCGGTACGCGGCAGGATAAGCGCCAGGCGCCAGGGCCCCAGGAGGCGATCCTGGCGTCTTGGCGTCCTGGCGTTTCGTCTGAATCAGTCGCCGCGGGCGGCCCAGGGCCCGCCGAAGCCGCCCGATCCCAGGAACGCGGGGCGCAGATCAGTCGTCAGCAGCGCGCGCGCCGCTGACGCGAGGCTGCCGAGGTCCATCGGCGGCAGCGACGGCGAAACCGGCGCCGTCGTCGGGCGCGGCGGTGGGCCTTGTGGCCGGCGGTCGCGATCCCGGTCCCGCCCGCGATCCCGCCCATAGCGCCGGTCGCCTTCCAGCAGCTCCATCGCGACCGGATCCAGCTCGTCGGCGGCCGGGTCGGCGGGCGCGTCCGCCAGCGTGGTCCCCGGGGCCAGGATGGGGCGCGACACCAGCGACGGGTCGGCGGCCTCGGCCTCGGCGACGATGTCGGCCAGGCGCACGGCCTCGGCGTAATACTCGCGCCCCTCGAGATCGCGCCGGTGGCGCCTGCCGCGGCGCGAGGGGAGCAGGTACCGCTGCACGATCAGGATCTGCCGCGCGGTCTCGCTGTCGCGTCGCGACGGGCGCAGCCGCTCGAAAGCCGTGATCAGCGACTGCGTGACCAGCTGTCCGATGTCACGCACGCCGTTGCTGTCCGGGTCCAGCGCGTCGCGCAGCGGGGGCAGCATCAGCGTCGCCAGCAGCAAGGCGTTCGACGGCGCGACCGGCCGCTTCAGCGCCGATTGATCCAGCGCCTCGAGATAGCGCCAGAGGCGCGCCCGCCGCAACGCCGCCTGCTCGTCGGCTGGCTCGCCCTTCAGGCTCTTCGCGAGGTCCGGGACCATCAGCTCCAGCAGATCGGTCTCGACCAGCAGCTCCAGCGATCGCTTGGCGGCGCCGGCGCGCAGGAGCCGGTAGAACTCCTCGGACACGCGGGCCTGCGCGCACTTCGCGATCTCGCCCCGGTGCTCCATCATCCGCCGGTAGGTCTCCGGCTCGATCGTCAGGTCACAGCGCGCCGCGAACTTCACGGCGCGCAGGATGCGGATCGGATCCTCGCGGAAGCGGATGTCGGGGTCGCCGATCGTCCGGACGACGCGCGCCTCCAGGTCGGGCAGGCCGCTGACGTGGTCGATGACCTGCTTGGTCTCGATGTCGTAAAAGAGGCCGTTGATCGTGAAGTCGCGCCGGCGCGCGTCCTGCTCGGGCGTGCCGAACACGTTGTCGCGGCGGATCAGAAGGTCGCCGCTCTCCGTCTCCGGTCCCTCTCCGTCTTCGTCCTCGATCTCGCGCGGGTTCGCGCGAAACGTCGAGGTCTCGATGATCTTCGGTCCGTAGAAAATGTGGGCCAGTCGAAACCGGCGCCCGATGATCCGGCAGTTCTTGAAGTGCTTCTTGATCTCGGGTGGGGTCGCACTGGTGACGACGTCGAAGTCTTTCGGCTTGCGGCCGAGCAGCAGGTCGCGGACGCAGCCGCCGACCAGGTAGGCGGCGTGACCGAAGTCGCGCAGGCGCTGGACGACCTTGACGGCGTCGGAATCGATTTGATCCGGCGCAATGTTCATTTTGGGTAGGCGTAACACGCCGAAATCACGGGAGCAACGAGCGTCTCACCCGGACGCGCCCCAAACGCGCCGGCAACCGGGCGCTATTCGATGCTGGGCGCGAGCGTGCCGTCTGGGTCGTCCTCGACCGACGGATGCTTGGAGGCCCGCGGCCTCGGCGGCGCGTCGGCCGGGGGAAGGGGGCTCGAGTGGTGGCGTTCCGACCGAGCAACCCCGGCCGGTGCTGGCGGCGCCGTCGGCCGAGCCGGCACGTTCCGGACGCGCTCGGTCGTCGGCCGCGCCACGTCGCGGGGCGGGCGGGCGACGACCGGCTCGGCGGGGGAGTCGACCGCGGCCGCGGGCGGGGTGCCGGCGGCAGGTGAGGGC
>JBJMQQ010000233.1:0-7131 GCA_045802645.1 Polyangia bacterium
CTGACGCATGCGAGCGCTGCAGCACCTGGCGCCGTCGCTGTCGATCGTCTCGCTGCTGGCGTGCGCGGGTGTGACCCCGCACGCCACGCCGCAAGCTGATGGCGGTCCCGGCGTGGGCGGCGCGGGCGGTGGCGCGGGCCGCGGTGCGAGCGGTGGCGCCGGTGCGCGCTCCGATGCGGGCGCGACCGGTGGAACGGCAGGCACGCCGGTGCCTCCTCTGACGGATTTTCCGCAGGCGCCGATCATCGTCGCCCCAACCATTCCGCAGAGCGCACCGACGCTGTTCGACGGGACCTCGACCCGGGCGGCCAGCGCCCCGTGCATCACGGCGCCCGCGAGCGGCACGTTGATGCCGCGGAACTGGCTTCGCCCGCAGGTGACCTACACCCCCGCCGCGGACGAAAACCTGTTCGAGATTACGTTCACAGTCCCCGGGTTCCACAACCCGCTGCGGGTCTACACCCGCGACCGCCACTACACGCTGGACAAGACGATCTGGGACGAGCTCCGGACGTCGATACAGGACGTCCCCGTCCAGATCACCGTGAAGGCGCTGACGCTGTCATCCGCCGGAGCCGTCCAGCTGGCCGTCTCACAGCCCGCGCAGAGCAGCTTCGTCATCGCCCCAGTCGATGCGCCCGGCAAGATCGTGTACTGGGCCGTGAACAACGTCGGCTCGTTGAAAGGGTTTGGCATCGGCGAGGAGGGGACCGAGGACGTCCTGGTGCCCGCGCAGGTTTCGGCCCGCAATCCCAGCAACGAGACCTGCATTGGCTGCCACGCGGCGACGCCCGACGGCCAGGCGGTCGGCTTCGCGCTTGGTCAGGGACTGTACCTGGACAGCATGGCGCAGATCGGCGACGCGGCTGTGGGACAGGTGCCCCCGTACGTGACCGCCACCGCGCTGGCCGCGGTTCGCAAGCTGGAAGGAATTCCGGCCTATTCGCCCGCGCACTGGTCCCAAGGCGATCGCATCGTCATTCTGAGCGACACGGGCGACCTGCACTGGATCCAGCTGGACGGCGAAGCCCAAGGGGTGTTGGCCCGCAGCGGCGATGCGCGCTCCGCCACCGAGCCGGCCTTCTCGCACGACGGGCAGACCGTCCTCTACGTCGCAACCAATTCGATCGTGGACGGTCGCGCGGCGGCGGGGCCTGGCGATCTGATGCAGGTGCCGTACGCAGCCGGCGCGGGCGGCCCGGCGATTCCGCTCCCGGGTGCGTCGACGACCGACTACACGGAGTATTACCCGTCCTTCTCTTCCGACGACGCGCTGGTCGCCTTCACGCGGATCGCGGGCAACGGAAACGTGTACAGCAATGCCGACGCCGAGGTGTTCGTGGTCGCGGCCTCCGGCGGAACGGCCATCCGCCTGGCGGCCAACGACGCTCCCGCCTGCCAGATCGGCGTCGCCAGTCCGGGGCTGACCAATGATTGGCCGAAGTGGGCGCCGGATGTCGGGCGGGCCAATGGCAAGAGGTACTACTGGGTGACGTTCTCGTCGAAGCGAACCGGGGTCGCCCAGCTTTACGTGGCTCCCCTCGTCGTGGACGCCGCCGGCGCCGTGACGACCTGGCCGGCGCTGTACCTGTGGAACCAGCCCTCGGCCGACGGCAACCACACGCCGTCCTGGGACAACTACCAGATCCCGCCCATCACCATCGACTGACACGGGCGTTCACGCGAAGCCGCACATCACGACCCCGTTTTGAATCAAGGTGCACTGGCCTCCGTTCTGGCCGCACACGGTCTGCGGAAGGCAAGCGCATTTGGGCGTACCGCCGCACGATGCCGGCAGCGGAGCGCAAAAGGGCGCGGCGGGGGTGCACGGAGGCGGAACGCAACCGATCCGGCTGGTGGGCGCCGGACAGAGGGACTGGGTCCACCCGGGTAGACACTGCCCGCCGTCCGGGAGCGGATCGCAAACGGCGTTGCCGCCGCCGCAGCTCGGATGAATGCAGACCTCGCTAGTCGTGCAGCTCTGGGTGCCGCAAGGCGCGGCGCCCCCGCCGTGGCCACCGGTGTGGGCGCCGCCGGTTCCGGGGGCCCCGGCCATGCCGCCTGCGCCGCCGGTTCCAGTCGCACCGCCCGCCCCCCCGGCGGACCCACCCGGCCCACCGGAGCCGCCGGTTGCTGTCCCGCCCGCGCCGCCACTTGCTGTCGCGCCCGCGGTGCCTCCTGATCCGGAAGCACCGGCGCCGCCCGCGCCACCGGTTCGATCTGCGCCCCCCTTCGAGGATCCGCACGAAGGCAGGACCGCGAGTTCCAACGAGACGAGCAGGAGAAAGGCCAGGCTGCGCATGGCCGGCTTCCAGTGCAACCGCGGGACCAGCGGCGGAGGCCGAGAAGGGCGGATCGGACCCACAGTCCCTCAGATTTCCGATGAACGAGCGTCAACCCCTGACCGAGCTGTCGCGACCGAGCGCGTGGAGTCCAGCCCTGTCGTTTGACGCCGCGCGAGCCTCAGGCTCCGAAGGCGATGTCGAGAACCTCGGGAGCGTAGAAGGTTCTCACCGACTCGCCTTCCAGCTCTTTCAGAATCCCTGCTTCGACCAGGCGCTCGAAGTCTGCTTTCGCGGTTGGGTACGTCACGTCGAGTTCCCTCTGAGCGTCAGCCACGCGGACCATCGGCGATTTGAACAAGCCCTCCACGATTCGAACGAGCCGCATGCTGCCCTTCCCTTTCAACCGCTCCATGAACGTCGTCTTCAGGTTCAGCAGCGCCTCACAGCGCGCAATCGTGTCGTTCGCCTGCTCCACCGTCCCTCTGAGGCAGAATTCGAGCCACCCCTTCCAGTCCGCGTGAGTGCTGACGCGGAATAGTCGGTCGATGTACTCCTCCTTGTGGCTGTCGAAGAACGCACTCATGTACAGCCAGCTTTTCGCCAGCCTGCACGAATGCTTTGTCATGACGGCCAGAAGCAGCCGTCCTACCCGGCCATTTCCGTCGACGAACGGGTGGATGGCCTCGAACTGGTAGTGGACGAGGTAACAGGCGAGGAGGGGATCTGGGACGCCGGTCGGAGCGGCCAAGAAGCTGTTGAGATCGTCCAGGCACGGCTGTACATGTTCGGGCGGCGGCGGCACAAACCGTCGATCCGTACCGATGTACACCTGAGTGGTCCGGAACGCTCCCGGCGACGCTTTGTACCCACGAACGCCCCGCATGAGGACGTCGTGGAGCTGACGAATCAGGTGGAGCCCAATCGGGTGGTCAGTCTCCTGCTCCAGTCGAAGCGCTCGCGTGTAGTTGAACACTTCGCGCCACGCGTCGGCCGTCTTCGGCTCGTCCGCTTTGCGGTTCTGATCGAGCTCGAACAAGAGGAGTTCCTGCGGCGTCGCGAACGTGCCTTCGAGGCTGGATGAGCGAAGCGCCTCCCGGCGCTGGAGCGGCTGGAGGAACAGGTCGGGATCCGGCAGCAGATAAGCCATTCCGTCGAGCTTCCCCAAAGCAGTGCGGGCGTCGACGAGCAAGGGCCAGCTTTCTGCGGCGAACGTCCAGCCCTTGGGAGGTAGAGCATCCGGTATGAAGGCGCAGCTCTTCCGATCGACGTCGACGAGGACGCCGGGGAGATTTGCTTGAAAGAGATTTTTATCCACGGGTGAGTCGATTAAAAAAATCCGCCTAAAATTTTAATCGATTCCGGCCGGTGAAAGGAAACTTGCGATAACCTCCCGTCTTTTCTGGATTTGTTCCTGTGATGCTGGGCGCGCGCTTGACGAGCCGCGACGTCTAGATCAGGAGAACTGAGCCGGATGCATGAACGCGGCGCAGTCGCATTCCCAGAGGACATGGCCATTGGCGTTCGACATGGCGTCCGGGCGATAGCGTTCGCGGCACTCACCATGACGACGATCCGCGTCGTCGGTGGGGCGATCGGAGAGCAGCTCCCCGCGCCCGTGCTGGTCGTGCTGGGCGTGGGCGCGCTGTGCGCCCACTACAGGCCGCGGTGGCGCGTCGCCCTCGCATGCGCGTCCGGGCTGATCGCCCTCGCGATGGTCAACCCCGTGTTCAGCGTCTACTTCACCGCGCTGGTCGCGGCGCTGACGTGGACGCGCCTTCGAGCGCGGCCGTTCATCGTCGTTTTGGTTGCGGCGGCCATCTTGGCTCCGAAGAGCGCCTTTAGCTTCCGGTACCACCAGCCGGGCTACTGGAACTGGATCAACGAGCCCAGTCTGACGCTCGCGCTGCTGGTGAGCGCGATGTGGTTGCGCAGACGCCCTCGACCCGGCACCGCGGATCCAGCGCCGTCCACGGATCCCATGGCGTTCGCGTTGAGCTACCTGTTCCCGTCGCATGCCATGAACCCGATGCCGTATTCGCCCGCACTTCTGGCGGCGGAGCCTCACCTGGACAGGAGAGCGATCCTTGTCCTGCTGGGCTGGTTTGTGGCGAAGGCGCTCGCGCTTCTGGCACTACGCGCAGTCGGCCCCCCTGGGTTTCTGAGCGGGCTCGGCCCGGCGGACGTCGCGACGCTGGGGTCCGGCGAGCTCTGGGGTCTGGTCATCGGCAGCTATCTCGAGACGTACCTGTCATTGGCGGCGACAGCCGACATCCCGGTCCTGATCGGACGCCTGTTCGGGTTTCGACTTCCCGATCCGTTTCGATTTGCCCTTCTGGCGTGGAACCCGATCGAGCTCTGGCGTCGCTGGGGCATCTACAACCGCCACGTGCTGATGCAGCTCGTGTACATCCCGCTTGGCGGCGGGACCCGGCGCAAGTACCTCAACGTCCTGCTGACATTCTTGGCCAGCGCCCTCGTGCTTCACAGCGGCTGGTTCGGGTCGAAGTACTGGCACGTCGGTGCCGCAGGCTGGCGCGACCAAAGCGTCTACTTCCTCTTGCAGGGAGTTGGCGTCTGCGTGTGTCTGGCGGTGTCCGAGTGGACCGGCGAGAAGCAGAACGGCCGGCTGCGCCCTTCCATGTCGGTCGGCCTGGTTGCTGCAGTCCTGGCCACCCAGACCTGGAGCGCTCTCGTTCACGTGGTCATTCTCGCCCAGAAGGTGGAGCTGTCGGATCGCGCCCGACTCGTCGCGCGGTGTCTCGGAATCGTTTAGCCGTCGAGAGCGATCGTCATCACCGCAGGGATTGCGCCGCGTTCGTCGTCTCACGCAGTTCTTGCACCGGTGAACCTGTCGGCAGCCGCGGTCGAGGGTGGCATCTCGGCCGGCTTTCACGAGACGGGCGCGGCCGGCGAAGAGCTGGAGCGCCGGGTGGTGCTGGAGGCGCGCAGAGGCCGCATGCGCATCGTCGGCCCCAACTGTCTGGGGGTGATGAGCCCCGTCTCGGGCCTGAACGCGACGTTCGCCGCGGGCGTGGCGCTGCCCGGAAATGTCGCGTTCCTGAGCCAGAGCGGTGCCCTGCTGACGGCCCGTTCCTGGACTGGAGCCTGCGCAAGAGGGTCGGCTTCAGCGCGTTCGTGTCGCTGGGGACGATGCTGGACGTGGGCTGGGGCGATCTGGGCTGTCGTACATCGAATCGGAGATTCTCGAACAAAACCTTCGAATGCAGCGCCTTTGCGCGCATCTGGGGTTCCAGCTCTCGGAGGCCGACGGCGGCGTGATCCACGCGCGCCGAGAGACCGCGTCATGAAGCATGACGGTCAGGCGGCCGCCAGCTCCGAACGGAGCATCGACCGCAACTGGAGCTCGATCTGACGGACGCGCTCACCCGAGACCGACATCCGTCGCGCAACTGACTGCCGCGGCGCCGGCGCTTCCGCGAGCAACCGCTGGCGGAGGACCTCCCTGTGTGACGGCGGAAGCCGGGGCGCGAGCCTGCGAGCCGAGCGCCGCACGCACGAAGCCAGCTCTGCGAGCTCGAGGCGCCGGTCGGCTGGAATTTCCCCGTCCGGGAGTACGTCAGCCAAGGTGGTGCCGTCCGAGGAATCCCGCGCGTCCAGCGAGATTTCGGCCGGCGCGACGACACCCTGGAAAAATGCCGCCCGGTCGGCGCGGGTCCGGACAGCCCTGACGATCCGGACGTTATCCATGGCGTACTTCATGATGTAGGCGCGGATCCAAAACCCTGCATACGTCGTGAGCCGGGCGCCCTTCGTTGGATCAAACCGCCGGATGGCTTCGATCAATCCCAGGCAACCCTCCTGGACGGTGTCGTCGAAGGAACGGCCCCGCGTGCGATCGAGGTTGCGCGCGATCTTCAATACCAGGCGAAGATTCGTCTCGACGAGGCGCCGCTGGATCGCCGGATCGCCCGTGCGACGCAACTCGCGCATCAGCCGGTCCTGCTCGGCTGCTGGCAGCGGCTTCGTGCGTGACGTCATCCAGTCGTCGTGAGTCATACAGCGCTGCCTTGCACTCGAGATGCCAACCAGCGTGGCCCGGTTGACGGAGGAGGGCCGATGCCTTAAGCCTCACTGGAGATGAGGCGCGGGCGCATTTTGGTCGTCGACGACCAGATCGAACTTGCCGAAAACATCGCCGAGATTCTTCAGGGCGTCGGTTTCCAGACGGAGGTTGCGACCTCCGCCGAGGAGGCGCTGACACGCGTCGCGCAAGGCGGAATCAGCGGGGTCGTCAGCGACTACAAGCTGCCCGGCGCCACTGGCGCGGAGCTGACGAAAGAGCTGCGCCGTCGCGGGGAGCGCCTACCTGTTCTGATCATGAGCGCCTACACCGACGACACGACGATCGAAGGGGCCCGGGCCTCGGGCGCGTGGTTGTTCTTACCGAAGCCGGTACCGCTGCCGACGTTGATTCAGGCTTTCGATTCCTTGGCGCAGCAGCCGGTCAGCGCGCTGGTCGTCGACGACGAGCCCGGCCTGGCGGAGAACCTCGCCGAGGCGTTGACGGCGGCCGGCCATGAGGTGGTGCTCGCGCACTCCGTGGCGGATGCCCTGGCTCACAACCGGCGGATCCACAGCGCGATCGTGGACATGCGGCTGCCCGACGGGAGCGGGCTGGATGTCGCACTCCAGCTGCGGGCCCGCGATCCCGAGATCCAGATCCTGTTCATCTCGGGATACACCGACGATCTGGAGACCGAGCGCCATGTGACAGGCAGCCAGATGTTGGAGAAGCCGCTGGACCCCCGCCGCGTCGTTTCGTGGGTGGAACGGGTGGTCGATCCGGCTACTCGCTCGTAGATCGGTATCGAGCGGCGAGCGTCAA
>JBJMQQ010000016.1:0-14780 GCA_045802645.1 Polyangia bacterium
CAGCCCCAGGACCGGCACCTCGACCCGCTGCCACATCGACAGCGCCTTCTCGACGTCGATGACGGACACCTCTTGGGGGGTCGTCACCATCACCGCGCCCGTGATCGGCAGCAGCTGCGAAAGTGACAGCTGCGCGTCGCCGGTGCCGGGCGGCAGATCGACGACCAGGTAGTCCAGCTCGCCCCACATCACGTCCTCGATGAATTGCTGCAGCAGCTTGTGAACCATGGGCCCGCGCCAGATGACGGCGCCGCCGCGCTCGACGAAGAAGCCGATCGAGACCACGCGCAGGCCGTGGTGGACGGCGGGGACGATCTTGTTGCCGGTCTCGACGGACGACGGCGTTTCGGGCGTCCCCATCATCTGCGGGATCGAGGGGCCGTAGACGTCGGCGTCCAGGATGCCGACCGTCGCGCCTTGCTGCGCCAGCGCCGCCGCCAGGTTCGTGCTGACGGTGGACTTGCCGACGCCGCCCTTGCCCGCGGCGACGGCGATGATGTTCTTCACGCCGGGCAGGCGCGGGTTGTCCGGGCGATTCGGCCGGCCGCGCACGCGCGACGAGAACCGGACATCCACCGCGGTGACGCCCGAGACCTGGCCGACGGCGGCGACGACGCCGGCGGCGATCGCGTCCTTGGACGGGCAGGCGGGGGTCGTCAGCTCGACGCCGACGACGGCGCGTCCGCCGGTCAGCTCCACGCCGGCGACCATGCCGGCGGAGACGAGGTCGACCTGCAACGCCGGATCGAGGACCCGCGCGAGCGCGGCTTGGATGTCATCTACGGTAGGAATGCGCGAAGCCTGCCCAAGTCGGGCGGATTCGGCTAGCTCTTTCTGGCGCGCGCGGCGGTCAGCGCGGACAGATGCCCGGGCTGGTCGGGGTGGTGCCCCATCTTGCGGCGCTTCACCGCCAGATACGCCGCGTTGTGCTGGTTCTCGCCGACCCAGTGCGAGAGGCGCGACGCGACGTTCACGCCGGCCGCGCGCAGCCCCGCGATCTTGAGCGGGTTGTTGGTCATCAGGCGGATCGAACGGACGTCCAGGTCCTTCAAGATCGCCGCCGCCAGATCGTAGCGGCGGGAGTCGGCTTCGAACCCCAGCGCCAGATTGGCCTCGACGGTGTCGGCCCCGCCGTTCTGCAGCGCATAGGCCCGGACCTTGTTCCCGAGGCCGATGCCGCGCCCTTCCTGGCGCAGGTACACCACCAGGCCGGTGCCTTCGGCGGCGATCCGTTCCAGCGCGGCGTCCAGCTGCTCGCGGCAGTCGCACTTCAGAGAGCCGATGACCTCCGACGTCCAGCACTCGGAATGGACGCGGCACAGGACATGAGTCCCGCCGGCGACGTCGCCGCGCACGATCGCCATGAGCTCTTCGACGATGGGGGCCTCGCTCTTGGCGTCGGCGGCGTCCCGGTAGACAACCAGCCGAAACAGCCCGTGGGCGGTCGGCAGCTCAGCGTCGGCATATCGGATGAGGCTCATCTGAAAGATTAGATGGGGGAAGGCGCGGGACGTTACCCGACCGGCGGCGGTTGCGGGACTTTTTCAGGGATGTCATCCTAGAGGGCCCATGGCGACGCGTCCCATCCTTCGATTTCCCGACCCCAAGCTGCGGCAGAGGTCTGCCGAGGTGCAGGGCGTCGACGACGATCTGCGTCAGCTGGTCGCCGATATGGCCCAGACGATGGTCGAGGCGGAGGGGGCCGGTCTGGCCGCGATCCAGGTCGGCGCGCCCGTCCGGCTCTTCATCGTCGACGGACACGTCGCGGGGGGCGCGGAAGGGTCGGGGCCCAAGGTCTTCATCAACCCGGAGATCGTCGAGGTCTCGGACGAGGCGCAGACCGGCGACGAGGGGTGCCTCTCGTTCCCGAACATCTTCGTGCCCGTCAAGCGCGGCATGCGCGCACGGGTGCGGGCCATGGACCTGGACGGGCAGACGTTCGAGGCCGAAGGCGAGGGGCTGTTCGCTCGCGCCATCCAGCACGAGACCGACCACTTGAATGGGCGGCTGCTGATCGACCAGGTCGGCCCGGTGAAGCGCGAGCTCATCAAGCGGAAGCTCCGCAAGGACGCCGAGGCCGAACGCGAAGAAGCGGCTGACCGGCCGGCCGCGCGCGCGGCTGGCGGCTGATTCGGGCCGGCCGCCTGCCATGCTGACCATCGCGCTCGCCGAGCTTGGGTTCGAGGGACGCCACGGCGCGACGGCGCTGGAGCGGCGCCACACGCGCAAGTTCGAGGTCGACGTCGAGCTGGTGCTCGAGGGCGCGGCCGCGGAACGCAGCGACCGACTGGCCGACACCGTCGACTACAGCAAGGTGGCGGAGGTGATCGTCGGGATCGGAACCGGCGAGCCGCACCGCCTGCTGGAGTCGCTGGCTCGCCGCATGGTCGACGGCGTGCGGAGCACGTTTCCCGGCGTGGGGCGGATCGCTCTTTCCTTGCGCAAGCTGAACCCGCCCAGCTGCCCTGGTCACCCGGCCTACTCCGAAGTCCGCGTCGTCGACGAAGCCCGCCCCCGCGGCGCCCGGCAGGCGACCTAGCTTCGAATCGGCCGCGACGGGACTTCGGCGCGGATGCGCGCGTCGATGGGGGGCGCGCCGTCGGCCGGGCGGACGCGCAAGCTCGCGCCGACCGCTTGGCTCACGTGGGCCATCGCCAGCGCCACGACGCGGCCGTCGGGGAACTGGGCGGCGCTGGTCAGGCGGCCGGCCTTGGGCTTGGTGTCGCTTTCAAGTGGGTCGCCGGGGCGCGGGACGGAGGCGCCCGCCACGTCCAGGACGACCAGCCGCCAGTTGATGTGGCCGCGGTCGCGGATGCGCACGATCGGCTCCTGACCCAGGTAGCAGCCTTTGCGTTCGTCGATCGTCTCGGCCAGACCCACCTCCATCGGGAAGTAGTCAGCCGTGATCTCCACCCCGAACCGAGGCTCCAGCGCGTCGATGCGGGCAGCCTCAGCGGCACCGTCGTCGAGCACGGCCACGCCGGCGCTGTTCAGGCGCGCGCGCAGCGCCGCGAGGGTGGCTTCCGGGGCACCGACCCAGAAGCCGTCGGTCCCCAGCTCGCGCGCCCGCACGACCCAGAATTCTCCGACGTCGGCGTGGGGCAGATCGCGCGCGCGCGCCGCAGCCAGAGCACCCACGGGTACGCCGGCGCTGCCCAGCTTTTCAGCCGCCGCCGGGCCCAAGATGGAGAGAAAGGCGAAATCCGCCACGGGCGCCGCCGTGAAGTCGTCCATGATCGCGTACCGGGACAGCGCCTCCGCGACGGGCGGGGCCTGGCCGCGATCGACGATGATGCGGACGTCGTCCGGGCGGATGCAGATCCGCAAGTCGGCTACGACCTGCCCCTTGGGCGTGAGCAGCGCCGCGCGGCAGCCCTGGCCAACCGGGGTCCCCGCCACGTCGTTCGTGACCAGGCCGTGCAGGAACCGTACGCGATCCGCGCCGCCGGCGGCGATGAGCTGGCGTCCGGCGTCCGGGGCCAGAACGGCGTCGCGGGCCAGCAGGTCGAGGTCGCGGGTGGTCATCGCCTGTCTTGCATAGCGCGCCGCTCGCGCAGCCGCACGGCCCGCCGGCGCAGGGCGTCGGCGTAGCGGCGCTTTTCCTCGGCCGTCTCGAGGTGCAGCGGCGGCACCTCCCGCGGGCGGCCCGCGTCGTCGACGGCCACGAACGTGAGGTAGGCGCGGGTGGTCTGCCGCTGCTTGGCGGTCTTCTGGTTCTCGCAAAGGACCCGGACACCGACCTCCATGGAGGTCCGGGCCGCGAAGTTCACCTGGGCCTGGACGATGACGACCTCGCCCAGCTGGACGGGCCCCATGAAGTGCAGGCGGTCCATCGACGCGGTCACGACCGGGCCGCCCGCGTGGCGCCCGGCGGCGATGGCCCCCGCGACGTCGATCCACTGCATCAGGATTCCGCCGAAAATCGTGCCATGGGTGTTCGTGAGCCCGGGCAGAACCAGCTGCGCCGTCTCGATCCGGGAGGCACGCGGCGTTCGGCGGGGGGGCACAGCGCGGGGGGGCATTTGGGAATGCCGGTATCACCAGGCGTGCGCGAGGTCAAACCCCGACGGGCGCGCGTCCTGTATTATCGACGGCCATGACGGTGCGCGCGCTCCTGGTCTCGACGGTGGTGGTCGTCGCCCTGGCGGCCGATCCCGCCGCGGCGAAGAAGTACACACTGCCGGAGCTGATCGGTTTGTCACATTCGAACCCGTCCCTGCAGGCGGGCGCCGCCGCCACCGCCGCCATGCAGTCCCAGGTGATGGAGGCGCGGCTGAACTGGCTGCCGACCGGCAGCGTGCTGTCGCTGCTGGCGCCGTCGCCCAACGAGGAGTGCTTCAACCAGTGGGGCGTCCACGACGTCAACCAATGCCTGCGGACGTCGTCGCCTGAAGCCAGCCTGTCGAACGTGTCGTGGAACCGCGTGTTCACCCACACCGAGGTGCAGCTGATTCAGCCGATCTGGGACTTCGGGAAGATCTCGGCCGGCGTCGCGGCCGCCAAGGCCGGCGTCGAGGTGTCCCGCCAGAAAGAGCTGGGCTCGCGCGCCGATCTCGAGCTGAACGTCCGCAAGGCCTACTTTGGGCTCAAGCTCGCGCGCGAGGTCCTGGACACGCTGGACCAGGGCGCGGGCTACATCGAGGACGCGCAGAAGAAGATCGACAAGGACCTCTCGAAGGGGACCGGCAGCTCGACGGTGACCGACCGATTGCGGATGCGCACGGTGCACGCCGATCTGGACGCGCGCGTGCTGGAGACCAGGCGACTGCAGACGCTGGCGCGCGACAGCCTGCGCGTGCTGGTGGGGACCCAAGCGCAGGGCGACGGGCAGATTGACGTCGACGACGACCCGTTCGAGGCGCCCGAAGTCACCACCCGCCCGGTCACCTACTACGAGGACCTGGCGCGCGCGAACCGTCCCGAGGTGAAGATGCTGGAGTCGGCCGTCAGGGCGAAGCAGGCGCTGGCGGACCTGGAACGTCGCAAGGAGTACCCGGACCTGATCCTGATTGGCGGCGCTGTGTTCGCGCGCGCCCAGACGGTCGACAACCCGACGAACGCGTTTTACAGCCACTACTACAACAGCACGACGGCCGGCGTGGCCGCCGGGCTGCGCATCCCGCTGGACCTGGGTCCCAAGATCGCCCGCAGTCACCGCATGGCCCACGAGGCGGAGGAGGTCGGGTTTCAGCAGAGCGCCGCGCTGGGCGGCATCCTGCTGGAAGTGCAGAAGGCCTACGGCGAGCTGACCGAAGCCCGCGCGCGCGCCGACAGCATGGAGCGCGGCGAGAAGGCGGGCAGGGCCTGGATCTCGGCGGTCGCGCAGAACTTCGCGCTGGGCCTGGCCGAGAGCCGCGACTTCTCGGACGCGCTGGTCGCGTTCTTCGGGATGCGCACGCGCTACCTGCAGGCCGTCTACGACCTGGACATCGCCATGTCCTCGCTGGCGCGCGCAACCGGCGTCGCCGACTTTCGCAGTCTGTAGGCCATCAGCGCGGGTCGGCCGCGGCCGCGGCGGCGGTGGTCGCCAGCGTCTCCAGCCGGGCGATGACGTTGCCCAGCTGCATCGCTTCGTCTTCGGACAGCGACAGCAGCCGCCGTCGCAAATGACCGATCCGCTGTTCGATTTGCGCCAGCGTGCGGTTGGGCCGATCGCGTCGCGGGTGGGTGCGGATGACGCGTTCGATGGTCGCTTCGGCGGCCATCGCGACGGTCGAAGCCAGCAGCAATCCCGGGGTGCCAAAGGCTTCGACGAACAGAATGGCGGCCACCACGATCAGCGTCGGGCTGGCACGGTGGACGTGGAACACCTGCCGGGCGACGCCGCGCTCCAGCCCCACCAGCAGCGCCAGCGTGGCGAGCCCCGCGACGGCGGCGACCTGACCGTCCACGGCCCAACCCGCCAGCGCCGCTGCCGCCGCCGCCAGCAGCGGCCCGAAGAAGGGGACGATGCGCAGGACACCGACGGCGAGCGCCGGCAGGATGGGCGTCGGAATGTGGCCCAGGCGAAAGGCGATCGCGACCAGCAGGATCGCGACCGCGCTCTCCGCGAGCTCCGCGCGCAGGTGCGCCCCGACGGCGCCTTCGATGCCCCGCCAGATGCTGCGGGCGCGCGGCCGCTGCGGCGCCGGGATCAGCGACAGCCAGATTCGTTCGAAGGACTCATGGCTGGCGCTCCAGTACGCCGAAAGCGCCACCACCATCAAGAAGCCGCCCAGCAGATCGATCAGGTTCAGCGTCATGTTCAGCGCGGCGTCCAGCAGCGCCGCGGGGCGGGAGGCGGCGATGGCGTGTTGAAGGGCGGTCGGCTTCGGGAGCTGGTCGTGAAGCAGCCGGCGGAGCGGGCCGGCGGACGCGGGCGGGCGGACGGTGAGGCCCGCGTATGAGGCGGTCAGGCGATCGATCGCGAGGTCGACTTCGCCCAGGATTCCGTGCAGGGCGACGTAGAGAAAGACCGACAGGACCGTCATCCCGGACAGGTACACCACCACCAACGCCATGTTGCGCCCCAGCTGGCGCTCCAGCGATTCGATGAGCGGCCGCACCGTCGCCGCAACGGCCAGCGAGATGACGAACAGGGCGGCGACCCCGGCGAACTTCCAGAGCAGCACGACCGCCATCAGCGTGGCCAGCGACACGGCGGTGGCGACGGCGACGCGCCTCACGGCCGCCCCTCGCGGTCGGCCAGCAGCCGATCCAGGTCGTAGGCGATTCCTTCGATGGCGTCCTCGATGCGCTCGGTGGCGGCGCGATCGTCGGTGACGGAGAGGCGCTTGCGCACGTCCCGCGTGAGCTCGTGGATCTCGTAGCGCACGACGCTGAGGGGGCCGCGCCCGACGGGCAGGTCGCCGGCCCGCGCCTCGGACCCCAGCAGAAACCGATAAAGCAGCAGCTGCACGATCGCGGCGATCGGGATGGCCAGCACGGCGCCGGCGACGCCCAGGGTCGACCCGAACGCGGCGATCGCCAGCAGGGTCACCAGCGGACTGACGCCCACGGTGCGGCCCATCATGCGCGGGACCAGCACGTAGTTTTCGGCCAGCTGCAGGAACGCCGCCGCGCAGCCGACCCACAGCACCAGCGCCGGCTTGACCGACAGCGCGACCACCGCCGCGGCCGCAGTCCCGACGATCGGGCCAACGACCGGCACCGCTTCACCGATCGCGTACAGCAGGCCCAGGGCGGTCGCGTGCGGAAGGCCCATGGCGCGGTAAATGCCGAACGCCATCAAGCCGATGGTCACGCACACCAGCGACTGCCCGCGCAGGTAGGCACCGACGGTGCGCTCCACCTCGCCGATGAACGCCAGGATGGCGCGGCGGCGTTCGAACGGGGCGAACAGCGCCAGGACGCGCGCGCGGCGGTCCCCCTCCAGCGTCCAGTAGAAGCCCAGGATCAGGACGGCCGCGATGGCGCCCAGGTTGCGGCCCAGCACGCCGCCGTACGTGACCACCGTCGTCGCCTCCAGCTTCGACGGCGCCGGCGTGGGCAGCCGCGCTTCGGCCAGGTGCCGCAGCGTGGAGCTTTCCGAGCGGGCCATCGTGGCGCGCAGACTCTCCAGTTGCTTGGGGCCGCGCGCGACCAGCGCGCTCATGCCTTCGCTGATCGCGGGCGACACCAGCAGGGCCGCCCCCCCGAACACGCCCGCCAGCGCGAGGTAGATCCCCAGTGCGCCCACGCTTCGCGGTACGCCGCGACGGCGGAGCCATTCGACGCCCGGCTTGACGGCCATCCCGATCGCGATCCCGACGAACAGGATGAAGAGCGCGTTCACGAACCGGTAGACCAGCGCGAAGCAGGTCGCCACGCCGAGCACCACCAGGTTCATCTGAAAGAACCGGCGCACCTCACCACGCCGCCCTGGCGTGCCGGTGGCGGCGTACCAGGACGCACCGGTGACGGGACCGTTCCTTGATCTCGACGAAAGAGGGCTCACGTTGACTTTGGCGGTTCGTGGAAACTTAAGGTCGAGCGGGGCGAGGTGAATCCAATGTTCGTGGTGGCGGTGGTTTTGTTGTTGGTGTGGACGCTGGCAGTCGTGAGTGCAACGACGATGGGTGGTTTCGTTCACGTGTTGCTGGCGGGCGCGGTCGCCTTGGTTCTGGCGCGGATCATCCAGATCTGGAGGGCCCACCACCGGGTCGCCGCCCGGTCTTGACCCGGCAGCACCGGGCCTTACTTTCGTCCTTGGTGATGCGATGAACTGACTGTGCGGTCCGCCTTCTTCGCCGAGGGTGCTGGGGGAAACGGTGGTAGGGAACGGCGAGGAATTCTGACCCGTTTGGTGCTCGGGACGACAGGGCGGAATCGAAACAATCAGTCGGCGTCACACACGGGGGGGCCCTTTCAGGCCCCCCGTTTGCTATTGGGGCCAGACAACGCGACGGCTTGACGGCCGAGCTTCGATTGTTACCGTGCTCGCAACTCGAAAGGAGCGCGCACGGATGAAGACATCCACGAAGATCGGAACCGGGTTGTTGGTCGCCGCCCTCGGGCTCGGCGCCAGCCTGACGCATTCACCGGCTGCCGAGGCCGCGTCGTTCACGCTGACCAGCGCCGCGTTCAAGAACAACGGGACGATCGCCCCCAAGTATTCGTTCAATCAGATGGGATGCACGGGCGAGAACGTGTCGCCGCCGCTGGAGTGGAAGAACCCGCCAGCCGGCACCAAGAGCTTCGCGCTGATGGTGCACGACCCCGATGCGCCGACCGGCTCCGGCTGGTGGCACTGGGTCGTCTACAACATCCCCGCTGAAACGACGGCACTGCCCGAGGGCGCGGGTGCGGCCGACGGTCATGCGCTTCCGAAGGGGACCGTTCAGGGAAACACCGATTTCGGCAAGCCGGGCTGGGGTGGGCCGTGCCCGCCGCCCGGCAGCGGCAAGCACCACTACAACTTCACGCTCTTCGCGCTGAAGGTCGACAAGATCGACGTCCCACCGGGCGCGTCGCCGGCGATGGTCGGCTTCAACGTGAGCGCCAACAAGCTCGGTCAGGCCAAGCTGACGGGCACGTTCGAGCAGAAGAAGTAGCTACTTCTTGGCGAGCTTCACCGCCGCGAAGCTCTTCACGAAGGCGGCGTACTCGTCCTTCAACTTGGGATAGGTCGCCGTCGTGGCGTTCAGGACCAGGAAGTAGACCAGCCCCTCGCGCGTCACGGTGGTGACCTCGCCCTGGTGGGTCGCGCCTTCCGCTCGCTCGCGAAACTGTTCGCGGCGAGTTCCCGGCTGCAGCGGCGGCAGCGTCTTCAGCTTCGCATCGGGGAAGATGTTGCGCGCGCCCTTGCGAGCCAGCGCATCGGCGCCACCCGCGGGCGGACGCTGGACCAGCACCACCGACGTGCCGCGCTCGGTCTCGCCGTCCTCGCGCAGCACGCGCCCGGTCTCGAAGTCCAGCAGCAGCCCGCTCTCGGGTGACGCCTGGACGCCCGTGATGCGCCAGGTGAGCGGCCACGCCACCGAAAAGTCGTACGCGTCGCTGGCGACCGCGCCCTTGTCGGCCGTTGCCGAGAACCGCAGGCGCGACCCGGTGCCGTCCGCCGTGGGCAGCGGGGCGGGGACCAGCGGGACGCTGGCCGACCGGGCCACCGCCGCGCTGAGGCGGGCGGCCAGCGCATCGTAGGGCTGGATGTCGCGGTACTTGCGCAGCTCCGCCGCCGCCTCGTTCTTCTTCCCCTGCGCCGCCAGCGCACGCGCGGCCAGGTAGTGCACGCGCGCCGGCACGTCGGGGATGGCCGTTCCGGCCTCGGCCAGCGTCAGCGCCTTTTCGGCGTCACCGGCCAGCAGAAACGTCGCCGCGCGCGCGACCACGGCGTCTCCGCGCAGCGGTGTCCGGCGCAGCACGTCGTCCAGCACTGCGGCCGCTTCTTCCTGCGCGCCCGGCCAGTCCAGCGCGGCGGCCAGCGCCAGCGCGCGCCCCGTCAGCGCATGTTGCTCCTCGTGAAAGGCCGGATCCGCGGCCAGCGACCAGGACTCGTCGATGAGGTCGTGCACCTTCTCGTCGACGACCGCGCCGCCGCCCTTGGCGATCAGCGGCGGCCGCTCGGAGATGGTCCGTTCCAGGTGGCGCAGATCGCGCTCGATCTCGCGAACGTGTCCCAGCGAGTCGTCCTTCTTGACCTTGATTCGATAGGCGGCTACGCCGTTGCGCAGGGCCTTGCCGTCGAAGAAGGTCGGGTCGGCGTCGCGCGTGGCGGGGTCCGGCCCGTCGCCGGGCACCAGCGTCACCCAGCTGTCGTGCTGGGCGCCGGCCACTACCGTCATCGTGCCGCACGGGCCCACCCCGGCGCCGTGCGCGCGCACCAGGATGTCGCCGACCTTGAGCTCCCCCGCCGCGACGGTCTCGTAGAGGCCTTTGGGGTTCTTGGCCTCGGCGGCCAGCAGCTCGGCGGAGCGGATCGGGCTCGGGTATCGCCACCAGGCAGGTGGCGCGTGCGCGAAGTCCTCCTCGATGTCGGGAACGATGCCGCCGTGCTTCTCGACCTCTTCCCAGGCGACCTGCTGCGATCGCTCCCAGCCCGCGTCGCGCGGCGGCGTGGGGACCGGCTCGTCGGCGACGCAGCTGCTGCTCTGCAACGGCGCCGCCGCTGCGCGCCCGGCACTCAGCCCGACCAGCAGGAGCAAGCCGACGAGGCCGACGCCCCTTTTCACGTCACACGCCGATGAAGAGGCGGTGGCCGAAGTTCGGCTCCAGGTCGGAGCCGAAGATCTTTTCCGCCGAGGCCTTGACGTCGTACTCGACGCGCCGGAACTCGAACAGTTTTTGCTCGGTGTCGTAGATGACATAGCTGGCTCGGGGATCGTAATCCCGCGGTTGCCCGACGGACCCGACACTGATGATGTATTTCCACCCGGGGCGCAGCTCGAACCGGTCGGCCACCACTTCGTGGACCCGGTCCGCGGACAGGGCGAACGCTTTGCACAGGTGCGAGTGGCCGATCAGCGTCAGCGCCGACAGGTCATCCCAGATCTCCAGGCACTGCGCCGCTTGATCGCGGGCAAAGATGTAGTCGAACTCCTCGATGTTCAGCGGCGAGCCGTGACAGTAGTGGACGTCGCCGTCGCGCACGTCGTACGGCAGCGTCTTCAGCCACTGCATGTTCTCGGGCGTGAGCAGCCGCGCGTGCATGTCCAGCGCGTGCCGGGCGGCGTGATAGTAGTAGGAATAGTCCATCCGCCCCGCGACGGCGGCGTCGTGGTTGCCCAGGATCGTATGCGCCGCGCGCGTACGAATGATCGCGCAGCACTCGTTTGGGCTGGCGCCGTACCCCACCGTGTCGCCGAGGCAGACCCGCTTGTCGACCTTTTCGTCGTCCAGAGCTTTCTGCACTGCCTCGAGCGCTTCGATGTTGGCGTGTGTGTCCGAAAAGACCCCGATCCGCATCCGTAGTCCGTGACGTTGACCGCCAACCTTAACATCTCCGCCGCGGGTTTCATGCCAAATCGCGGGTTGCGCGACCTGGAGCCCGGTCCTACTGGACGTCGGTCGCCAGCGGCTGGATCACGACGCGCGCCAGCGCCGACGAGAGCTCGAGCAGCGCAGGCCGCTGCCGCGGCGCCGTTCGGCGGCCTAGATACTGGGCGCGCAGCCACTCGCCGTCGCGCCGGGCGCCGCGTAGCGCGACCGCCGACGCCTCCAGCGGCACCGCCGACCGGGCCCGCAGCTCGAACGGCGTATCGCCGGCGGCGACACGGACCTCGCCCGCGTAGCTGCGCAGATCGTAGTGGGCGGCCGGCCGCAACACCCCCAGCAGCACGATCGCGCCCGTGGTCGTGACCAGCCGGACGAAGTCGGCGCGGATGTCTTCGGCCCGGATGTTCCCGTCGACCATTCGCGCATCGACGCGCCCGCCGACGAGGTTCTTGAGGTCCAGGTCCCCTTCGACCCCGTCCAGGTCGACGTCACCCTCGACCTCGGCCACGCGCTGGCCTCCGCGGAGCTGGTGCGTGACCACGCCGCCGCGAACGTCGGAGACGCCGATTCGCCCGCCCGTCGTCTCCAGCCTGGCGCCCGCGCGCAGGCCCGAAGCCGACACGTCCCCGCCGAACGTCTTGGCCTGGACCGCGACGTCCGGCGGAACCTCGAGCCAGAGGTCGACGCCGCTGCCCGCCAGCGGCAGCGAACGCTCGCGGCCGCCCAGCTCGACGCGCGTGTCGATCTGGATCTCGCCGCTCTCGAAGGCCGTGTAGTGGACGCGCAGGCGGCCCAGGATCTCCGGGCTGGCGGCGTGCTTCTCGGCGACGATGTGGATCTCGCCGGGGCGCGCCGTGCCGCGGATGCCGACGCGGCCCAGGAGGTTGTCGATCCGCACCAGCTCGGCCCCGCGCGCCGGCACGACCAGCTCCCGGCGGTCGACCAGCGGCGCCTGTTGCGCCGCCGCTGAGCCTGCCACCAGCAGGCCCAAGCTGAGCTGCAGGGCCAGCTGGAATCTGCCCAGAGACGCGCGACGCAGGATCATGGGCGCGCCTCGGACGAGGTCTGCCGGAACGTCCCGCCGCGGTGGACGGCCTCGGCCAGGAAGTCGATCTTCTGCCGGTACGCCGCGAACAGCTGATCGTTGCCCAGCGTGTCGCCGGGGCTGCGGCGCGCGAGGTCGCGTGAGTGAGCGATCGCCTCGTCCAGCTGAGCCAGCCGCTCGGCGCACCGGGCCCGCTCGTCGGGGCTCCAGCGGGGCTCCTCCCGCTCCAGCAGCGCCCGCAGCTTTTCGATCGATTGCTCGTAGGCGGCGGCCGCGCGGGCCAGCTCGGCCTCGGCCTCGTCCAGCAGCGGATCGGGCGCGACGCGCGCGGCCAGGGCCGCCGGCGCGGCGATCCGGGCGATCGATTCGCGCTCGGCCCGGTGTGTGCGCCAGGACGCCAGCCCCAGCGCCGCGATCGAGACGGCCGCCGCGCCCGCCAGCGCGCCGCCGCCGAAGATGCGCAGCGACATCCACCAGGGGCGATCGGGCTTGTCCAGCGCCCCCTCGACCGCCATCCACAACGTGGGCGGCGGCTCCGGGCGGTCCAGGCGGCGAGCGGTCGCTGCCAGCGCGCCCAGCTGGCCAGCAGCGGCGGTGCACGCGGCGCAGGACGGCAGGTGCGCGCGGACGCGGGCGGCCTCGGCAGCTGGAAGATCGCCATCGGCGAAGGCCGAGAGCGTCTCGTCGGAGAACGTTGCGCAGACGGGATACTGCTGGTCCGTCATGTGGGTGGGTTCAATCGTTTTCGAGCGCTGAAGCCGTGATGCCGTCCGCCTGCAGGATCGCCCGCAGTCGGGCGCGCGCCTTGTGTAGCTGTGACTTCGACGTCCCCACGTGGCAGTTGAGGATGGAGGCGATCTCTTCGTGCTCCAGCCCCTCGACGTCGTGCAGGACCACCACGGTGCGATAGCCCGCCGGCAGCTCGGCCAGCGCGCGCTCGAGGCGGGCGCGCAGGACGGCGTCTCCGGTGGCAGGCTCGGCGGCGGGCTGCGTCTCGATGCCGCCGGCCTCGGCCTGGTTGTCGTCGATCGGCAGGCGCGCGCTCGCGCGGCGGCTGCGGTGGGACAGGGCCGCGTTCACGGCCAGCCGGTAGATCCAGGTCGACAGCGCCGCATCACCCCGGAACTTGGGCAGGCCGCGGAAGATCCGGATGAAGGCCTCTTGCGCGACTTCCTCGGCGTCGCCGGGGCCGACGATGCGCAGCGCCAGCCCGTACACCCGCCGCTTGTAGCGGTGGTAGAGCGCCTCTCGGCTGCCGGGATCGCCGCGCCTGACCGACGCGATCAACGCCGCATCGTCAGCCGCGCGCGACTCCGCCGGTGCGAGCAACCCCTCGAGCGTGGTGACAGCGGTGACGCCGTACATCGTCGTGTGGGGTGGTTTGATGGGCATGGCGCGGCTCGGGTTGCCTGAAGCGGGGACCACTCCAAACGACGCAGGCCGTCGCGTCAAGGGAGGGGCGTCACAAAGGTGGTAGATTGCCCGCCCCATGCGGGTCGTCGTCCTGGCCTGTTTCTTCCTGTCGGGTGCCTCCGGGCTGATTCTGGAGATGCTCTGGACCCGGATGCTGACCCTGGTTTTCGGGTCTACCACGCTCGCGGTCTCGACGGTGCTGACCGCCTTCATGGGCGGGTTGGGGCTGGGATCGTACCTGGCCGGTCGCTACGCCGATCGCCTCAAGAACCCCGTCCGGGCGTACGCCCTGGCCGAGGCCGGCATCGGCCTTTACGCGCTGCTGGTGCCGCTGGTCATGCTGGCCTACCCGGGGTTGAACCGGGCGCTCTGGAGCGCGTTCGGGGACCGGTACGCGCTGCTGTCCGTGCTGCGATTCATCGCGTCAGCGGGGCTCTTGCTGGTGCCGACCACGCTGATGGGCGCGACGCTGCCGTTCCTGGCGCGCCACTTCGTGACCCGCCCCTGGGAGCTGCGGCGCATCGGGCTGCGGATCGGGACGCTCTACTCGGTGAACCTGTTCGGCGCCGTGGCGGGGGCTTTCTGTGCCGGGTTCATCTTCCTGCCGACGATGGGCCTGCGCTGGACGAACGTCACGGCGGCGTCGTTCGACCTGGTGCTGGCGGGGGCCATCCTGGTCGCGCGGCGGGTCCTGCCGGCGGACGCCGGCGGCGAGGGCATCTCGATCGACGAGCGCCTGGACGCGGCCGCTGCCGCCGCCAACCTGGAGGGGCCGGTTCTGCCCCCGCCGCCCGCGATCGACGATCGGTCGCGGCGGGCTGCGCTGGGCGCGTTCGCCGTGTCCGGCGCGTCGGCCATGACGCTGCAGGTGCTCTGGACGCGCGCGCTGGCCGTGCTGCTGGGGTCTTCG
>JBJMQQ010000234.1:0-33682 GCA_045802645.1 Polyangia bacterium
AGGTGCGCTTCGTGAACGTGGTCGACCTGTTCCGGCTGCAGATGGAATCAGATCATCCGCACGGCTCGTCAGCGCGCGATCTCGAGGGCCTGTTCACGGTGAACAAGCCGATCATCTTCAGCTTCCACGGCTACCCGTGGCTCATTCACAAGCTGGCCTACCGCTATGCAGGACACGAACGGCTGCACGTGCGCGGCTACAAGGAGAAGGGGAACATCAACACCCCCTTCGAGCTGGCGATGCTGAACGAGGCTTCGCGGTTCGACCTGGTCATCGACGTCATCGAGCGCGTTCCTCGGCTGCGGGACGCGGCCGCCCATCTCAAAGAAGACATGAAGAACGCCATCGTCGACAACATGCAGTACGCGCACCAGCGCGGCGCCGACCGCCCCGAGATCACGGACTGGACCTGGCCCGACTAGTCGCGCCAGAACGACGCGAATTCAGGGCTGGGGCGGAACATGCCGGGCGCGCTGCTGGTCCTGAACGCCGGCTCGTCGAGCCTCAAGTGGGCGACGTTCGCCGAGGGCGATCCACCGCGGCGAATCCTGTGGGGGCGGCTGGAGGAGCTGTCGAGCCGCCCCCGGTTCGTCGCCTGGGACGACAGCGGCGTGGTCGCGCAGCGCGCGTGGCCGGACGGCAGCGATCTGGGGCACGCGGGCGCCATCCAGTATCTGTTGACCTGGGTGCGCCACGGTACGCTGGCGGCGCTGCCGATCGCCGCCGTCGGACACCGGGTCGTGCACGGCGGCGTGCACTTTTCGGCGCCGGTCGTGGTCGACGCGGCGGTGCTGCGTGCGCTGGACGGGCTGGTTCCGCTGGCACCGCTGCACCAGCCGCACAACCTGGCGGCGATCCGGGCGGTGCGCGAACAATTGCCGGGCGTCCCTCAGGTGGCGTGCTTCGACACGGCCTTTCACCGCGGACAGCCGCACGTCGCGCAGGAGTTCGGGCTGCCGCGCCGCTACTGGGACGAAGGGATCCGGCGCTACGGCTTCCACGGCCTGTCGTACGAGTACGTGCACGCGTCGCTGGCTGCGCGCGCGCCGGACGCGGCGGCCGGTCGCACCATCGTGGCGCATCTGGGCAACGGCGCCAGCCTCTGCGCGATGGCCGGCGGGCGCAGCGTCGCTACCACCATGAGCTTCACCGCGCTGGACGGCTTGCTGATGGGGACCCGCTGCGGCGCGATCGATCCCGGCGTGCTGCTGCACCTGATGCAGCGGGACGGTCTGGATGCGCGCGGGCTCGAGCAGCTCCTTTACACGCAATCCGGGCTGCTGGGCGTGTCGGGGCATTCCAGCGACATGCGCGACCTGCTGGCCAGCGCGGAGTCGGCGTGCGCCGAAGCCGTCGATCTGTTCGTGTACCGGATCACGCGCGAGCTGGGATCTCTGGCCGCCGCGCTGGGGGGCCTCGACGCCCTGGTGTTCACGGGCGGCATCGGCGAGAACACGCCGGCCGTTCGCGCCCGCGTCTGCCGCGACGCTGCCTGGTTGGGCGTCACGTTGGACGCGGCCGCCAATGACGGCGGTGCCCTGTGTATTTCGGCGCCCGACAGCCGGGCGACCGCGTGGGTGCTGCCCACGAACGAAGAACTGATGATCGCGATTCACACGCGAACCCTGGTGGGCTCGCAGAAGGGTGAGCCATGCGCATTGCCATCGGATCCGACCACGCCGGCTTCGATCTGAAAGAAGTCCTGAAGACCTTCCTGGCCGCCGACGGGTGGCAGGTCTCCGACCTGGGAACCCACGGGCGGGCTCCCGTCGACTACACGGACTTCGCCGAGGCGGTCGGGGCAGCGGTGCGCGGTGGTCAGGCCGACCGCGGCATCATCCTGTGCGGCAGCGGCGTGGGCGCGTCGATGGCGGCCAACCGCATCCCGGGCGTGCGCGCCGGCCTCTGCCACGACACCTATTCGGCGCACCAGGGCGTCGAGCACGACGACATGAACGTGCTGGTGCTGGGCGGCCGCGTGGTCGGGATCGAGCTGGCGCGCGAGCTGATCCGCGCGTTTCTCAACGCGCGCTTCAGCGGCGACGCGCGCCACGTGCGCCGGCTGGCCAAGCTGACCGCGATGGAGAGCCCGCTGCGCGCGCTGGCCGTGTACGGGCAGTCCGTGTGGCTGGATCACATTCGCCGCAGCGTCATCACGAGCGGCGAGCTGCTGGACCTGGTCGAGGAAGACAACGTCTCGGGCGTCACCTCGAACCCGGCGATCTTCCAAACAGCCATCTCAGCCGGCTCCGACTATCAGGACATCCTGCAGGCGCCGGACGCGCGCACGCTGGACGCCAAGACGCTGTACGAGCGTCTGGCGATTCGCGACATCCGCGAGGCAGCCGACGTGCTGCGCCCCGTGTATGAGCGCACCGGGGCCCGCGATGGGTACGTCAGCCTGGAGGTGGCGCCCTCGCTGGCCTACGACACGGATGGAACCTTCGAAGAGGGGCGCCGCCTGTGGAACGAGATCGGGCGCCCGAACGCCATGATCAAGGTGCCGGCCACTCCGCAGGGGATCGCCGCCGTCGAGCAGCTCATTGGTGAAGGGATCAACGTCAACGCGACGCTGCTCTTCGACCGCGAAGTGTACGCGCAGGTGGTCGAAGCGTACATCTCGGGGATCGAGCAGCTGGTCGCGTCCGGCGGCGACCCGCGCACCGTGGCCGGGACGGCCAGCTTCTTCGTGGGCCGCATCGACAGCGCGCTGGAGACGATCGTCGCCGCGCGATTGGCGGGCTCGCGCGATGAACATGAGCAAGCGCTGCTTCGGTCGCTGGAGAACCGGGTCGCCATCGCCAACGCCAAGCTGGCGTACGACTTTTACGTCGAGGTCTTCTCCAGCCGGCGCTGGCAGCGGCTGGCGGAGATCGGCGCGCAGACCCAGCGGCTCTTGTGGGCCAGCACGGGCGCCAAGAACCCCGCCGGCTCGGACGTCATGTACGTCGAGGAGCTGATAGGGCCCGACACGATCACCACGTTGCCGCCGGCGACGCTGAGCGCCTTCCGCGATCACGGGCGCCCGCGGGCCAGCTTGCTGGAAGACACCGAGGGGGCGCGCGACACGATGTCGTCGCTGGTCGACCTGGGGATCCACCTTCAGGACGTGACGGATCGACTGCTGGCCGACGGGGTGCGTCTGTTCGCGACCGCGTTCGAGAAGCTGCTGGACGCCGTCGAGGAGCAGAGCCGGGAGGCGCAGACCAAGCGGATCAACAGCCTGACGTTCGCGCTGCCCCCGTCGATGGGCGCCGCCGTCGCCAGCTCGCTGGCCGATTGGGACGCGGCCGGCAAAGTGCGGCGGCTCTGGCACCGTGATCCGACGCTGTGGAGCGGCCGCGACGAGGCGCAGTGGCTGGGCTGGCTGGGCATCACGGACGATCAACTCGCGCACGCCCAGCGCTTCCGCGAGATGGCAGATGCCATGCGCGACGGCGCCTTCACGCACGTGCTGCTGCTGGGGATGGGCGGCTCGAGCCTGGGCCCGGAAGTGATTCGGCGGACCTTCGGCAACATCCCGGGGTTTCCGGAGCTACACATCCTCGACTCGACCGACCCGGCCCAGGTCAAGGCCGCGGAGGACGCCATCGACGTCCATCGCACGCTGTTCATCGTCTCCAGCAAGTCGGGCTCGACGCTGGAGCCCAACATCTTCAAGCAGTACTTCTACGATCGCGTCGTTCAGGCCGTCGGGCAGGAAGAGGCGGGAAACCGGTTCGTCGCCATCACCGATCCGCACTCGAAGATGCAGCACGTCGCGGAGGCGGACCATTTTCGACGGGTCTTCTTCGGCTGGCCGAACATCGGCGGGCGCTACTCCGTGCTGTCGGACTTCGGTCTGGTGCCGGCAGCGGCGATGGGCGTGGACGTCGCCGAGCTCCTGGACCGAACGGGCGCGATGGTGAACGCCTGCATGCCGTCCGTCCCGATCGAGGAGAACCCGGGCGTCGTGCTGGGGACGATCCTGGGCGTCGCCGGCACGGAGTTCGGGCGCGACAAGGTGACGATCATCTCGACCCCCGGGGTCGACGGCCTCGGCGCCTGGCTGGAGCAGCTGATCGCCGAGTCGACCGGCAAGGACGGCAAGGGGCTCATTCCCATCGACCATGAGCGAACGAACGGCCCCGGCGTGTACGGCACCGATCGGCTGTTCGTGTTCCTGAGCCTGGCCAGCGACCCGCCCGATCCGGCGCGCGCCACGCTGGCGAACGCGCTGGAGAAGGCCGGCCACCCAATCGTGCGCGTCACGGTCGACGATCCCTATGACCTGGGGCAGGAGTTCTTTCGCTGGGAGATGGCGACGGCGGTGGCGGGCGCCATCATGGGCATCGACCCGTTCGACCAGCCCGACGTCGAGGCGAGCAAGACCGCCACGCGCCGCCTGACCGCCGCCTACGAAGAGCGCGGGTCGCTGCCGCAAGAGGCGGCGCTGCTTTCGGCCGACGACATCCGCCTCTTCACCGATCCGGCGAACGCTGCGGCGCTGTCGGATGCCGTCGGCGAGACGGCGACCCTGGAAGGAGTCCTCGGCGCGCACCTGCGCCGGCTCGTGCCGGGCGACTACTTCGCGCTGCTCGCCTACCTGGACATGAACGAGCACCACCGGCAGATCCTGCAGGCGATTCGCGATCGCGTCCTTTACGCGACCCACACGGCGACCTGTCTCGAGTTCGGTCCGCGCTTCCTGCACTCGACCGGGCAGGCCTACAAGGGCGGGCCAAACAGCGGCGTCTTCCTGCAGGTCACCTGCGACGATCCGGCCGACCTGATGGTGCCTGGCCAGAAGTACTCGTTCGGGATCGTCAAGGCGGCGCAGGCGCGCGGCGACTTCGAGGTGCTGGCCCAGCGCGGCCGCCGGGCGTTGCGCGCGCACCTGGGGCGCGACGTGGCGGGCGGGCTCAGGCGACTGCTGGAGGCGGTGACCGTCGCTTTGCGACCGAAGAACTGATCACTTGTTGACGGCGATCGACTTGCGGAACAGGCTGAGGCTGTAGACGAAGAACGCCAGGCCGACGCCGGTCACCACCAGGAACTGCCGCCAGATGGCCGTCAGGCCGCCGCCCCGATAGATGATCACCTGCGAGAAGCTGACGAAGTGACGTGACGGCAGCAGATACGTCAGCATCTGCAGCCACCGGGGCTGGCTCTCGACCGGTGTGCTACCGCCCGAGAGCAGTTGCAGGACCACGATGACCAGCACGATCAGCAGCCCGAACTGGGCCATCGATCGCGACACCGTTCCCAGGAAGATGCCCAGCGCCGTCGCGAAAAATAGATAGAGCACGACCCCGACGAACCACAGCCCGACCGAGCCCGCGAAGGGGACGCGTAGGGCCAGGTGGATCATCAGCAGCATCGAGGCCGCGGTCGCGAGCAGGATGACGGCGCTGTTGGCCCACACCTTGGCCATCGCGATCTCGAACGCGGTCAACGGCATGACCAGCAGGTGCTCCAGCGTGCCGTGCTCGCGCTCGCGGATGACCGCCGCGCCCGTCAGGACCACGGTCAAGAGCGTGATCTGGTTGATCAGCGCCACCACGCTCTTGAACCAGGACGACTGGCTGTTGGGGTTGAACAGCTTGCGGATCACCAGGTTGACCGGGGGATCGGATTTCACGTCGGTTCGCTGCAGGTACGAGTGCACCCGATCGTTGATGATGCTGCGAATGTAGCCGGCGCCGATGCCCGCTTGCTGCATCGCCGTCGCGTCGATGTCGACCTGGATGGCGGGGTTGCGCCCGGCGCGCAGGTCGTGCTCGAAGCGGGGCGGGACCACCACCACGAACATCAGTCGACCGCCGTCCATCTCCGGCTGGATCTCGGTGGCGGTGATGAGGCGCGGCGGGCGGAACCGCGGCGGGTAGAAGGCGTTCAGCAGCTCCTTGGACAGCACCGACGCGTCCTCGTCGACGAACGCGATCGACGCGTTGTTGACCTCGCTGGAGGTGCCGGTCGCCTGCGTGTAGATGGCCAGCGTGAACGCGTAGACGACGAACGCCATCATGACGGTGTCGCTGACCAGGCTGCGGATCTCCTTGATCCCCAGCCACAGGATGTTCGTCGCCGAGCTCACGATCACCTCTCCTGCTTGCGGAGGCCGGCCACGCCGATTCCCACCAGGATCGGGATGCAGCAGAGCATGAACAGGATGTCCCCCATCATGAGCGCCGCGTTCAGCCCCTTGGTGTAGGCGCCGAGGCTCGAGTGCATGTAGTACGACGCCGGCCAGACGGACCCGATGACCGCGGCCGTCCCCTCCAGCGTCGAGATCGGCTGCAACAGACCCGAAAACTGGATCGTCGGGATGATCGTCAGGATGGCCGTGATGAACACCGCCGCGACCTGGCTGCTGGTGAACGTCGCGGTCACCATCCCGAGACCCGTCGTCGCCATCAGGTACAGCAGCGTGCAGCCGGTCAGGATGATGAAGCTCCCTTTGATGGGGACGGAGAAGACCACCAGCGCCAGCACGGTGAGGATGACGAAGTTGATCATCCCGATCGCCAGATACGGCAACTGCTTGCCCAGCAGGTACTCCAGCCGCGCCGTGGGCGTGACGTAGAAGTTGATGATCGAGCCGAGCTCTTTTTCGCGCACGATGCTGACGGTCATCAGGATGGCCGGAATCAGCAGCAGCAGCAGGGCCGGGACGCTGGGGACGATCGAATAGATGCTGAGGAAGGAGGGGTTGTACATGAACCGCTCCTGGATGTCGGCGGTGTACTTCTGAGCCTGCGAGGTCGGCAACCCGCTGGCGGGGTCCGCCAGCGTCGTCTGGTGGACGCCGCGCACGTACTGCTCGACGGTGTCCCCGCGAAACGTCATGGCGCCGTCGACCTGGGCCATCACCTCGGGCGGCGTCCCCTTGCGGAAGTCCTTGCCGAATCGGGGCGGGATCTCGATGACCACCGAGACGTCGTCCGCCTGCATGCGCTTGAGCGCGTCGTCCGCCGAGGCCGCCGGCGCCGTGCCGGTGAAGAACCGTTGCGAGCCCGCGAACTGTTCCAGGTAGAGGCGACTCTCGGGCGAGCGATCCAGGTCCAGCGACGCGTAGCGGATGTGCTCGACGTCGGTCGTGATTCCGAAGCCGAAGACCAGCATCAACAGCGCGGACCCGGCGAACGCGAACGCCAGGCGGACGGGATCCCGCTGGATCTGCACCGTCTCGTTCCGCGCGTACGCGAGCATCCGGCCCACGCGGAGGCGCAGGGGCGACAAGGCCTCGGTGCTCTCGGGCTCCTGCGCCACCTGGGCCGCGGCCTGCGTCGGGGTGTTCACCTTCGTCGGCGCCGAGGGGAGGGCGTCCTCCATGTAGGCGATGAAGGCGTCTTCCAGGTTCTTCGCGGCGCGCCCCTCGATGAGGCGCTGGGGCGTGTCGCAGGCCAGCACCTGGCCCGCGTTCATCAGCGAGATGCGGTCGCAGCGCATCCCTTCGTTCATGAAGTGGGTGGTGACGAAGATCGTGACCCCCTGTCCGCGCGACAGCTCGATCAACAGCTCCCAGAAGCTGTCGCGCGCGACCGGATCGACGCCCGACGTCGGCTCGTCCAGGATCAGGATCTGCGGCTCGTGCAGGACGGCCACCGCCAGCGACAGGCGCTGCCGTAGCCCCATCGGAAGCGAATCGGCCAGCGCGTCGACGTGCGCCTCCAGCCCGAACCGCGCGATCAGCTCGGCGATGCGCGCCTTGGCCTTGTCCGGCGGCAGGTGATAGAGGCGCGTGTGCAGCACCAGGTTCTGGTGCACCGTCAGCTCGCCGTAGAGCGAAAACGCCTGGGTCATGTAGCCCAGGTTCTTGCGGACCTCCATGCTGCCGGCCTCGACGGAGCTGCCGAACAGCGTCGCCGTCCCCTCCGACGGCGGCAGAAGGCCCGTGAGCATCTTCATCGTCGTCGACTTGCCGCAGCCGTTCGACCCCAGAAAGCCGAAGATCTCGCCCCGCTCGATCGACAGCGTCACGTGGTCGACGGCCACGAAGTCACCGAAGCGGCGAGTGAGGCCGTGCGACTCGATCGCGATGTCGGTCTGCCCGGCCTGGCGCGGCGGGATGGTCAGCTCCTGGTGCCCCTTGCGCTTTTCCTCGGGCAAGAGCGCGATGAAGCACTTCTCGAGGTCCTGCGTGTTCGTGCGGGCCATCAGCTCGCCTGGCGTGCCCGTCGACAGCACGCGGCCGGCGTCCATGGCCACGATCCAGTCCCACTGCTGCGCCTCGTCCATGTACGCCGTCGAGATGACGACGCTCATGCCGGGGCGCCCGGCCCGGATGTCGTCGATGAGCGTCCAGAACTGCCGTCGCGACAGCGGATCCACGCCGGTCGTCGGCTCGTCGAGGATCAGCAGATCCGGGTCGTGCACCAGCGCGCCGCAAAGGCCGACCTTCTGCTTCATGCCGCCGGACAGCTTGCCGGCCGGGCGGTCCGCGAACTTCCCCAGGCCCGTGGCGTCCAGCAGCTCGCGGATGCGGCGCTTGCGCTGCCCGGGCGTCAGCCCGAAGAGCTGCGCCATGAAGTCGACGTTGTCGTAGACGCTGAGCTCCAGGTACAGGTTCTTGCCCAGCCCCTGTGGCATGTAGGCAATGCGCGGCCCGACGGCCCGCCGGTGGGCGGCGTCGCGGATGTCGCCGTCCAGCACCGTGAAGGTGCCTTCCTGAAGCTTCTTGGCGCCGGCCATCAGCCCCATCAGCGTCGATTTGCCGACGCCGTCGGGGCCGACGACACCGACCATGATTCCAGTCGGGACCTCCAGGCAAATGCCGTCCAGGGCCAGGACGTGTTTGTACTTGTGGGTCACGTCTCGGATCGAGACGACGTGCGGTGACACGACGGGCGCTGAGGAATTCGGCTGGGACAAGATGGCGACCTGGGACTATTCGGTCAGCAAGCCAACCCTCGTCGGGTTCGCCAGGTTGTTCAGGCGCGCAGGCCAGACCGCCTCGGACTTGACCTTCACGTAGCCGATGCCGCGCACGCCGGTCTTGATCTGCTGGATGTACTGGCTGGCCACCTCTTTGGGGACCTGGATCTTCACGCGGAACATCAACTTTTCGCGCTCGCTCTTGGTCTCGACCTGCTTGGGCGTGAACTGCGCCTCCGGCGAGACGAAGCTGACGTAGCCGGCCACCGCGCGATCGGGCTGGAAGTCGACGGTGATTCGCCCTTCGGCGCCCACCTTCAGGTCGGCCGCCTGCTGCGAGGGCAGGAAGATCTCCATGTAGACGTCTTCCAGGTTCACCAGCGTCAGCGCCTTGCCGCCCGCCGGCAGCACCTCACCGGGCTCCGCCAGCCGGTAAAGGACCCGGCCGCTCACCGGCGACCGCAACGTCGCGTCGTCGATGCGCGTCTGCACGGTGGCCGCCGTGGCTTGCGCGGCCTCGACCTCGCGCGTGGCGGTCTGCACCTCGGCGTCGGCCTCGTTCAGGGACGCCTTGGTGGTCTCGACCTTCGTCCGCCGGACGTCCAGCTCGCGCTGTGATCCGGCGCGCTGCTGCAGCAGGTTGTGCGAACGCTCGGCCTCGATCTCCGCCAGCCGGATCTCGCTCTTCTGCTTCAGGGTGCCGGCTCGCGCCGCAATCAGCTTTTCCTGCGCCGCCGAGACCTGGGCCTGCGCCGTCGCCAGCTCGGACTGCAGCGTCGAGGTGTCCATCTGCACCACGACCTGCCCGCGCTTCACCACCGCGCCCTCGTCGACCATCATCTGCTTGACCCGCAGCGGCTCCTTGGCGGCGATGTCGACCAGCTTGGCCTCGATGCGGCCGTTTCCCGACGCGATCCCGTCGGGCAGGGCGCTCTGCTTCTTCTTCCAGACCTTGAAGCCCACGAACGCCGCGACCACCACGACCGCCGCCACACCGCCCCACTTCAACCAGCGCTTCTTCTTCGACGTCGTCTTGGCCACGGCTCGACTCCTAATGGCTCGCGGGCGCCGTCGAGCTCTGCTCACCGGTGACGGTGGGCGGCTGCGACAGCATGTTGCCCCAGTTGGTTCGTTGCTGCATTTCCTGCTGCGTCTGAACGGGCACGGTCGGCGCCCCCTGCATCTCCCAGCCTCCGCCGAGCGCCTTGTAGAGGGCGATGACGCTGGTCGCGACCGACGAGCTGGCGGTGGCCAGGTTGTTCTGCTGCTCCAGCAGCTGCCGTTGCGCGTCCACCACGCGCTGGTAATCGGTGGCGCCCTCCCGATATTGCGCCAGCGCGATGTCGGCCGAGCGCAGCGCGGCGTCCACCGACGCCTTTTCGAAGCGGGCGGTCTCGGCGCCGTTCACGTAGCCCGTCAGCGCGTCCTCGACCTCCTGCACGGCCTTCAACACCACGTTTCGGTAGCCCACCAGAAGCTGCTGGAAGCGCGCGTCCTCGACGCGGACCGAGTTCGTGAGCCGGCCGTAATTCAGGAACGGCCAGTTGATCTGCGGTCCCGCCGTGTAAAAGATCGCGCTCGTCGAGAACAGGTTCTTCGACGCCGTCCCCACCGTCGAGCTCTGAAGGCCAATCGTGCCCAGCAACGTGAAGCTGGGATAAAGCTGGGCTTTGGCGACGCCGATGCGGGCGCATTGCGCCGCCGCCGCCAGCTCCGCGCTGCGGACATCGGGACGGCGCCGCAGGATCTCGGCAGGCACGCCCACCGTCACCTTCTCGGGCGCGTGGGGGATCGTCCTCGGGCCTCCCAGCAGCGCCGCGACCGCGTCGGCGCTCTGCCCCAGCAGCGTCGCCAGCGCGTTGCGGGTTTGCTGCAGCGCCATGTCCAGCTGCGGAATCGTCGCGCGCGTGCTCTCCAGCAGCGTGCTCGCCTGGGCCGGGTCCAGCTCCGACGTGGCGCCGTTCTGGAACCGCGCCTGCGCGATGCCGAGCGCGTCTTCTTGCAGCTTGGCGTTCTGCCGCGCCTGCTCCAGTAGCACCTCGTTCGTGCGAATCACCACGTAGGCGCGGGCGATCTCGGCAGTCAGCGAAACGATCGCGGCGTAGTAGTCGGCCACCGACGCCAGCATGTTGGCGGCCTCGGCCTCCACACCGCGCCGGTACTTGCCCCAGAAGTCCAGCTCCCACGCTGCGTCGAACCCGACGGCGAAGGTCCCGAAGCGTTGCGGGACGCCCACCGCGCTGGCCAGGTTCACGGCGTTCTTGCTGAGGCCGATCGATGTGGCGCTGGCAAACGCCAGCTGCGTCTGCGGGAACTGGAGCCCGGTGGCGATCGCCATCTGCGCGCGCGCCTCCAGGATGCGCAGGCCAGCGATCTGCAGCGGTAGGTTCTGCGCGATCCCCAGCTGGATCAGGTGATCCAGCGTGGGATCGGCGAACCCTTTCCACCACTGCGCGTCCACTGCCGTTTGCGTCATGACGCGGGGATCACCGGCCGCCGCGTGCCAGGAGGGTGTCACCGTCGCGGGCGGGCGCGTGAAGTCCGGGCCGACCTTGCAGCCGGCGACCGCGAACAGCGCGGCTAGCGTGGCGACGGAACGTTGGAGGCGGTGTCTGTTCGGTTCCACGGGGACAGAAAGGATCTGCGGTCCGCCGCGCGCATGGCAACGTGGCTGATCCCCTTTCAGCCGATGACCGAGAGGCCGGGAGGCGTCAGAACTTCTCGGGAACGAATCGCCGGTGTTTGAGGCTCGCCTGGTCGTCGTAGCGGTGCTTGGTCCAGCGCGCCGGCAAAGACAGCTTCTCGTGGGGGACGTGCTTCCACGGGATCGCCTTTACCAGGTGGGCCAGACAATTCAGGCGCGCGCGTCGCTTGTCGTCAGAACGCAGAACGTGCCAGGGGGCGTCCTTGGTGTCCGTCGCGTCGAACATCCGGTCGCGCGCGCGCGAGTACTCGTACCACCGCGGCCACGACTCCAGGTCCATCGGCGAGAGCTTCCACTGGCGCAGCGGATCCCGGATGCGGGCGTTCATGCGCCGCTCCTGTTCCTCCTGCCCGACCTCCAGCCACAGCTTGATGAGCTGGATGCCGTTGCCGATGACCAGCTTCTCGAACGCCGGGCAGACCTGCAGGAAGCCTTCGTACTGCTTCTTGGTGCAGAACCCCATCACGTGCTCGACGCCGGCACGGTTGTACCAGCTGCGATCGAAGACCACGATCTCGCCGGCAGCCGGGAAGTGCTGCGCGTACCGCTGGATGTACATCTGCGTCTTCTCGCGATCCGAGGGGGCGGGCAGGGCCACCACCCGGAAGACGCGCGGGCTCACCCGCTCGGTCAGCGCGCGGATGGTGCCGCCTTTGCCCGCCGTGTCGCGCCCTTCGAAGACGATGATCGCGCGGTGTCCCGAATGTTTCACCCACCGCTGCATCATGCAGAGCTCGGCCTGCAGCTTCCGGAGCTTCTTGGTGTAGGCGCCGTTCTTCATCGCCGGCCGAATCTGGGGGCGGCCCGCCCGCGCGCCCGTCGGCCCAAGTTGCTTTCGGCCGCGCTGCTCGGTTTTCAGTCAGCGCCGCAGGGGGCCCTCACCAGGGACGCCACAGTCCGTGGGCCGAGGGGTGCCACGGCAGGCGATCGCCAAAAGCGGCCCCCGCCCAGGCCAGCGCCGTGAAGCGCGCCAGGCGCAGGACCAGCATGACGGGCAACAGCCGTCCCGGACGTGGCGCCACGCCGGGCAACAGCGCCGCCGTGACCGACACGGGCGGGAACCCGAGCAGCGCCGCCGACACCACGGCCCCCGTCGCGTAGCCCTCGCGGCCAAGTCGCGTGTTCGTCTTGGCGCGGGCGCACTGCCGATCGAACCAGGCCGATCGCCGCCGCAACGCTTCGCCGAAGAAGAACAGCGCGACCAGCGCCACCGACTGGCTGCCCGCCGCCACCAACCCGATCAGCGCCACCGGCCAGCGGTGCTGCGCGCCGGCCAGCGCCGTCGCCGCCTCGGGACTGGCCAGCCAGAACACCGTCCCGATGAACGCGATCGCAGCCGTGCTGAGCAGGGACATCGATTCGGGACGCCTCGTCCCGACGCGAATTCTAGAGTCTGTTCAAGTAGGCCACCAGTGCGGCGCGCTCGGACGCGACGTTCGGCCGATCGGCGTGGACGCCGTCGGTGCTCAACACCAGCGGCAACGGCTGCCCCGCGTTGGCGGCCAAAATGTACTTGTAGTGCTCCTCGTAGTTGATGACGACGTCTTCGAGAGTCGCGGCGCTGTTGTTGTGAAAGTACGGCGCGGTCCGGCTGATTCCATGGAGCGGTGCAATCTCCAGCTTCTGCCAGTCGTCGAGAAACGGAAGCGTGCATGGCGGATGCAGGCAGGAAGATCCGAAAGGTGGCGGGCCGGCGGAGGCGACGAAGCCGCTCAACAGCGCGCGACCCGGATCGCTGGTCGTGCGCCGCATCTTGTAACCGTCGGCGAACGAAATCTCGTACGTCTGTTCGTTCCGGGCGAGCGCGGGCGAGCAGGGCGGGAAATTCCACCGCGGAGGCACCGCGGCGTCGACCGGGCGCGGACATGCAGTCTGGACGTCGTGGAGCGCGAACAGCGGGTCCGTGTCACGCGGAAGGGGGCGGGCCATCCCCGGCCCGTTGTGGCACAGACCACAGGCGCGCTTGAAGACGGTCTTGCCCATCGTCTCGAGATCGTCGAGCGGCGGCTCGGGGTCGGCGAGCAGCGTCGCTTCGTAGGCGGCGAGGTCGTCCAGCGTTCCCTGGTCGGGGTCCGTCGCCACCTGCGCGTGGTTTCGGAGCGCGCCGAGCGCCTGGTCGGCAAGCGACCCTTGCCGGCCGTCGAACTGGTATCCCCCTTGCGGGTTCGGCCCGCGCGCCCAGGCTGCCGTGTCCGGGTCGGGCCCCGTCAACTGCACGTCGAACACGCTGGGCACCGCGCGCCATACGTCGGTGAACGTCGCCGCCAAGACGGTGTAGCTGGCGGCGCTGTCGCATGGAGCCGGCAGCCCGTCGGTGAGGCAGCTCGCCGGGTCGACGAGCTTAATGTTCGCGGGCAGCGGCAATCGGACCCGGATGAGGCCGTTCTGGCGCAGGTTGCTGTAGTCGCTGGCGTTCGCACCGTTGACGTCGAAATCGTCAGCGTCGATCGGGCGAAACAGCGGATCGTCGGTCCCGGTAGCGGTAGCGGCCGCGAACCGCGCTTCAACGTCGGCCGGACTGAGCTGAAAGCTGTCGGAGTCCATGTGGCAGTCCGAGCAGGCACGCCCGTTTCCCCCCAGTCCCGTCAGCGTGTGGTCGTGGAAGAGTGTGTTGCCACGTTCAATTGCCGACGGATCCACGCTGGGAGACGCCGAGCAGCCGAATGCACCAACCAGTGTCGCGACCCAAAACTGTTTCAACGAGTTGTTCAACACCGTGGCTCCCTTCGCTGTCTATGCCGCGGGCCGAATGCGGCGGCGCTGCTGGGTGAACCCGGCTGCGTACTCGGCCAGCTCAGGATCGCGCTTCATCTTCAGTCCAAGCCGCCGGGTAGCCCGAGCGGCCCGCCGCTTGACGCTGGGGACGGTGCGGCCGCGCGCCGCGGCCATCGCGGACAGATTCAGATTGTGGACGTGCCGCAGAACGAACAGCCCTCGCTCTTCTGGGCTGGCCGCGTCCAGAATCGTGCAGAGCCGCCGAATCGCGGCGCGCGCCGCGAGGTCGGCCGCGACCGCCGCAGCCGCCGGTAACTCGCCCGTTGCGGTGAGCATGACAGCTCGGCGGACGCGCTCGCGCCGGCGCTCGTTCTGGGCCACGCCGACGGAAATCCCGATCAGAAAATGACGGAGCGCCGACGGATCGCGGAGCTCGTTGATCCGAGTGAAGAAGCGCAAGAACACCTCCTGGCAAAGGTCGTGTGGGTCCGCGCCGCTCCCCGCATGGCGCCGGACCACCCGCAGCACCAGCGGCGATAAGCGCCGCCAGGCGTGGTCGGCGGCGGCTGATTCGCCGGCCAGCAGGGCGGCGGCGAGAGAAGCATCTTGATCTCGGCGTGTCTCATTCACAGTCATCAGCGAGAACTCCGGCCATCAAGCGCGAGCCGCCGCCCCGCCCCCCCCGGGCAGGCGGCGGCTCGCGCGCGCGTCAGAACAGCGCCGGGCTTGCCAGCGAAGCGAGCTGCAGCGCCTGGTCCGGGAACCAGGCCCCGGCGGCGGGGTCGACGATGCCGCCCCATTCCGGGTCGGTCGTCACGCCGGTGACGCCGCGGTTGCACGAGCCGTCGGACTCACCCGGCGTCTTGATCCACAGGTAGGCGGTGAGCAGCGGTGTGCCCGTCGACGCCGTCGGCCGCAGCCCAAGCCCGCGTCCCGGCGGGTTGCACCAGACCTGCGCGTCCGGATAGCTCGCCGTCGGCGTCCACGGTCCCTGTCCGTTGCGGCTCGTGTCGATCACGAACCCGGTCGTCGGCGTCGCGCCCCCCAGCATGTTCTGCAAGCTGGCGGTCACGGTCGCCGCGTAGCCTGGGCTGTAGTTCAGCGCGTAGTTGTTGCTGGCGTCGTACTGGCTTGGGCACCAGTCGAAGTGCCCGGCGGCCCAGGACGCGCCGGCCGTCGCCGCCGTGATGCAGTCCGACACCCAGGTGCCGAACTGGGTGTTGTCGCTGGTCGTCTCGTAGTTCGAAACGTTGACGAAGAACCCCTGCGCCCGCTGTACCCCGGCCGTGTACAGGCGGTAGGCCGCCTCGCCGACCCCGAGCCACGCGCTATGCGTCCCGTCCAGGTAAACCAGCGCGCGCGACGCGTTCCCCTCGATGGCGTCGACGGCGTAGTTGATCTGCGCGTAACGCTCGGCCGGGGTGGCGCCGGGCGCCGGCGTGACGTTTCCCTGCGCGTCCGTGACCACGGGCTTGCACCAATCAGCCGCGCCGTAGATCGTCGTGTTGTACGGAATGATCCCGAGACCGTCTGGCTCGAGGATCACGACCGCCTTGCTCTTGCCGATCCCGCGGGCGAAGCCGTCGATCCAGGCCTCGTAAGCAGTGGTGTCCGCTGCGCCGCCGGCTGAATACTGCGCGCAATCGCGGAACGGAACGTCGTAGGCGACCAGCACCGGGACGCGGCGCTGCCGTTCGGCCTCGCGCATCGTCTTGCGGACGGCGGCCTCGACCTCCTTAGGCGAACCGTCGGTGAACCACACCGCCTGGGGCGTGGATTCCATGGCTCCGAGCCGAACGGCGTCGACGAACTCTCTCGATTTGATCAACCCCCTGAACTGCGACATCGCACCGTCGTCCGGTTTGCGCAGGAAGAATTCGGTGTCCGGCGCCAGCGTGCGCGCGTCGGTGTCGCACGACGTGGCAGCCGCCGACGGCCGCGCCACCTCCAGTTGAATGCCCTGATTGCCGGGCGCCGGCTCTTCGCCGCCGCAACCGATGGCGGCGATGAGCAAAGCGCCCGTCGCCAATCCTCCCGAGTATCGAAATGGAACCTTCATGGTCGACTCTCCTCCCCCCCGTCGAAGAATTGACGTGGACGGGAAGATAACGACCGTCACTGAACTCCTTCCAGCGGCATTCTGTTTACGCGTCCGCGTAAACGTTGCCGTGCGCCGCCGGGAAGCGGCCGCTGCTGCTACCCGGCGCCGCGTAACTCTGTCGCGGCGTTCAGCTGTCGGACCTCGTGGTGCGCCAGCAGCGAATCGCGTGAGCGGACGCCCAGCTTCGAGGCCGCGCGCCGCAGGAGCACCCGCACGGTGACGTCCGAGATCCCCAGCGCGTAAGCGGCTTGTTTGGTCGACTGCCCCATCGCGAGATAGGCGACCACCTGCCGCTCCCGCTCGGTCAGCGCGGCCAGCCCCCGAACCTCTGGCCGGTTCTCACGCGCGACGACATAACGGGTGCCGCTGCGCGTGAAGCTGTCGACCAGGGTCCACCGCTGTCCCGTCAGCGGTCGCCAGCGCTCGAGCCCGACGGAGCCATCACTTTGGCGGTGCCGCGCCTGGTCCCTGGCCGCCGCTGCTTCCTGCAAGTCGCGCTGGGCATTCAGCTCGCACGCCGGTCCGACCGCGTGCAACACGCGATGCCGCGCGTCGAGAATTGCCTCTGCGCCAAGCGTCGGATCGGGGTTGCCCGCCTGCTCCGCGCGCAATCGCCGCCGGCATCGGTACGCCGCACCGAGGTGGTGCGCCATGCGTCGATAGAGCGCGAGCTCGCCGCGGGACAGATTCGTACGCTCCGGTCCCCACAGCGCGAAGTAGATGCCCACGCCCGTCGGATCCATTCCGTTGACGTTCAGCGCGTCCGGATAGCCGAGCGCGCCCATGCCCTTCAACATGGGTTCGAGCTCGGGGAGCCGCAGCGCAGACATACACCCGGCCGCGATGCGCAGGTACGTGCGGCGAATCATCGCTGGGGTCTGGAGCGAAAGCCCCGTCATCAGCACCTGCACGTCGTTCGGCGAGCAATCGATGAATTGAATGGACCCGACCCGGAACTGCGACGGATCGGAGGCGTCGTAGAGCACGCCGTTTCCCGGACCGCCCCTGCCCCAGACGCTCCGGGCGCTGCGCATGGTGGTCTCCAGCCAGACCTGGTCGTCTCCGTCCAGGCAGTACGCAGCCTCGAGGAAGTCACCGAGCCCTTCAGGCCGAAATCCCCGGCGACGGCGTTCCATGGCGGCGGCGCCGACCATAACAGAGCAAGCAGTTTGTCACGCGCGCAAACGACGAGGCTCGTTCAATCTTGTACAACTCGAAACAACCCGGGCTGGGGGCGCGGCCAGCTCAGTGGCAGAGCGGAAACTGCCCGTTGCCGGCCTCGACCGCCTGGGGGGTGATCTTCACGCCGCTGTCGAGGAACGACTGCCCGTTGACGTCGGTCAGCCGCAACGTCAGCGGACCAGCGCCGGCCGACGTGCTTTCCCAGTAGTCGTAGGTCTGAAGCGTCAGCGGGACGGAAATGTTGGTTCCGACGGCGGCGACGGACGCAACCGGGTAGCGCGCGTTGCGGATCTGGACCCCGACGTACCCGGCGTTGCTGCCGTCCTTGATGACGTACTTCACCGGCTGGTTCTGGACGTCGCACGCGACCAGCGTCCAGTCGACGGTCGTCAAGCTCGCCCCGGACGCGATCGTGTCCATCGCCGCCTTGCTGAGCAAAATGCCGCTGGTCTGGGACAGCTCCACCACCTGAACGACGACGGCAGTGGGGCCCAGGCTCGCCTGCACGCGCAGGCACGCGCCGCAGGCCAGCGCCCCGCGGTAGGTCGTGGCGTCCACGCCGGCGGCCAGCGACGGCACGTCCGCAGCGGCGTAGCTGCAAGCGGTCATCGCCGTGTTCGGTGTGAGGAGGCGTGCCTGAACGCCCTCGGCGTGCCAGGGCGGCGTGCAAGCGGCGCTGCCGGCGCTGCCCCCACCGGCGCTGCCCCCCCCGCCGTGGCCGGCTGCTCCACCCGTCCCACCGCCGCGGCCGCTTTGGCCGCCGGTGCTCCCGCCGCTGCCAGACCGTCCGCCCGAAGCGCCCCCCGTCATCGGCAGGCCGCCGCTTCCGCCAGCTCCGACCAGGCCGCCCGTTCCGCCGCTCATCGTGCCGCCCGCACCCGGCCCGCCCGCATCGCTCCCGCCACTGCCGCCAGTTGCACCGCCAGCCGCGCCGCCGTCGGAGCCAGACTGCGCGAGCTGGCTGTCGTGAATGCCCAGGATCTGCTGGCACCCGCCTGCCGAGACGAACCCCGCGGCGGCGCAGAGGAGCAAGATCCCGTTCAGCGACGTCGCTCGCCGACTCAAAACGTCCCCCTCAAGCCGAACGGTGTCGGGGCGAGATGGACGCCCGCGGTCAGACCGGCGGCCCCCGCGAGGGAAGAATGCGTGCCGCGCCCCTCGGGCGTCCCGGTGGAGCGCGGCCAGAACAGCAGCAGCGCCGTCACACCCAAGGCCGCCAAGCCACCCCCGATCGTCCAGTTGGCGACGGTCGCGGCGGACTCGGCGCGCCCGCCGAGACTGACACCCTCGGCCGTGCATCTGTCCATCGGGCACTGTCGGTTGCGCTGGCTCCACAGGTCCGAGGCGCTCCAGGCGTAGTAGGACCCGACGCCGACCGCCGCGAGGCCCGCGGCCCCGACGATGAGCGCGGCGACGCGATGCCCTGGCTTATCGTCGGGGACGGCGGTCTCCGCGGGCGCCGGCGCCAGCGACGGAGCGGTGACCGCCGGCGCCGCGGCAGAATCGGCCCGCTCGGCGATCGGCGGAGCGCTCACCGCGGCTCTTGGGGGGACCTCCAGGTTGCGCCGCTGCCCGTCGCGAAGATTGACGGTCGCCCGCCAGGGCTTCTCGGACCCGAACGTCGCCACCGCCTCGTGCGAGCCTGCGTCGACCGGAATCGCGATGCCCCAGACCGCGGGACCCAGGACACGGCCGTCCACCGTGATCACCGGCGCCTGGCCCTGGGCCGACTCGGGCACGGCGATCGTCAGGTACGCGAGGTGCGGTTCGATGGCGGTCAGATGGTCCTGCGCATAGCGCACGCGGTCCGGGCGCTTCTCGCGGCGCGCGGCCACCATGGCCTCCCGGAGCTCGACCCAGGCGCTGGCCAGCTTGCCCTGGGCCTCGTGGCAAGCGGCCAGGTTGAGCAACGTTCCGGTGGCCGGATCCAGCCGCTGGCTCTCGGCGAAGCTGTCGCACGCGGCGGCGACCTGCCCCTGCTCCATCTGTCCGCGCCCGCGGTCGTAGAGGCGCTCGGCGATGGCGCGGTCGGCGGTGGCCGATTCGGCGAGCACGCGCGGCTGAACCTCGACGGTCAGCGCACCGACGAGCGCGAGGGCCACACACGTCCGGCGAGAAGATCGTGAGATCACTTCCGGCCGTCCAGCGGGTCGGCGATTTCGTCTGCCTCCGTGTGTGCGGGCTCGGACGGGCCGACCTTCGCGCGCGGCCGCCGATGCTCGTGACGGCGCGGCGCCGGCGTGCTGGAGGCCAGCAGCGGCGCCGCCGGGGCGGGCACCGCCGGTGAAGGCGTCGACTGCGACGGTGGCGGCGGCGCCGGCGTCGCGGCCTCCTTGGGCCAGGCGGCGATCGGCGCAGGCAGCGTCGCCACCGTGGTGCGCCCCGCGTCCGGCGCGAAGGCAGGGCGCAGTCCTCGCGCGTGAATCCGCCAGCCGCCCAGAACGGCAGCGCCCAGCAGCGCCGCTGCAACCGAAGCGCGTAGCCCGCGCGCGCCGCGCCGGCGCTGCTTCACGGCGGTCGTCCGCGGAGCGCCCGGCGCCCCGACGAAGGCGAACGGCGCCAGCTCCGCCATCAGATCACGGACGGAGTTGAAGCGATGCTCCGGCGACTTCTGCAGGCAGCGCAGGATCACGCCTTCGATCCCCGGCGGCAGGTCGGGGCGCAACAGCGAGACAGGCGTCGGATTCTTCAGCAGCACCAGCGCCAGCACGTCGGCCTTGGTCCGGGCGCGGAAGGCTGGCCGGCCCGTGAGCAACTCGTGAAGGATCAGCCCCAGCGACCAGATGTCCGATCGCTCGTCGGCTTGCCGGGGATCACGCGCCTGCTCCGGGGACATGTAGCGGGGCGACCCGAGCAGGACCAGCGGCTCGGTCAGGTCCAGGTCTTCTTGGGGGGCGCTGCTGCGGCCGATACTCCTCGAGAGCCCGAAATCCAGCACCTTGACCACCGGCGCGCCGTCGGGGCGCTCCTCGAGGAACAGATTGGACGGCTTGAGGTCGCGATGGACGATCCCCAGATCGTGCGCCTCCGCCACGCCGTCGCACGCTTGTAGCAAAAGATCGACTGCCTGGTGACAGGGGAGCGGGCCACGGGATTCGATCAACATCTTGAGGTCGGTCCCGCGCAGGTACTCCATCACGATGAACGGCGAGCCGTCGATCGTGTCGACGTCGATGACGCGCGCCACGTGTTCACTGCGCACGCGGAAGGCAGCCCGCGCCTCGCGAAACAGGCGCTCGGTGCGCTGGCCGACTTGCGCGCGATGAACGTGCAGAAACTTGATCGCCACCTTCTGCCGGAGGCGGATGTGCGTGGCCTCGAAAACCGTGCCCTGGCCGCCGCTGGCGATCTCGCGGTCGATCCTGTACTTCTCGCCGATGATTGTGCCGGGGACGAATGCACCCGGAACATGGGACGACATCGTAGAGATGATTCTACCGCCGGGCGGTACGGGGTGGGTTCACAAATGCGTGACCGCACCAGTTCTGTGCACCCTATCGGCCTAGGTAGTCAACGAAGCGACACAACGACGCAGCACAACGACGCTTCGCTGCAGCCGCAAACGTGGCGCGCATTCGTTTGTTGCCACGCGCAACGCGCGACGTGCGCCGGCGAGGCTCCTGTCTCCGACGGAGGCCGCCGACACTTTTGAGATAACAAACCCCAGTGCTGGCGGACAGATCCCCGGCGAGACGCGAAATCCGGCACCTGTCGAGTGACATCCGGAGCTCGCCCCGCCACCTACACCCGTTTGGGTGTCGCGACACAACTAGGAGTCCGCATGTTCGACCATCACATCCTTCGGCGGCCGCTGTTTGCGGTCCTTCTGGCGGGGGGCCTGGCCTGTTCGGCTGGTTCGGGGTCAGTCGGTGGGGAGGGGGGCTCGCCCGCGCAGGGCGGAAGCATCGGTTCGGGCGGAAGCCCCTCGACGGGCGGTCACTCCGCGACGGGTGGGTCGCCGGCCACGGGAGGGGTCGTCGGGACGGGCGGAACGACGACCGGCCAGGGGGGCTCGTCCACCGGCGGCGCGACAGGTCTGGCCGGACGCGGAGCTGCCGGTTCGGCGGGGGGGCGCAGCGGCGGTGCCGGCTCTGGTGGTTCGACGCCACCAGCCACCGGCGGGTCGGGCGGTGCCTACGTCGGGACCAAGACGCCGGGGACGGCCCAGTCGGGTGACATCTCCGTCGACCCGACGAAGACGTATCAGGTCGTGGACGGGTTCGGCGAAGCGGACGTGTGGCAGGGCTCGTCTTCGACGGCCATGCAGACGTTGCTGTTCGATCCGGTCAACGGGATCGGGTTGACCCTGCTTCGCGTCGGCATCGAGAGTGCGTCGGGCAAGAGCGTGATGATGGGCAACGCCGGCATCGCCGACGGGAAGGCCTGCCTGAAGTTCGCGGGCAGCGATTGCAAGGTCTGGGCGGCGCCCTGGTCGCCGCCGGCCGCGATGAAGAACAACAACAATGTCAACGGCGGCGCCAGTAATGACACGCTCAAAACGGATAGCTACGACGCCTGGGCCTCGTTGCTGGCGTCATTCCCCGCCTACTACAAGCAACAAAGCGGCGTCGATCTGTACGCGATCTCCGCTCAAAACGAACCGGACTTCAACCCGAGCTACGAAGCCTGCGTCTACGACAAGACCCAGATGGTGAACTTCATCAAAGCACTGGGTCCGAAGCTGGCCGCGCTCAGCCCGCCGGTCAAAGTGCTGGCCGCCGAGCCAGACAACTGGGGCAACCTGTGGAGCGGCGACGGTTATGGTCCCGCCATCATCGCCGACTCTGCGGCCAACATGTACGTGGGTCCGATCGCGACCCACGACTACGGCAACACCAGCGCGGGCACCTACGGACGTCCGGCGCCTCCCGCGAACAACACGCATCACATCTGGGAGACGGAGTGCACGCCGGGCGACACGGGACCAATCACCATCGCGACGATGGTTTACGCCGCGTTCACGACGGGCGGGGTCAACGGGTGGCACTACTGGTGGACCCAGCAGTTCATCCCCAACGCCAGCAGCCCGCCGGCGCAGTACTACGCGCTTGGGAACTTCAGCAAGTTCGTTCGCCCGGGCTACTACCGCGCCGACGTCGCAGGCGCCCCCAAGGCGTCGGGCTCCACCCCGCTGGTGGTGGCGTTCACGAACAAGTCGGACGGGACGGTCGCCATCGTCGTCGTGAACGGCGGCGGCGCAGCGCAGGTCTCGTTCTTCGTTGCGGGGACCGCCTGGCCGGCCTCCGTCACGCCCTACGTGACGACGACCAGCTCGAAGCTGGCCGCTGGAACGGCCATTCCGGTCACGGGTGGCCGTTTCTCCGCCTCCCTGGCGGGGCAGTCCGTCACGACCTTCGTGGGCAAACCGTAGACGGCTGAGGTTTGCAATCCGTGGGCTGGGGGCCTATGACCATCGTCTTCTACAGGAGAATTCGATGACATCCAGGTCCCTTGCCTTCGCCCTTCCCGCCACCTTGGCGGGCCTTCTTGCCCTGACGACGTCGGCGCGCGCCGCCGACCCGGTCTCGACGTGGGAGATCGATCCCAGCCACAGCAGCGCCGAGTTTTCGGTCCGCCACATGATGGTCTCCAACGTGAAGGGCCATTTCGGCAAGATGACCGGCGAGGTCACCCTGGACGAGAAGGACGCGGCCAAGAGCTCCGTCAACGTCGAGATCGACGCGTCGACGATAGACACCCGCGAGCCGAAGCGAGACGCGCACCTCAAGTCGCCCGATTTCTTTGACGTGGCGAAGTACCCGAAGATCACCTTCAAGTCGACGAAGGTCGAGAAGGCCGGCAAAGGGAAGTTCAAGGTCACGGGAGATTTGACCATGCGCGGCGTGACGAAGCCGGTGACTCTGGCGGTCGAAGGACCCACCCCGGAGGTGAAGGACATCATGGGCGGCCTGTCGCGCGGCGCGTCGGCGACCGGCAAGATCAACCGCAAGGACTGGGGCCTGAACTGGAACAAGCCCCTCGAGGCGGCCGGTGGCGTTCTGGTCGGAGACGACGTGACGCTGAGCCTGGACGTCGAGCTGCACAAGAAGGCGGCGCCTGCCGCCCCCGCCGCGGTAGCTCCGGCGCCGGCGGCCGCTGCGCCCGCTCCTGCGGCCGCAGCCAAGAAGTAGACTGGCGCGCGCGGGAGGCGCGTCGCGCGCCCCGCCAGGGACGACCGGAGGTTCCGAAAAAATTGTTTTCTGGCCTTCCGGTCGTTCCCGCTTGAATATCAGGCACGATCAGCTAAGACGTGCGCACCTCTTCCTGCGGCGGGCGGATCGTCTCCTGGCCGGACACACCTTGATTTTTATCCGCCCCGCCAAGCCCAGTGACTCGATTGAGCTCTAGCTCTTCGCGCCCGCGCGCCCGTCGCGTCGCCGCCGGGGCCGTCAAAAATGGCACTGAGGCCGGCGGCGACAGCGGCGGTGACCATCCCCGCTCTGTCGAGCAGCCCGACAAGGACAGCGAGCGCAAGAAGCACGAGCTCCTCGCCAAGGGCAAGGCCCAGGGCTTCCTGACGTACGACGAGGTCAACGACCTCATGCCGGCCGGCGTCACGTCGCCGGCGAAGATGGACGCGTGGCTGTCGCTGCTGTCCAAGGCAGGCATCGAGATTGTCGACGCCGCGCCGAAGGGCAAGCTGCCGGCGACGGCAAGCGCCGAAGAAGAGGACGAGCAAGAAGAGGCCGACGCGGACGGCGACGAGGCTCCGGTCGCAGCCAGCGACAAGGAAGACGCCGAAGAGGAAGAGGCTGAGGCCGAAGAGGCCGCCGACAACGCGTCGTCGGGCGTCGATCCCGTTCGCCTGTACCTGCGCAAGATGGGGGCGGTCGCGCTGCTCACCCGTGAGGGCGAGGTCGAGATCTCCAAGCAGATGGAGGAGGGGCGGCGGCGGGTTTTGCAGGTCGTCCTGAACTCGTCGGTGGCGATCGAGTCGATCCTCGAGCTGGCAGACGAGCTGCGGCACCAGAAGATCCGCGTCAAAGAGGTCGTCAAAGACATCGATGACGAGGAGGACGGCGAGTTCGACGAGCAGGCCCACATCGATCGCGTGTGCGCCGGTATCGACAACATCCGCCGGCTCTGGAATCAGCAGGAAAAGCTGGGCGAAAAGCTGGCGGCGAAGCCGTCGGTTTCGGACGTCGCCAAGAAGAAGTACCGCGCGGACATCGCGGCGCTCCGGCACGAGATCGTGGACGCCCTGGGCGAGATGCGGCTGCAGAAGTCGCAAATCGACAGGATCGTTCTCAAGCTTCGACGCTTCCTGGCCCGCATCGACGAGGCGAATCGAGGAATCTTGGTTTGCGAGCAGCGCTCGGGGCTGCCCCTGCACGAGGTCCACAAGACCCTTCGTGGCGTTCGTACGTCAGCGCTGCGCCAGCGCGCGGTCGCCAAGAAGGTCGGCATCCGCCCAGGCGAAGTGGACGGCATGTTGCGGGTCATCGCGGCGGCCAAGAAAGAGATCAAGACCGTCGAGCGCGAAGCCAGGCTGACGGAGACCGCGCTTCGCGAGACGATGCGCGAGATTCAGGCCGGCGAGCGGATGGCCGAGAAGGCCAAGGCCAACCTGATCGAGGCGAACCTGCGGCTGGTCGTTTCGATCGGGAAGAAATACGCGAACCGCGGAATGCAGTTCCTGGATCTCATCCAGGAAGGGAACATCGGGCTGATGCGCGCGGTCGACAAGTTCGACTACCGCAGGGGCTACAAGTTCTCGACGTACGCGACCTGGTGGATCCGTCAGGCGATCACCCGCGCCATCGCGGACCAGTCCCGCACGATTCGAATTCCCGTCCACATGCTGGAATCGATGAACAAGGTGACGCGCACCAGTCGTTCGATGGTGCAGGACCTGGGACGCAACCCGACCCCCGACGAGGTCGCGGCCAAGATGGAGATCTCGCCCGACAAGGTGCAGCGGGTTCTGAAGCTGGCCAAGGAGCCGATCTCCCTGGATACCCCGTTCGGCGACGACGAGAATTCGCGTCTCGGCGACTTCATCGAGGACAAGAGCATCATCTCGCCGGCCGACGCCGTGATCTCGACGAACCTGGCCGAGCAGACCCGCAAGGTGCTGGCCACGCTGACGCCGCGCGAGGAGAAGGTCCTGCGCATGCGGTTCGGGATCGGCGAAAAGTCCGACCACACGCTGGAAGAGGTCGGGCAGGAATTCGACGTCACGCGCGAGCGTATCCGGCAAATCGAGGCCAAGGCGCTGCGCAAGCTCAGTCACCCGGCGCGCAACCGGGGCCTCAAAGCGTTCATGGACCGGGACGACGCCTGACGGGCCCGCTGGGCGAACGCCCAGCCCCCCCGATCAGACAGGAACCCTGGGAGGGTTCCTTGAACCTCCCGCGACGACTCCGCTGGGCAAAGCCCAGCTCCGTCAACGCGTACCGCGTGACAATCTTCCGGCGGTGTCGACAATACCGGTCATGGACCGGACGCTGCGGACAGCTCGGTGCTCGGGCCTGGCAACGCTGGCCGCCCTCGTGATGATCGGGGGCGCTTGCTCCTCGGGCGGCTCCTCGCTGTCCGGCACGGGCGGTTCCCCGGGGACCGGTGGCGCAACGAGCCAAGGCGGCTCGATTGGCAGCGGCGGGACGCCCCAACCGGCGTCGGGCGGCACGAACGGAACCGGCGGGCGCAGCGGCCCCGGGACCGGTGGAGCGAGCACGGGCGGCCAGGTCGGGACCGGCGGTTCAGGAGTGGGCGGGGCCTCGGCCGGCACAGGCGGCGCCGCGGGCGCGACGTCGTCGGGCGGTGGCGGCAGAGGCGGGCCGGGGGGCAGCGGCCCGGGCGGCAGTTCTGGCGGCGCCGGCAGCTCCGGCGCGATGCCGAGCGCCGGGTGCGGAAAGACCCACACCCTGCAGACCGGAACCATCACGCTTTCGTTCAACAACGCGTCGCGGAAGTACATCCTGCGGGTCCCCGACGGCTACGACGACAGCCACCCGTATCGGCTGGTCATGGCCTACGCCTGGTCGGGCGCCTCGGCCTCCCAGGTCGTCAGCGCCAAGTACTTCACGTTCGCGACGCTGGACAGCAAGAACACGATCTTCGCCGCCCCCGACGCCGCGGACGGGGCCGGGACGTGGAGCAACGGAGACGTGGCGTTCACCGACGCCATCCTCACCCAGCTGGAGGGCGACTTCTGCGTCGACAAGAGCCGGGTCTTCGCCAGCGGATTCAGCTTTGGCGGCGGCATGGCCATGGCGCTCGCGTGCACCCGGGCCGACGTGTTCCGCGCGGTGGCCTTCTTCTCGGGCGCGGACCTCACTGGTTCCTGCCCCGCGACGTTGACCAAGCCGATCGCGTACTACGCGTCGCAGGCCAGCCAGGACAGCGGCGGGATGCCGGCGACCTCGGCGATCACCGGGGAAAAGAAGCAGGCCCAGTTCGCCGCGATCAACGGCTGCATGGCGGAGCCCGCGTCGACGACGTTCCCGGCCGCCGGCCAGCCGCACACCTGCACGAACTACAAAGGCTGCTCAGCGGGCCACCCGACCGAGTACTGCGTGTTCAACGGACCGCACGGCTGGGAGCCCAAGGATCCCGGTCAGAACACGAGCTGGGACGCCCCCGAAGCCTGGAAGTTCATCACCCAGTTCTGAGGCCCGACGTGGCCGTCAGCGCGCCCACAGCCGCAGCAGCGCGGTGGCGCGCAGGACCTTGACCACGACGGCCATCCGCAGCGGATAGGTGACCCGCGCGCGGCGCGTCTTCAGCGCCTTCACGATGACGTCGACGGCGCGTTCCACCGGGATCATGAAGGGGCGTTGCGGGGCACGGGCCAGCTTGGTGTCGACGAATCCGAAGCGCACGTTGGTGATCGCGACGCCGCGCGCCGACAGCGCCAAGGCGAGTCCCCCCAGGTAGGACGACAGGCCGGCCTTGGACGCCGCATAGCTGGGAACGGTCGGCGACAGGACTTCGTCGGCGAGGCTGGAGAGGACCACCACCTGACCGGCTCCGGCAGTGACCATGGCGGGAATCACAGCGCCCAGGGTCTCGACCGCACCGAGCAGGTTGACCTGGAACACGTCGACGTCGCGCGAAAGGTCCTGAACGTCCAGGCGCTCGCCAATCCCGGCGCAATAGACGCAGAGACCGAACGGTCCGCGCTGCGCCGCCAGCGCGCGAAGCACGTTGCGATAGTCCGCAGCGGCGACATCCGCCACCACGTGCGCATACCCGTCGATCGCGCCCAGCGGCGACGGGCGGCGTGAAACGCCCGTGACCTCGTATCCCGCCGCCAGCAGGCGGCGGGTGAGGGCCAGGCCAATCCCGTCGGAGTTACCGACGATCAGCGTGCGCGGCGTCGCGGTCACGGGCGCGAGTATACGGCGCGCGAACGCGGACGCTCGGAGTCTCGCCGTTCAGGCTCGGGTAGCGCGCCGGCGCCGGCGCACCAGCAGCACGCTCAGGAGCGGCACGAACATCGCGCCGGCCAGCGGAACACCGCTTGCCGTGCTGCACGAGCAACCCCCGCTCGAATCGGAAGGTGTCGTGCCGCCGGTCCCGGTGGCGCCGCCCGTGCTGCTGCCGGATCGCCCGCCCGTGGCGGCGATGCCGCCCGTACCCGGCGTGCCACCGGTCGCCGCGCCGCCGCCCGTGCCGACCGACCCGCCCGCCGCGACCCCACCCGTGCCGACCGATCCGCCGCTTGCCGGCGCGCCGCCCGTGCCGCCGAAACGTCCCGCCGTTCCCGTCGTTCCGCCTGGGCCCGAGGAACCGGCCGCGCCGCCGGGGCCGCCCCGCCCCGCCGCGCCGGCGCCGCCGCTCCCCGCGCCGCCCGTGGTCCCGCCATCGGGGCCGTTGAGCTCGGCGCACGAAGCCTGGTCGCCGTTGTCGCAGTCGAATCGCACGCCGTCGAACGGCACCACCAGGATCTTGCTGCCGCCTTGATTGACGGCGGTGGTGTTCTTGTCGGTGTCGGTGACGGCGAACGTAAAGTGCGTCGGATGGCCGTTCTCGACCAGCACGCCGAGGCGCTCCATGTTGTGCCAGGTGTTGACGGTGCCGTCGGTGTACCGCAGCCACTTCGAGTTCGAATTGGTCGGCGACTGCGTCCCCTGGTAGGCGAGCCCGGTGCTGACCCAGTTGGTCGTGCCGTTCTTCGACATGATGTGATACGCGCGCTGGTGGTTCCAGTAGTTGTAGACGATGTGGAAATAGCCGCCGCTGTACCAGATGCACTCGTCTTCAGCGTCGCCGTTGTCGTTGTTTTCCAGGTTGGGCAGCACGCTGTTCGTCTCGACGTTGTACGTGCCGAGCACGCTGTCGCTGTCCATCACGCAGCCACCCCGCGACGTGGCCCAGAAGCGATTGTCGGGACCGATGGTAAACGTGAAGTTCGACGACAGATCGCCGCACGAGCTGTGGCCGTTGGCGTTGGTCTTCGTCAAACCCATGAGCGTCCACGGTCCATTGGCCGAGCTCGAGTTGAACATCTGGCCGGGCACGATCTCCCCGACGGACAGAACGTACGGGGTCGTTCCGGTCGGGGCGACCAGCGCGGTCACGTTGTGCCCCATGTTGTTGCCTGCCTGGTTGTTCGCGTACGTGTCGCCCTGCGACACATACGGCCCCATCGGGTCGTCGCTGACGGCCTGCATGGGGATCGATTTCTGCCAGCCCGTCGAGCCGCCGTTGGGCGGACCGAACCCGTTCGTGTACAGCCAGTGGCTGGCGTAGAGGTGGTACTTGCCGTCGTTGCCGCGCACGATCTTCCCGTCCCAGTAGAAGTACGTCTCCTTTTGGGGACCGACCCCGCCGCTGGCGCCGTTGTCCTCGAGCCCGTTCGCGGGATCGCGCGCCCCGACGGCGGATGCGCCCCAGACGGTCGTGGACAGCTTCCCCACGATCGGCATTGGCTTGAAGTACGTGATCAGCGGCTGCGGCGCGGCGTTGGCCGTCGACGCGACGAGCCCGAAAAGAGCCGTTACGAGGATCGTTTTCGCAGATCGGGTCATGGGGGCAAACTCCTGATGGCCTATAAGGGGCAGACACGCCGAAACCGCTGCGATCGCCAGAAAGCCTGACAAGGGCGTTGGCGACGTGACAGGTATCTGAGCGTCGCGCTCGTGAGCTGAGGAGATCAGAATGTCACACCGCCGAATCTTCGTAATCATCGTCGCGCTCGGCCTGCTCCAGGGCGCGTGTGGCTCAGGTGTGGGCGGGACGACGACCGGCGCCGGTGGGGCCTCGGGCGGCGTGACCGGGTCGGGCGGGGCGCAGAGCTCGGGCGGCACGACAGCCAAGGGCGGCGCGACAGGCACCGGCGGGACGACGGCCAGCGGCGGCGCGACCGGCACGGGCGGCGTCGTCGGTACCGGCGGCAACGTCACGGCCAGCGGCGGCACGACGGGCGCCGGCGGTCGAATCGCGACCGGCGCCGCGGGGAACGGTGGCCGTTCGGGCGGGCCCGGCGGCACGATCGGGGCGACGGGCGGCGCCGGGGGCACGGCAACGGGCGCAGCGGGTAACCACGGCGGCGGCGGCGCGGGGAACGCCGTCCCGAGCGCCGGGTGCGGCAAGACACCGACGCTGAAGAACAGCCCGTCCAGCGCCAACCAGAACACGCTCACGATCTCCGGGGCCAGTCGCCAGTTCCTGATCCGGTGGCCCAGCAACTACAACAACAACAACCCGTACCGCCTCATCCTCGACTTCCACGGCGCCGGCGGCAAAGACACCGACCTCGCGCCGTCGTACTTCGGTCTGTTCGACCTGTCGAACAACACCACCATCTTCATCGCACCGTCGGCGAACGGCGGCACCTGGGACGCGACCGCGGACTCGATGTTCGTCGACCAGATCCTCAAGACCGTCGAGGCCGACCTGTGCATCGACACGTCACGCGTCGAGCTCGAGGGCTTCAGCCAGGGCGGCGCCATGGTCGCCGTGCTCGCGTGCGGACGCCCCGGCGTCTTCCGCGCGGCCGTCGGTCACTCGCGTGGCGGGTTGACGGCGCCCACGACCTGCCAGGCGATCCCGTATCTCGGCTCGCTCGGGTTGCACGACATCAGCGGCAATTCACAAGGTACCCAGACCGACGCCTTCGCGAAGTGGGACGGGTGCACGATCGACACCCTGCCGACGGCCCCGACGGGGTCACACGTCTGCACGCCCTACAAAGGCTGCCCCGCCGCCGACCCGGTCATCTGGTGCTCTTACGACGGCCCCCACACTGCCTCGCCCACCGACGCGGGCAAGTCGAGCTCGTGGATGCCGGCCGAAGTGTGGCCGTTCTTGTCGCAGTTCTAGGTCGTCACATGCTGGCGTTCGAGGTGCCCGACAGGGCTCCCTTTGCCAGCGCGTGCGTCATCAGCTGCGCGCGCACGTCTTCGGGCGTCGAGGTGGCTGACACTGACGGCAAGGTGGCCACGTCCAGCGCGTACACCTCGAACACGTAGGTGTGGGTCTGGCCGCTCGGGCATGGGCCGAAATAGCCGTCGCCCGTGAAGCGGTTCACCTGCTGGGCCGTGACGGGCGTCGTGAGCGTCTGGGTCTTCGGCAGGTTCGCAGGCAGCGACGTCGTGCTGGGCGGCAGGTCCCAGATCGTCCAGTGAACGTAGCTGTTGCTCTTGTCCACCAGCGCGACGCCGTAACTCTTCGTCGCCCCGGGGCCGGCGGTCCAGGTGAGCGGCGGTGACATGTGCGAGCCGCCGGTGCAGGTTTGCGCCGCCGGGATCATCATCCCTTCCGTGAACGCGGTGCTGGTCAGCGTCAGCGCGGCGTTCGCGCCGCCACCGCCGCTGGTTCCGCGGGCCTGGCCGCCGCCGGCACCGCCGTTACCGGCCCCGCCGCCGCGTCCCCCCAGCGCGTCGCCGCCGCTGCCGGCTGCGCCGCCGGCGGTCCCACCGCTCGCGCCGCCCGCGCCCGTGCTGTTGGCGCCGGCCGTTCCGCCGGTCCCGCTCGTCGAGGCTCCCCCCGTGCCGCGCGTCCCCGCCGCACCGCTGCTGCCGCCCGTGCTCCCACCCGTGCCGGCGGGGGCACCACCGGTGCCCGCGTTTCCGCCGCCGCTGCTGCTGGAACACCCGACGTGTGCGGCGGCGACCAAGGTCAGTGCGAAGGTGAACGACAGAACCGGCGAGGTGCGCTTCATGAGTGGTCTCCCAGGGGTTCGACGGCGTAACGAAGGTGCACGACGCCGTAGGCGAGGGTTTCGTTCGCGGTCAGGCGAAGTTTGACGTTGCCCTTGAGCCCCGTCGCGTCCGGGACTTCGAACACGCCCGTGATGCCGAGGGCGCCGTCCAGCGCCGGGGCCACGAGCAAGCTGAGCTCGTCGACGACGCCCGCCGCCATCAACGAACCGTTGACGTTCCCGCCGCCTTCGACCAGCAACCGCTTGATCCCCAGCTCGCGCCCCAGAAGCTCGAAGAGCGGCCGCGGAGCCATCGCCTCGTCGGGCGCGACGACGTACGACACGCCGTCGCCGGCCAGCTCGGCCAGGTGCGCGTCCGACACGCCGGGCCCCAGCAGCACGACGACGTGATCGCCGCCGACGTCCGCCTTGTTGAAGTGCAGCTTGCCCGAGCGGTCGAACGCGATCGCGTACCCGCCGGCGTCGCGCCGGGCGAAGTGATGTGGCCGCCGCACGTTCCCCGGGTTGGCCGGCGGGTGCGGCGCCCCCTTGCTCATCTCCGCCATCGTCACGCGCCCGACTAGCCACGCATCGCCCGCCAGCTGACCGTGCACGTCCTCGTACAGGGTCGACCAGTCCTTCCGATCGCCGTCAGGACACTCCGTCCAGCGGCTCGGGTGAATGCGACCGTCCAGCGAGACCATCATGTGGCAGATGACGTGCGGCTTCATGGCGTCCGGGTGGGGATCTTAAGCACTCGAAACGCCGGGTTGTCACGGTTCAAAGGTTTCGGGCAGCTCGGCCCCTTATCCGTCCATGAACATGAATGCTCCGACGGCCGGTTCGGGCCGGCTGTTCGTCGCCGCCACGGCGCTGGCCCTCTGTCTGGTTGCGCGTCCCGCGTACGGGGCGAGCGTCCAGCAGATCACGAGCTTCGGCAGCAACCCGACCGGCATCGGCATGTACCTCTACACGCCCAGCAACGTGGTGTCGCATCCGCCCATCCTGGTCGGGGTGCACGCGTGTCATGGCAAGGGGACCGACGTCTGCACGCAGGGGTCGCCCTTCGCGGCGCAGGCCGATAAATACGGGTTCCTGCTGGTTTGTCCTTCGGCTGTCAGCAGCGACGGGTGCTGGGACGTGCATTCGAACGCCGACCTGACCCACAACAACGGCGGTGACGCGGCCGGCATCATTTCGATGGTGAACTACGTCGTCCAGAACAAGAACGGCGACGCGACGAAGGTGTACGTGGCCGGGCACTCGTCGGGCGGGATGATGACCAACGTGCTCGCCGGCTCGTACCCGGACGTGTTCAAGGCCGGCGCCGCGTTCGCGGGCGTGCCGTTCGCCTGCTTTGCGCAGGGGAGCGTCGACAGCCTGGGTTGGAACTCGTCGTGCGCGAGCGGCAACGTGTCGATGACCGGCATGCAGTGGGGCAACCTGGTTCGCGCGGCTTATCCAGGCTACACGGGCCCGCGGCCACGCATGCAGCTGTGGCACGGAACCGCCGACGCGACCGTCAACGTCAACAACTTCAAAGAAGAGATCAAAGAGTGGACGAACGTGCTGGGCGTCAGCGAGACGCCGACGTCCACCGAGAACAACGCCATCCAGTCCGGCTGGATCCGCACCCGGTACACCGATAGCTGCGGCGGCGCGCAGGTGGAGGCGATCCAGGAGACGGGGCAGCCGCACAACCTGGTCGTCGACATGGCGGACGCCGTGAAGTTCTTCGGGCTCGACGGCTCGAACCCCGGCACCTGCGCGAGCGGGGCGGGCGGCAGCGGCGGCGCTCCGGGTGTTGGTGGCGGTGCCGCCGGGCGCAGCGGGACTGGCGGCAGCGCCGGCGCGGGCGGCCGGTCGGCGACGGGCGGCGGACCGGGTGGCAGTGGCGGCGCGACGTCAGGTGCGGCCGGCCGCGCCGGTGGGACGGGCGGCACGGTCAGCAGCAGCGGCGGCACCGTCGGGACCGGCGGCGCAACCAGCACCGGCGGCTCGTCACAACTCGGCACCGGGGGTGCCGTGGCCACCG
>JBJMQQ010000003.1:0-16991 GCA_045802645.1 Polyangia bacterium
CCGCGGAACCCGTGGTCACCGCGAAGGCCGAGCCCGTTCGTCCCGTCGCGCGTCCGTTGCCGCCCCCACGCGAGATGCCGCCGCCCGTCGAACCGCCGGCGCCCCGGCCTGCGCCGGTGGCTCGCCGCGAGCGAACCCCGGCGCCGCCGCCCGAAATTATCGACAGCGAGGCCGAGTCTCGGAAGCGAGTCTCGGCCCCGCGGCCGCGCGATCGCGAGACGCCCGAAGTGCGCATGCACAACGGCGTTCCGCTGCTGGATTGACGACCCTTTCTCTATCTTATCGAGGTCACGGCGAATACATGCACACCACCTTGTCGACCAGCAGGACCGCCGGGTCCCTGGGTGCCCTTGCGCTGGCGGCGGTGCTCGCCGCCGTCACGATGTTCAGGGCGGCGCCTGCCCGGGCCGCGACCGAGGCCGAACAGGCCGAGGCGCTGATCCGCGAGGGGGTTCGCCTGCGTGGCCAGGACCAGACCGCCCGCGCGTTGCCGATGTTCCAGAAGGCCTACGAGATCTCGCGGACGCCCCGCAGCGCCGGTCAGCTCGGCTTGTGCGAGATGGAGCTCGGCGCGTACGTCGACGCTGAACGGCACCTCGCCGAGGCGCTGGCCGCACCCGACCACCCGTGGATCGCCAAGAACAAGCCGGTGCTGAAACGACAACTCGAGGCTGCGCGCGCGAACATCGGCGAGCTCGTCCTGACCGTCTCGCCCGCCGGCGCCGAGGTCTTGCTGAACGGAAAGGCGGTCGACGCAGCTCTGCTGACCGGCCCGATCCACGTCGAGAAGGGGCAGCTCGTGGTCGAGGTGCGCGCCACCGGATTCGAGACCGCGCACGACACGCTGACCATCACGGCGGGCAAACGCGAACGGCGCACCTTCGCGCTGGTTCCCGCGCCTGCGGCAGTTGCGGCGACCGCGCCGCCCGAAACGGGAGCAGCGGCGCCCGCGGCTGGGCCGGCGGGTGTGGACGCCAACGCCGCGCGGGACGCCTCGGGGTCGTCCACCGGATCCGCGGGCGCTGAACGGCTCGCCGCCTGGATCACGGGCGGGGTCGCGGTCGGCGCCCTCATTTTGGGGACGGTGGAGGCGTTCAACGCCGGGAGCAAGCGCGACGACTTCAACAATCACACCGGCACGATCGGCGGCCTCACTTACCAGGATTGCGGCACGGCCAAGCTGTCGGCCGCCTGTCAGCCCCTCAAGGATTCGTACGACCAGGCGCGCACGCTGTCGATCGTCGGGTTCGCCGCGGCGGGCGCGCTGGCGGTGACGTCGGCCGTGCTGTTCGTGCTGTCGTCGCCCGACCATGAACGCGGGTCCGAGGTCGGTGGATCCGGGCGAACGTTCGCTTGTGTTCCGGACGTGGGTGTTCGGGGCGTCGGCTGCGCCTTTCGCTTCTGAGCTGGAGAGACACGATGCTGCGAAGACTCGTTCTGGTCACAGTGGTTCTCGGGGCGTCCAGCTTCGGGTGCGGCGGTCTTCGCGAGCAGCCCGTGTTCCCGGATGGCAGCGCCACGTCGGGCACTGGTGGCGACGGCTCTGGCGGTAGCCGGGGCGGAGCCAGCGGCGAGGCAGGACGCGGCGGCAGCGGCGGTCACGGCGGCTCAGCGGGTTCCGGGGGTGTCACGGGGGCTGGCGGCACGGCGGGGCGCGGCGGGACGGGCGGCACGGCCGGGGCCGGCGGCGGCGAGGTCGGCACGCATTGCACGGCCGCATCCGGTTGCGCGTCGGGGTTCTGCGTCGACGGCGTTTGCTGCGAGTCGGCGTGTGTCGGCAGTTGCTGGCAGTGCAACCTGGCTGGTTTCGAGGGGCGTTGCATCGCGTCGGCAGCCAACCAGGCGGCCCCCACCGGACGGCCCGCCTGCCAGAAGGCGGCCATGTCGACCTGCATGCAGAACGGATATTGCGACGGCAAAGGCGCGTGCCAGCTGTACGCCAGCGGGACCGTCTGCGGGTCGGGCACGTGCAACACGACGACGCAGATGTCGGTCACGATGTCCGTCTGCGACGGCGAGGGGGGCTGCAAGCCAACCAATCCCGTCACCTGCGCGCCGTTCAAGTGCTCCGCGACGACCAACCAGTGCTCGACCACGTGCGCCAGCGACAACGAGTGCCAGGGGCAGCCGTGCGTGAACACCTCTTGCGGCAAGGTCGGCAACGGCAGCAAGTGCACCAGCGCCGGCCAGTGCACGTCGGGCCAGTGCGTGGATGGCGTTTGTTGCGACTCCGCGTGCGGCGCATCGTGCCAGGCCTGCGATCTCGCCGGCTCGGTCGGTCACTGCACGACGCTGGCGGCGGGACAGGCGCCCCACGGCACCCGAACGGCGTGCGCGGCCGGGACCTGCGGCAGCTCGTGTGACGGCAGCGGTACGTCGTGCGTGTTCGCGTCGACATCCGTCACCTGCGGCGCTGCGAGCTGCACGGACGGAACCGTGACCGGGGCGCGAAAGTGCGACGGCAAGGGCGCGTGCCCGGCGGCGACGATGACGTCGTGCAACGGATTCGCGTGCTCGGGGACCGCCTGCCGAACGACGTGCACCACCGACACGCAGTGTGCGAGCACGAAGCCGTACTGCGTGTCGGGCGCGTGCGTGGTCAAGAAGCCGCTCGGCACGGCGTGCGGTGTCGGCGTCGAGTGCACCAGCGGCAACTGCGTCGACGGCGTCTGCTGCTCCAGCACCAAGTGCGGCACCTGCATGGCCTGCAACCTGGCAATGCCGGGAACGTGCACGAACAAGGCGGCCGGCACCGCGGATACCGCCTGCGGGGCGACGCTGGCGTCCTGCCAGACGGGCACGTGCACCGCGAACGGCACCTGCCGTCAGGCGACGGACGGCAGTACGTGCGGGTCGGGAAAGGTTTGCCACTCGGGAACGTGCGGCACCTGCATGGCGAACCAGCCCTGCACGGTGGCGAACAAGTGCAAGACCGGCGCGACGTCGTGCTCGACCGGCGTGTCCCAGTGCGTGGAGAGCGGCAACCAGCCAGCCGGCACGGTCTGCGGAACGCCCATGTGCCCGGATGACAGCCTGGTCACGCCCGTCTGCGACGATATGGGAGGCTGCACCGACGCGCTCACCGTGCTCTGCCCGTCGATGAAGTGCCGCAACGACGGAAGCGAATGCCAGCCGGGCGGCGGCACGGGGACGGCCGGTATGGGCGGCAGCACCACAGGCGCCGGCGGCCTCGGCGGAATCTGAGGCCGGCCGGGCGCAACCGCCCGGCCGGGATTTCGATTGTCCGGCGTCGCTCAGTCGACGTTGGCGGGGACGATCTGCGGTTCGAACGTGAACAGGTTCGGGTTGCGAACGTCGATCGTCGCTTTCACCCAGTGGGTGTTGCGCGACCCGAAGGTCTCGAGGCGCGTGAAGTTGCCAACGATGCCTCCCTTGTCCGTGTTCATGGGCTTGTCGACCTTGAAGTAGTGCGAGTCGCCGTGGACCAGCACCACCTGCCCCGGGAACGACAGGGTCACGGCCTGCAGCGCGGCGATGTAGTCGGGGAATGCGTCGTAGGACCGCGTGTCCGCAAGGTGCTGCTCGTTGTTGAAGTTGAGGTCCGCCTGGAACACGACCATCACGCCGGCCGCGTGCACCTGCTTTGCGTAGGCAAACCCCTCTTTCAACCAGGCGATGTCGGCGGCCTTGCGGGCTACTTCTTCCGCGCGCTGCCGGTCGATTTCGGTCTGTGACCGTGTCTCCCCGTCGACGCCCGCGTACGGGTAGTTGTCATTCGAGCCCTGCACGTCGAGGCCGATGTAGACGACGGGGCCCAGCTTCCACCGAACATTCTCGGAGTAGATCGCGTAGGCGCCGCCCTCGCTGGACTGCCGCGTCAGGCGCAGCTTGCGCTGTCCCAGGCTGTACGGCGTCGACGCGAACAGCGCCCGCTCGTGATTGAGACGCTCGATCGGGTCGTCGGCGCCCGGCAGGCTGGTGCCGGCGCCGTAGCGTCCCCAGCAGTCGGTCCAGTCGTTGTCCCCGGGTACCCAGATCATCGGCTGCTTCAGCGACGCGAAGGCCTTCAGCGCCGGTGTGTAGACATTCTCGTCGGTGCAGGGGCCGTCGCCGCCTGCCTTCAGATCGCCGTCGAACACGGAAAACGCGACGTCCGACGCGTTCACCGATGCCAGCAGGTTCGGATACTGCTGCTTGCCAAGCGCGTTGTAGGGCATGTCACCCCACAGGGCGATGCTGTACCGATCGGGTTCATGGTCACGGTCACGGTCACGCTCGCGGTCGTGGTCGTTGTCGCGATCCCAGCCGTTCGCCTGGGCCTTGGTCGGCCGAGCCGTGACGCCGGCCAGCGCCGCGCCGCCGAGCAGCGCCGTTCCCACCAATAGCTTCCGAGAATTCAAAGACATCCGAAATGCCATGCCTCGCTCCTTTTCGATGTCGCGCCGTGCTCATGCCCAGCGCCGGCGGCAAGGTGACACGGCGCGCGGACCCGGACGGTCACAGTTTGGACGCGAGGCGGTGAACGATCGGTGTCCGCGGGTCGCACTGCATGACACGTCCCCGGCAGTCGAGCGAGATGTCGCAGCACTCCTGAAACATGGCGAGGATTCTTTCGCGGCCGCGCTGCACGCGGGACTTCATCCCGGACAGAGACACACCGACGGTTTCCGCGGCGTCCTTTTGCGTGAGCCCCTGCAACTCGGTCAGCGTGATCGCTTCGCGGTACGGTGACGGCAACCGGGCCACGAACACGGCGACGCATTCCCCCAGCTCGGACTGGAGATCGGTCGCTTCGGCAGAATCAGCGGAGTGATCGGGTATGGCGTCAGGCGCCGCGGCCAGCGGCAAGCGGGCGCGGGCCCGCATCGCGTCGGCGATCGACCGCTCCGCGATGCGGTAAACCCACGCGCCGAAGCGCTCGCCGTCGTCGAGCGTCCCCACCCCCTGGTGAACCTTGACCAGAGTCTCCTGCACGACGTCGTCGACGTCCGCCGGGTTTCGCAAGCGGCGCGCGACGTAAGGCCTCAGCCGCGCGGCGATGTCGCGCCACGCGCCGCGAGCTTCGGGCGGGATCAACCGGACCTCCTCCTCAGGCGCAGCACGACGGCCCGCAACAGGCGGCGCCGCCCGGCTTGCGCGCCTGAAGGGTGGCCGACACCAGGAACTCCTCGGCGCCGGGCATGCACTGGCCGATGATCGCGCGGCTGTCGCCGCGAGGTTCGATCTCGACGCGCTCGAATCCCGCCTCCGCCAACCGCGTGCGCAGGTCATCCACGGTGGCGGCGCCTGCCACGCAGCCGGTCAGCGCCTCGACGCTGGTGGCCAGCTCTGGCGGCAGGGGCCCCGTCGCGACGACGTCGGACACCGCCACTCGTCCGCCGGGCTTCAGCACCCGGAGGGCCTCGCGGAAGACAGCGCCCTTGTCCGGGGCCAGATTGATCACGCAGTTCGAGATGATCACGTCGACCGAGGCGTCCGCCACGGGCAGGTGCTCGATCTCGCCCAGCCGGAACTCGACGTTTGCGGCTTCGACCCGGCGGGCGTTCGCGCGCGCCTTGGTCACCATCTCCGGCGTCATGTCGACGCCGATCACGCGTCCCGCTCGGCCGACGCGGGCCGCAGCCAAGAAGCAGTCAAAGCCGGCCCCGCTGCCCAGGTCCAGCACGGTGTCGCCGGGGCGCAACCCTGCGATTGCCTGAGGATTGCCGCAGCCGAGGCCCAGGTCGGCTCCTTCCGGCACTCGCGCGAGATCGTCAGGTGTGTATCCGAGCGCGAGGCTGCCCGCGCCCTCCGTTCCGCAGCAGCCGACGCTGCAACCGCTGCTGCCCTGGGCGACCTTGGCGTACGCCGTGCGAACCTGAGCTCGGATGTCGTCGTGGTCTCGATTGTCCATTGGTCCCTCCACCTTTCATGACGGTGGTCGGCCGAAAAAGACGCAGAGAATTTCGAACGGCTGTTCAGCGGGCGTCACGCTTCGCGGTCGGCTCGGCACAGCACGCGCCCTCCAAGATGTCCGGCGGGTCGAGCACGAGCGCCGCTCGGACCACCTCCAGCGCGTCCACGATCGACCCGCGGCTGGCCGTCGGAAGCCTGCGGAAGACCCTGGCCATGACGTCCTGCTCGTCGCAACGCAGGGTTTGAAGCGCGTTCCGGCCGCGCACGGTCAGCCCGACGGTGACGACCCGCGAATCCTCGGTCGCCCGCGCGCGGGAGACGTACTTTTCGCGCTCGAGCACGGCGATGTTCCGGCTCATCGTCGAGGCGTCGACGCCCAGCGCGGCGGACAGCGCGCTCATGGAAGGCTCGCGCGTGGCTTCAATCGATCGCAGTGTCTCGAATTGCTCCCGGGTGAGGCCGCCGCAACAGATCTCGGTCGCCTGCAGCTTCGATACCCGGCGAGAGATGGCCGACAGCGCTTCGGCGAATCTGTCTTGGTGCTTCACGGCGCGCGCCGCCCCAGCTGGATCTTCGCGACGGGCGTGCAGCAGGTGGACCCGCCAGCGGAGGCGTCCTCGTCGACGTCGTAGTTCAGGTGGTACACCTCCCATTCGACGCCGTCGGGATCACGCACCCAGAACTTGTCCTGGTTCGCGTAGCAGCAGCTGGTGTCCATCTCTTCACGCACGGCGAGCCCGGCCGCCTTGACTCGGTCCAGCAGCGCGAGGACGGCTTCCGGCGATTCCACCTGGAAACCGAGGTGGTCGACAGTCTTGCCGGGGCCGGCCTCGCCGGCCGACAGCGCGAGGTTGATGGGCGCGAGCTCCGGCAGGAATTTCACGTACCCAGGCTTCACCTTCACCGGCTCCGCCCCCAAGAAGCGCTGGTAGAACGCCCGGCTCGCCTCGAGGTCGGCGACGTGCAGGTGGATGTGGACGTTGCTCATCGCGCCGCCTCCGCCGCCTTCGGCGCGCCCCAGCCCTCCTGCGCGATCAGCGCCTGGATGCGCCCGCGGACCTCTTCGCGGATGCGCCGCACGACGTCCATGCTCTTTCCCTTCGGGTCTTCCAGCGGCCAGTCGTCGCGGCGCAGGCCAGGGACGACGGGGCACTTTTCGCCGCAGCCCATCGTGACCAGCAGGTCGGCCGCGGCGGCCAGGTCGTGGGTCAGCAGCGTCGGCTGGACCTTCGACAGATCGACGCCCACCTCGTTCATCGCCTCCAGCACCTCGGGGTGAACGCGGGTGCCCGGTTCCGTCCCGGCCGAGACGGCGCGCGCGGCGGCGGGGTTGGCGAGCGCGTTGAACCACGCCGCCGCCATCTGTGAGCGGCCGGCGTTATGGACGCAGGCGAACAGGACCGTCTTCATGATTCTCCTTGGGCGTGATCTCCGAGGCGACGAGGTACGGGTGCACGGCCGGCGCCTTCGGCACCAGCCAGCGGAAGAGCAGGGTGGCCGCCGCCGCGCCGACGACCTGCGCCGCGATGAACGCCGGTGCATCGGCTGGCCGGATGCCCGCGAACGTGTCGCTGGCCGCCCGCGCGACGGTCACGGCCGGGTTGGCGAACGACGTCGACGCCGTGAACCAGTACGCGGACGTGATGTAGGCCGCGACCGCGTACGGCGTCGACGTCGGGCGCGAGCGGCTGGTCCCCCAGATGACGGACAGCAACCCGAACGTCGCGACGAATTCGCTGAAGACCTGGGCGCCGCCCGCGCGCGCGTGCTGGGACGCAAAGAAGATTGGCTTGCCGAACATCACGTGCGCGCAAGCCGTTCCGGCCAGACCGCCCGCTATCTGGCAGACGACGTACACGGGGACCTCGCGCCACGGCGTGCCGCCATGGCCGGCGTCGGCCAACGTGACGACCGGATTCATGTGCGCGCCCGATATGGGGCCGAACGTCAGGATCAGCGTCAGCAGGCCGGCGCCCGTGGCCAGCGTGTTCGCGAGCAGCGCGACCGCGACGTTTCCCCCGGCCAGCGACTCACCCATGATGCCGGAGCCGATGACGACGGCCACCAGCAGCGCCGTCGCCAATAGCTCCGCGACCGCGCGGCGCGACAGACTGGAGACCGGCCCGACCGACATTTAACTTGTAGGCTACAACTAACGCGCCGCAGTTCCAAGTTGCAACTGCGGCGCGGCGCGGGCGCGCTACTTTCTCGAGCCGTGCAGCTGAATCGCGCCGACGATCGCCTGCGTGAAGGTGAGCTGAACCACCTGGCCCGGCTCCAGGCTCGGCAGCTTTTGCCGAAGCGCCGGATCCTGCACGGCGACCGTCTCGACGTCACCGTCCGGGCCCTTGAACGTGACGTGGTTCGTGGTCGGGTCGACGCCCACGACCTCGGCGGAGACCTTCGCGGTCTGGCCAACCATCCCCGGCGCGACCGCCATCGCCTCGGACTCGCTTGGCTTGGTCCCCGCCGGCAAGACCTGCAGGGCGATGCGTTCGCCGTAGTCGATGTCGACCTTGTCGCCCACCTTGAGCTTGTCGAAGGCCGCGATCTCCGGCGGAACCTGGAACGTCTGCCTGCCGCCGTCCGGCTTCTTGACGGTCAGGTGGCGGGTCCCCTTGTTGATCTTGGTGATGGTCACCGTCGCGTGGGTCATCGCCGTCATGGACGGATTGGCCGCGGCCAGGTCATCGCTCACCGACGTCGAATCCGCGGCCGGATCGGCCGCGAAGGCCGGCGTTCCTGCCAGCGCGAGCGCCACCATCGCAAAGCCCACGCCCCCCACAATCCCCTTCTTCGCCTGATTCTTCATCGTCGACCTCGTCCCGTTGTGTTCGTGTCTACGAAGAACCTAGGTTCGCCATCCCCGAACGGTCGCGATCGTTCGCTAGGGCACCGGCGCAAAACCGGTCGACTCACGTCACGCGATAGCTGTACAGAAGATCCCGCAGCATCGCCGCCAGTGCGCGTTCGCGCTGCTCGCAGAACGATCGGTAGCGCGCGATGGACCACAGGGCCGGCTGCTCCGGGATGAGGTGCACGGCGCGATCGCCCGGGTCGACGATGTTCAGGTACACGTCGGGCGCGGTCTCGCCGATGTGCTCGCTGTCGGAGCGGGCCAGCAACGTCAGGTTGCCCAGGCGGTCCGGGACGTATTCGTTGTCGCGGTCCGGATAGCGGTCGATGCTGGTGCGCGGAAAGATCTGGTGCACCTCCAGCGGTTCCTGCGCGCCGCCCAGCAGCTTGCCGCTGGGAAACGAATGCGCGTTCACGCGCGAGAAGTACGCCAGCAGCGCGAACAGCACGGCGTTGTCGCTGACGATGTTGTGAAGCACGTCGTCGTCGTCGGGGATTGCGCTCTCCGGGCGCTTCGCGCGCAGCTTGACGTGCTCGATGAGGCCGTCGATGTCCCCGCGCTCGGCGAGCGCCGCGTCCTTGGCCAGCTTGGTGTCCACCTCGCCCGCGTAGTGGCGCCACAGGCTGGCGGCCAGCGCCCAGCCCGTCCAGCGTTCATCCAGCGCTTGCCCGCGCGCCACCGCGATCGCGGGCGGAAACAGCAGGTAGCGATACGGGAGCCAGTCGCCGCTCGGCACGCCCGCGTTGCGAAACAGCGCCACCGCGCTCTTGAATCCGGCGACGGCGGCGTCCCAGTTCGCTTCGATGTTTTGATAGTTGGCCTGCACCTTGCGCTTTTCGGCGTCGCGATAGCGAACGCCGCCGCCACCCAGGAACAGCGCCGCGCGGATCAAGAGATCGGTGTCGACGAACGCGCCGCTCCGACTGCCTTCCTCGACCCCCTCGGGCGCAGAGAACCCGCGCAGCTCCTTCATCAGCAGCACCTCGCGCGCGCGGGTGCGGAAGTTGGCCATCTGGCCGGTGAGGCGCGCCGCGGCCAGGTCCCCGGGGCGCAGGCGCACGCCTTGCTGGTTCAGCCGCGCGAAGATCTCGATGACGTTGTCGTCGTTCGCGTCGGCGTCGATCTCGTAGGCGATCACTTCGGCCTGCAGGATCGACGTGCGGATGGCGTTGGCGCGATCCAGCGCTTCGAAGAAAAGCTCGTCCCCGGTGGTGAGCCATTCGCCCAGCGCGCGCTGCACCGCCAGGCTCTCGTTGCCGCCGCGGATCCCCTCGAACAGCACTTCCGCGGGCACCAGCAGCCCCTCGCGCATGCGGCGGTAAAGCGGCTTCGACCGCAGATGAAACGGGTTCTCGACCCATTCGTCGCGCGGCGACAGCGCCACCAGCAAGTCGGGATCGGGCGTCGTTTTGTCGCGAATGCGGCTGCGGAAGACCAGCCGGAAGATGGACGTCAGCCGCTGCTGCCCATCCAGCACGAACAGCGACCCAGGGACGACCGGGCGGGGTGGCTCCGGCGCGCCGCGCGACGTGAGCTCGTCGGGCGGGCAGATGTCCCAGCTGCGCGTCGAAAACGGGGCCTCACCCTGCCACTTCGGCTCCCAGAGCAGCAGCGCCCCGACGGGGTACGACCGGTAGAGCGAGTCGTAGAGCGCCCGCACCCGGTCCGCCGACCACACGAACCCGCGCTGCAGGTCCGGCAGATGCAGCCGGCCGTCTCGCTTCAGCCCCGCCAGGTTCGCGATCTTCCAAGGCGCGGCTTTCAGGTTCAGCGTCCGAGGGGCGGCTCCCATCGGACCAGTTTACCGCGGCGTCGTCATTTCCCGAAGGCGGTGGCGTCCTGCACAAACGCCTTCATTCCCGCGTCCGACAGCGGGTGATCGGCCACCGTCGACAGGACCGGCGCCGGGACCGTCAGGATGTCGGCGCCAGCCAGCACGCACTCCGTCAGCTGGACGGGGTTGCGGATGCTGGCGGCCAGGATCTCCGTCGTGATCCGGTAATTCGCGAACACCGTGGCGATCTCGAAGATGAGGCGCGCGCCGGCGTCCTTCAGCGGCCCGCCCGACGCGACGTACTCGGTGTTGTGCGTGACCGGTTCGTCCTTCGCCGGCTTGCCGGCCTGGGGATCTTCCACCCAGTAAAGCGAGTTGCCGGGCGTGCGCTCGGGCCGGTCGTTCTTGAGGGCGTAGTCGGCCAGCCGGCCCAGGAACGGGCTCACATAGACGGCGCCCGCGTTGGCGGCCCACAGCGCCTGGTTGGTGTTGAACACCAGCGTCGTGTTGACCTTGATGCCCCGCTGCCACAGCCGCCGGATGACCTTCAGCCCCGTGAACGGGTCGGCCTTCGGGTCCAGCGCCCGATAGCCGCCGATCGGCACCTTGATGACCGAGTTGTCGCCCAGCTCGGCCAGCTCGCTGGCCTGCTTGACCATCTCTTCTTCGCGCGTCTCGGTCAGCTCCAGCGACACCGGATGCGGGCGCAACAGCGCGCAGAGATCCCGCATGATCGTCTTCGCCTGCTCCCACGACGTGGCGCCCGCCTTCTTCAGCAGGCTGGGGTTGGTCGTGATGCCGTTGATGATCCCGGCCCGGAAGAGCGGCTCGATGTCCGCGCGCGTCGCCGAATCGGCGAACACACGCGGCGCCCGCGGCGCGGGATGCGGAAGCCCCGTGCCCGGCTGGTCGGGGTTGATGACCGGCAGCAGGGCCTTGCGGTGAAAGAGCGCGTCGCTGGAGATCGGGGGCGTGAACATCAATCAAGCCTTCGACCGAGGCGGCGCCCTGTCAACGCGACCGTGGAGATATTCGTCTGAGCGCCGGGATCTCAGAACTGGGCCAAGAACGTCCACACAGGTTCACCCGCCGAGCTTCGTCAGCGCGAATGCGGCCAGGAACCCGACCACCGTGACCAGGCCGGCGGTGTTCCGCGTCTCCTCGAAGGCCTCGGGAATCATGGTGTCGGCGATCATCGCCAGGATCGCGCCGGCCGCGACGGCGGTGGTCGCGGCGATGACCGCCGCCGAAAAGTGGCGAAACACCACGAAGCCCAGCAGCGCGGCCACCGCCGAGATGACCGCGATGCCGCCCCACACCCCGAAGATGTACACGGGTGAGCGGCCCGCGCGCTTCATGCCGGCGGCGCTGGAGAGCCCCTCCGGCACGTTCGACAGGAACACAGCCGCGAGCGCCGCGAGGCTGATCGCGCCGCCCGCGATCATCGTGACGCCAAGGACGATCGACTCCGGGATGCCGTCCAGCAGCGCGCCGATCGCGATGGCCATGCCGCTGCCGGGGGCCTCCTGCTCCGATGGGTGTTGCGGCCCGGAGCGCTTGCGATGCTTGGCGCCGTGGCGATCGAGGACGGCGTTCGCCAACGTGTAGACCGCGGCGCCCGCGATGAAGCCAGCGGCCGTCGCGGTGAAGCCGCCCCGCCGGAAAGCCTCGTCCATCAGGTCGAACGAGAGCGCCGAGATCAACACGCCGGCGCCGAAGGCCATGACGCCGGCGATGAGCCCCTTCGGGACGCGAACGAAGAAGCTCAGCGCCGCCCCGATGATGAGCGCCCCGCCCGCAAGCAGCCCCCACAGCCCAGCCGCCAGCCACGTTGGCATCTGCGTCCTCCCCTGACGACAGGATGCGGCCCGTTGCGGCGGAGGCGAGTCCGGACGAACGCCTAGTTCGTTCCTTGTCATTTGCGGCGCCGGTGATCAGCTTCGCGAGCCGATGGCAACGGAGCGACAGAGCCCGGGGGGAGCAGCGGCGTCGGCGTTCTTCGTCGCCGGCACCGCTGTCGCCCTGGCTTGGCTGCTCGCGCCGCTATTCGAGCTGTTGTTGCTGGTGTTCGCCGGTGTCCTCGTGGCGGTCGTTCTTCGTGGCGTCTCCGCCTGGATAGCGCGACACAGTCCGCTCCCTGAAGGGTGGGCGACCGCGCTGACACTCGTGGCGCTGGCCTTGACGGGAGTCGTGCTGACCTGGTTCGCGGGAGCTCGGATCGCAACGCAGGTCGACGATCTACGGCGGACGTTGCCAGCGGCGGCGTCGAACGCGGCCGATTGGTTGAAAGGCCAGGCATGGGGGCAGCCACTCCTGTCGCGCCTGTACGACGCCGGCGACGTCCTCACGGGCAAGGGAGCTCTGTCGCGTGCGGGAGGCGCGCTCTCCACAGCCGTGGGCGGGGTGGGAAGCTTGATCTTGTTTGTCTTCGTTGCGCTGTTCGTGACGCTCGATCCGTCCCCTTACCGTCGCGGCCTTCTGCTGTTGGTGCCGTCAACGCGTCGCGAACGTGCCGCGCGCGTTCTCGACGACGTCGGCCAGGCGCTGCGCGGCTGGATGCTCGGAAAGATCATCTCCATGACGGCCGTGGGACTTCTCACATGGGTGGGGCTGCTGTTCCTGGGCGTGCCGCTGCCGCTCACCCTGGCACTCATCGCCGCGTTGCTGACCTTCATCCCGAACTTCGGGCCCGTGCTGTCCGCCGTCCCGGCCGTGCTCCTCGCGCTGATGAGCGGTCCCGCCAAGGCAGCCTGGGTGGGCGGCCTGTATCTTGCGGTTCAGGCCGTCGAGAGCTACCTCGTCACGCCGTTTGTTCAGAAGAAGACGCTCTCGCTTCCGCCTGCGCTGACGATCGTCTCCCAGGCAATCCTCGGGACGGTCGCCGGCGGCGTGGGCCTGGTCGTGGCCACGCCGTTGACGGCGGCCGTGCTCGTCTTGTTCCGAGAGCTGTACGTCGACAAATCAGAGTGACGATTCCCTATCGATTGCCTTGGTCGGACCCGGAGGTCGTGCCCGAATGACCTGTGTTGCCGGTGTCGTCGACCTTGCGGATGTTTCGAACCTTGCCCTGGCTCGCGTTGCCGGCCGCCGCGTTCCCGGAATTGGCATTCGCGCGATTGCCTTGCTGTTGGTTGCCGGGCCCGAACACGGCAGCCGCAAAATAGTCGAGCTGGACCTTGTCGCCCTTCTTCAGCGAATCGAAGCCGGGTGTGCCGGACGGGATATCCACCGTGCTCTGGGTGCCGTCAGCGGCGCGCAGCACGACATTTCGGTTCTTCTTGTCCACCCGCTCGACGGTCAGCGGCGCGCTGGTGACCTCTTCCTCGGCGAACCCCACCGGCCCCTGGCTCTTCGCCTGCGTCTGCTGCGGTTGCGATTTCGCGCCTGACGCCGAATCCGCGAGCGCGGCGCCGCCACCAACCGCCAACAGAAAGGTGAGTGCCGTTGCAGCCATTGAATTGCGCATGTCGCACCTCCTGAATCGAATATGGCGGCGGTCGCGCGTCCGCCAAGTTGATCCGCGGCCGTTTGCCGTCGGGGGTGGGCCGGATGGTTCGTGTGTTGCGGCAGAGACGCGAACCTGAGAATGTGCGTAGCACTTGGTGAAGACGTTGGTCGAGGAGTTGCCGCCCGGACCGCGCGGAACGTTGCGTGTGACGATGCGCTACCTGCGCGATCCCTTCGGCACGCTGCTGGAAGGCGCGCGGCGGTTCGGCGATCCCTTCACGCTGCCGACGTTCTTGGGCCCCGTGGTCGTCACCGGCGATCCGGCGGGGATCAAGGAGCTGATGACCGCCGATCCATCGGTCTACAGCGCCTTGGGGGCGGACCTGCTGGGGCCGGTGCTGGGCGCGAACAACCTCATCTTGTTGAGCGGCGAGGCGCATCGCGCGATGCGCAAGTTCTACAACCCGCACTTTCACGGCGACCGCATGCAGGCGTACGGCGCGCTGATGGCCCGCATCGCCGCCGAGCATGCCGGGCGGTGGCCGCAGGACCGCCCCTTCCTCGTCGAAGAGACGATGCGCGAGATCTCGCTGGAGGTGATTCTCCAGGTCGTCATGGGCCTCGGCGATGCCGAAAAGCGCGCGACGTTGAAGCGCGCTGTGCTGGCCCTGATGGGCGCCGTCCACCCCGCGTTCATGTTCATTCGGGGCCTGCGCCGCGCCTTCTTTGGATTGGGCCCGTGGGCGCGGTTCCAGCGCCGGTCGGCGGAGGCGCGCGCGCTGTTTGAAGAAGAGGTGGCGCTTCGCAACGCGAACCCCGAAGGCCGAGAGGACATCCTGAGCCTGCTCATCGCGGCGCGAAAAGACGACGGCAGCCCCTACACCGTCCAGGAGATCCTCGAGCAGATGATCTCGCTCATCGGCGCCGGCCACGAGACCACGGGCAGCGCCCTCACGTTCGCCCTGTTTCACATCCACCGCAACGAGCCGGTCAGGACCCGCCTCGTCGACGAGCTGCGCGCGCTGGGCCCGGCGGACCAGGAGCTCGATCCGGTGCAGGTCGCGCGTCTTCCGTATCTCGACGCCGTCTGTTGCGAGGCGCTGCGGCTGGAGCCGGTCGCGCCGCTGGTTGGGCGAACGCTGCAGGGCAGTCTGACGCTGAAGGGGTTCGCGCTGCCGGCAGGCGCCTCGGTGGGCTTCGGGATCGTCAACCTGCACCGGCGCCCCGACCTCTACCCAGAGCCCGAGCGGTTCTCGCCGGACCGGTTTCTGACGCGCGAGCGCGGGCCGTTCGACTTCCTTCCGTTCGGCGGAGGGTCGCGGCGCTGCCTGGGCGCCGCCTTCGCCACGTATGAGATGAAGGTCGTGCTGGCGACCGTGCTGCGCGCCCACGCGCTGCGTTTGACCGACACGCGGCCGATACGCGCGGCTCTCCGCAACACGACCGCCTCGCCGGCCCGAAAGATCGCGATGGTTCGGACCGGCGGCGTGTTCAATTAGGTGAGCCCTGGGCCAATCGCGGCGCGACTTCCCCTTGCCGTGGCGCGGAGGTCCCTCAAATGAACGCGCTGCATCGACGGCTTTCGTTTTCGCTCATGCTGGCCTGCGGAGCGCTGGCCGCGGGCTGCGGGTCCGGTGGTTCGGCGTCTCCTGAGCCGGGCACGGGCGGAATGGCCGGCGCCGGCAACACGGCGGCAGGTGGCGGTTCGGGAGCGATGGCGGCAGGAGGCAGCGCGGGTACGGCCGGCGCAGGCGGCGCAGCGGGCGTGCCGGGACGTGGCGGTGCGACGGGCGGCGGCGCCGGAGGCCAAGCTGGCGCGACAGCCGGTCACGGCGGCGGCGCGACCGGCGGCGCGGCTGGTGCCCGCGGCCAGGCTGGCGCCGGGGGGCGATCTAGCGCCGGCGGGCAGTCCGGCGTCGCTGGGGCCGGTGGTCTGGGCCCACCCGCGACGGGCGGCCGGATCAACGGCTACGGCACCGTGCTCATCTCGGCGAACCAGAAGAATCAGATCACGCGGCTGCAGACCACGCTGGCTGTCCCGCCGGAGCCGCCCGCGTCGGGAACGCTGTTCTTGTGGCCCGGCTTGCAACCCAACGGGGCCAACTTCGACCCGATCAACAACGGCGTTCTGCAGCCGGTCCTCACGTGGGGCTCGTCATGCGCGCCCGGCAAGCAGCCGCGCGCCTATTCGACGTGGTGGATCTCGGGTCAGTACGTCAACACGTTCGGCAACGACAAGGGGTACACCGGTTGTCAGGGCGGGCCGGTCATGAGCGTCGCCGTCGGCGACACGTTGAACATCGACATGGCGCTTGCCGGCACCGTCTGGGCGCAGACGATCACCGACGTGCAGACGGGCCAGTCCGTCACGTACAGCATCGACATGATGAACCAGGCCCAGAACCTGGCCTACTTCGTCATCGAGGAGTACTCCGCCGCGCCGATCTCCCCGGTCGTGTTCACCAACACCACCGTCACGTTCGGCTCCCCCGACGCCGCCGACTGCAAGCTGGGCATGCGCGGCCAGAACGACTACGTCTCTGTCCCGGTCGCCTCCGCGGACGGATTGTCGTGCGCGATCCAGGAGATCATCCTGCGCGCGCCGGGCATTCAGTGAACGTGCGGCGCGACTACTGAATGGCGTAAACGTAGATACGGCTGGTGGTCGTGTCGTAGAGGTACAGGGTCTTGCCGTCGGCGCTCATCGCCATCGTGGAGGTGGTCAGCGGCGTCGGCCGTTTCACGGCGAACGTGGTTCCGTCGAAGATGTGGCTTGCGCCGACGGCAACCGAGCCATCGGCGTTGATCGCCAGGATCGCGTCCGAGAACGTGCCCAACACCGACGCGAGATTCTTGGCCAGCAGCTTGTGGGTCCCAAGAAACACGAACTGCCCGTCTTCCGAGGCGAGCACGCTTCCGCCGCCGGACGCCGTCGAGGTGTCCGCCTGGACCAGCTTGTTGTTCGTGATGTTGTAACGGGCGAGGTTCGAGATCCCGTTCGACCCCGCCGCATAGATGATTGTGCCGTCGGGGCTGGCCGCCAGCGCGGGCGTGTAG
>JBJMQQ010000235.1:0-15169 GCA_045802645.1 Polyangia bacterium
GCCGCGTCTCGCGCCTATCCGACGCTGAACCGGCGCTGGGGCACCGGCGTGGTGGTCACGCTGATCGTCGTCCTGGGCGCCGCGGGCGCCGTCATCTGGAAGTTGCGCCCCGGGTCCGCGGTGCCGGCTCACCCGGTGACGACGTCGGCGGCCACGATCGCGCCAGAAGCGCCGCCGGCCGCCGCGCCGAGTCCGCCACCAGCACCGGCGCCCGAACCGGCCGCTCCCGCGCCAGCCGCGCCTCCCGTGGCCGCAGCGCCCCCGGTCGAGAAGCCCGCCGCCGAGAAGCCCGCGCCTGAAGAGCGCGCGCCGTCCCGCCGGAGCTCGCGACACAGGGCGCACGAAGAGGCTTCGTCCGGACGCGCGCCCAGCGAGGCGGCCGCAGCGCCCGCCGAGGCGAAATCCGCCGAAGCCAAACCGGTCGAGGAAAAGCCGCCCGCCGATAAACCCGCGGCGCCCGAGACCGCCCCCGCCGCTGAAACCAAAGCCGCCACCGCGGTCCTGAAGATCACCTCGAGTCCGGCGGGCGCCGACGTGTCGATCGACGGAAGCCCGGTGGGGATGACGCCGTTCACCAGCCGGGACATCGATCCAGGCTCACCCCACGCCATCACGTTGAAGAAGGATGGGTTCGAAACCCACGAACGGATGGTGGGCGCCAGCGATTGGTCGCGGGCGCACGGCAGCACCCCGCCCAGCCTCAAGGTCAACGTGAAGCTGCGCCGGATCGCGCCGCCGCCCGGGGCGGAGACGCCCAAAGAGACGGGCGCCCCGGCCGAGGACACGGGCGGCCCGTACATCAAAGAAGTCAACCCGAGTAGCCCGTGAGGCGAGTCGGCCTCGTCGTGGCGCTCGTCTGTGGGGCGAGCGCCTGCCGGGGGCGCGCTCCGTCAGCCAGTCCACCCGCGGCCGCAGCAGCGCCGGTCTCGCCCGTCGCGCCGGCTCCACCGCCACGGCAGTATCACCGCATCGACGTTCACACGCACATCGCGCCCGACGGCATCGCGCGCGCGGTGCGGCTGATGGACGAGTGGGGCATCGACGGCATGGTGAACCTGTCGGGCATGCATCCCGGCGCGCCCCAGCACATTCTCGAACGGCAGCTGGCCGCGGCCGCCGAGAGCCACGGCCGGATTGCCGTGTTCACGACGCCCGACTTCCGCCTGGTGGTCCGCCGCCCCGACTACGGCGCGGCCATGGCGGACCAGCTGACCGAGGCGCGGCGGCTCGGCGCGATCGGCCTCAAGATCACCAAGGGGCTCGGCCTGGGCTACCGCGCGCACGACGGCGTCCACCTGCTGGCCGTCGACGACCACGGCCTGGACCCGCTTTTCGAACGGGCCGGCGCGCTGGGCATGCCGGTGGCGATCCACTGCGGCGATCCGAAAGCCTTCTGGAAACCGGCGACGCCCGACAACGAGCGATGGGACGAGCTGCAGGCCCACCCCGAATGGTCGTTCGCCGGCTCCGGCGTGCCGTCATGGCAAGAGCTTTACGACGCGTTCGAGCGGCTGGTCGCGCGCCACCCGAAGACCACCTTCATCGGCGTCCACTTTGGCAACGACCCCGAAGATCCCGACAACGTGGCGCGGATGCTGGACCGCCACCCCAACCTCATGATCGACACCGCCGCGCGGGTCCCCGAGATTGGCCGCCACCCGCGAGAAAAGATGCGGCGCTTTTACGCCAAGTATCAGGACCGCGTGCTCTTCGGGACGGACACCGGCATCGGCGCCGACCAGGAAGACATGATGTACGGGTCGAACGGCGCCACGCCGCCGACGCGCGCGGACGAGGTGCGCTTCTTCACCCAAACCTGGCGCTACTTCGAGACGCCCGACCAGCAGCTCGAGAGCCCGACGCCGATCCAGGGGCGCTGGAAGATCGACGGCGTCGGCTTGCCGCCGGATGTGCTGCGCAAGATCTATTTCGACAACGCCGCGCGCGTCCTGCGCTGGCGACCGACGCCTTAGCGACGCGGCGGCCCCACCTCCGCCCTTGACTGAGGGCCGACGCTCAACATAATGGGCCGTCCCATTCCGGAGTAGCTCAGTGGCAGAGCAGGCGGCTGTTAACCGCCGGGTCGGGGGTTCGAAACCCTCCTCCGGAGCAAGTCTCGACGGCAAGACGGCACGTATTCCTGCGCCGCGGGCAGCGGAGGTCCGACAGGCTCTCGCAGCGCTGGCGCGGCCCAAGGACGCCGCCGCGCTCCGGTGGTTCTTCAAAACGGGCGCTGGCGAATACGGTGAAGGGGACGTCTTCATCGGGGTTCGGGTGCCGGCGCAGCGGCGGATCGCGCGCCGGTTCCGCGATCTGCCGCTTCCCGACGGGCTGAAGCTGCTCGCGTCCAAAACCCACGAGCACCGATTGACGGCGCTGCTGATCCTGGTGGATCAGTACCGGCACGGCGACGAGCACGGGCAAGCCCGCATCCTCGCGGCATACCTCGCGTCCGCGCGGTTCGTGAACAACTGGGACCTCGTGGACGCGAGCGCGCCGGCCATCCTGGGCGATTGGTTGCGCCATCACGATCCGACCCGAGCGCGGCGCCAGCTGCTGCGTCTGGCACGGGCGCCGTCAGTCTGGCAACGACGCGCGGCCATACTGGCGACGCACGCCTTCATCCGGGCCGGCGACGCGGACGAAGCGCTGGCCGTGGCGGGAGCCCTGCTCGGCGACCCGCACGACCTCATCCACAAGGCCGTCGGGTGGACGCTGCGCGAAGTGGGCAAGCGCGTGGGGCTCGAGCCGCTGCGCTTGTTCCTCCGGGCGCACGCGGCGCAGATGCCGCGCACCGCCCTTCGCTACGCGATCGAACGCCTCACGCCCGCCGAACGCACCCGGTGGCGAGAGGCCGGCCGGGCCGCGACAGCCGGCGCAGAGCCCAGCTCCGTCAGCGCGCTGGCTAGATCGTCCAGGGCGGGCTGAAGCTGGCGCCGCCCGGGAGCATCGCCTGGCTGCCGACGGGGACGAGCGCCAGGGCGACGAACGGGACGCTGCCTGGGTTCGACAGCGAAAAGGACCGGCCCGCGGGGACGACCAGCGCGTCGCCAGGGGTGACGCGCTGGTCCGCGCCGTCGATCTCCACGTGCGCTTCGCCGGACAGCGCGACGAAGATCTCTTCGCGATCGATCGAATGGGGCGTTCCGGGCGTCCCGGGTGCGAGCGTGATCTGCCAGACGCAGGTCTCCGCCGAACCGAGGCTGGGGGCGGCCCGCCCGCGGACGCTGAGCCCCGACATTTCAAAAGACGGTGCGGTCGAGGCCTTGATGAGCGGCATGAGTGGTCCTTTGGTGAGGGTGAGTTGCGCTGCGTCCCGGAGGTATACTCGTTAAACCAAGGATGATCAACCGTGGTTGAACAAAATCCGCCTGCCGATCTCGGGATCCTGCTGGGTCTGGCGTACCAGGGCTTCGTCGATCGGCTCCGGGAGGATCTCGCCGGGCGCGGTTTCGACGATCTGGGCGGAGCCTACGGCTACGTGTTCCGGAGCCTGGCCGACGAGGAACTGAGTCAGCGCGAGCTGGCGCGCGGGCTGGGGATCACCGATCAGGGGATGGCAAAGATCGTCGCCCAGATGGTGGCGCGCGGATACGTCGAACGGCATCCGGACGCCGCGGACAATCGGGTGAAGCGGCTACGCCTTGGACCGCGCGGCCGCGCGGCACTGGCGGCGGCCCGACGCTTTCATCGCACGTACGAGGGCGATCTCGATCGCAAGCTGGGGACGAAGGCGGTGCGCGCGTTGCGCGAGGCGCTGGAAGAAATCGCGCGCGCGGACGGCAATCCCAGCGCCGCGCACGCACGCCTGCGTCCGATGTAGGTCGGCCGTACCCGAGCGGTCAGCGCGACCGGGGCCCCAGGGCCACGAACGGCGCGGCCCTGACGGCGCCCGGGGCCGCAACGCGGCCAGCGGCAATCCGCAATGTAGACGGCGACCAACAGCAGCGCCGCCACCGCCGCCACCGCGCCCGCGGGCGCGCAGTCGGAGAACTGCTGGCGACCAAGACCGAGAAGAACCGCGGGCGCGGGTGCGTCCCGGCCGGCGCGTACGGGTGAACGAACACCGCTGGATCCCACATCAACAATTTCGTTCGGTGGACCGTGATCGCCGTGGCGGAATGAAGCGCGAGGACGCCACGCACGCCAGGAACGGCATTGCTGCTAGCCGCCGACCTCTCCGAGCTACGAGAAGGGGGCCTATTGTCCGCGCTGGTCCAGCTCTGCCTCCTCGCCGCCGTTTTGCCGAGCCGCCGCTCCAGCCCAAGGACTTGAGAACTCCAGGCCGTTCGGATAGTTAGACGAAGTACCCGGGGTGTTCGCCTGGCGTCATACCCCGGTAGCAAGTCTCGACGGCAAGACGCCCCCCGGGCGTTGACGCCGTTCAACCTCGTCCCCGCCATGATCGTGAAGTCGCGGTCCAGCGCGCCCCCGGCGCGCAAAACACCGAAAGCGCCCACGCACGCAGGCGGGATCGGTTCTTGCTTCGGTTGCGACGCAGTGTCCGCGATACGGCTGCTGCTCGCGATCGCACTTCTGGCGTGCACAAGCTGTCGCTCTCGCCAGGACGACGCCAACCTGCTGACTGGACGCGCGCCCGCTCTCAGCACGCGCACGGAACGACCCGAGCGCGTCACCGACGGGGTGAGCGCTCCCGTCGGCAGCGACTGGGATTCGGCGCTGGCGAGCGTCATCGCCACGGGCGGCGGCCTCGAATGGGATCTGGGCGCGCCGACCCAGATCCATTCCGCGTGGCTGGAGGCCGATGCCAACGACGAGTACGCGCTCCTCGCTTCCGACGACGGTCGGACCTGGCAAACGGTCTGGGAAGCGCCGTCCGTGGACGGCGCCACCGGCCAGCAGGTCCGCACCACCAACACGCTTTCGGTCCTGGCGCGACACCTGCGCCTCGAGCCGCGGGGCGGCGACGGTGCCTATTCAGTCGCCGAGCTCTCCGTGTTCGGTCCCGGCGCCAAGCTCCCGCCTCGATTCCGGCAGGGCAAGGTCGAGAGCAACGCCGTCGTGTACGCGCGGGAACAGCACGTCGCGCTCGCCATCGCGGCGGTGCTGGCGCTCTTGTCTCTCGTTCTCGCCGCGTTCGTTCCAGGGCGCAACGCCCGGGATCTCATGCGCGACCCGCGCGCGTGGATCCTGTTGGGTGTCGTCGCGCTGGTCGTCGCGACCTCGGCTCGTTATCGCGCCCTCTACCACGGCAACACGATCGACGACGCGTACATCTCGTTTCAGTACGCGAAGAACTGGGCCAGCGGACACGGTGTCGTGTTCAATCCCGGCGAGCGCGTCGAGGGCTACACGAATTTCCTGTGGGTCGCGCTGCTCGCGCCGCTGTGGCCCGTCGTGGGACACGACGCCTGGCGCTTCGCGGCGGCGGCCTGGGTTCTCGCGCTCACGGTCGGCTTGCTCGGCATCTTCGCCGTGAGCGCCGTGGCCGCGCGCGTCTTCAAACACCGGCTCTCATGGTTGATCGCGGTCCTGTGGCTCGCGTTCGACGACGCGTTCATCTGCTACACGGTCTTCGCGCTGGAAAACCCGCTGCTGGTTCTTTGTCTCCTGGGCGGGCTCGTCGCGCTCAGCTATCGCTTTCGACACTGGGAGTGGCTGCTCGGCTTGAGCTTCGCGCTCACCGCGATGACCCGTCCCGACGGCCTCCTCTGGCCCGCAACGTTCGCGATAGCGACGTTGCCAACGTTGGTCGCTTCCGGCCCCGGCGAACGTCGGGCCTTTGCAGCGTCTTTATTGCGCGTGCTCGCTTCGTTTGCGGTCCCTTTCGGGATCTACTTCGCCTGGCGCTACGGGTATTACGGGCACCTCTTCCCGAACACGTTCTATCTGAAGGTGGGTCATTCGCTGTCCGCGGTCCAGCGCGGCAAGGAGTACGTGCTCACCTACTCCCGCGAACGGTGGTGGGTGCCCTGCTTGGCCGTGACCGCGTTCGCGCTGGTGCGGACGCTGTGGATCCGCTGGCTCTTGCTGTACGTCGTCGTCCACACGGCCTACGTCATCTACGTCGGCGGTGACTTCTACTCCGGCCATCGTTTCCTGATGGCGCTGACGCCGATGTTCGGACTGCTGGTCGCCGCGGTCGTCGACCGCTGCCTTGGCCACGCACCCGCCCCGAAGTGGCGAGCCCTCGCCGTCGGCGCCGTCGGACTGGCGACCGTCGCAGCGATCCGCGCGGGGACGCTGAAGGGCGGGCCCGGCGTCCTCGAGATTCAGGTCTGGGACCGCGAGGTCGACTTGCAGGTCCGCACCATGCGCTGGTTGCATGACGGCGTGCGCCCCGGCGCGAGCATCGCGTTGGGCGACATCGGCGGGGCTGGATTCTTTGCGAATCTCAAGGTGCTCGACGTATACGGCGTCGTCGATGCCGGCGTCGCCCACAAGCAGGTCCCGAACTTCGGCACCGGCAAGCCAGGCCACGAGAAGACCGCAACCGCCGACGAGATCATGGCGCGCGACCCGACCTACATCAAACCGGGCTTTCTCGGCTTACCCGCGCCTCCCCCGGGCTATTTCATCTTCAACGACTTTCCACCTTCGATCCCGGTGGAGGCCCTGTTCGTCAAAGACGATCTGGAACAAGGTCATGCGCTTGCGGAGGACGCGTTTCACTTCACACCGGGCGAGCTCGCCGGCTGGACGCGCGAGGGCCAGGCCTTCGCTGATGCGCCGACCGTCTTCCCCGCTGCCGGCCGGGCGCCGATCACGGGCGCGCTTGGCCCGTTCGTCGACAGCTTCACCGGAGCGGCTGGTGATGCCGCGCGCGGGCGCTTGTTGTCCCCGCCGTTCACGTTGAGGGGCGACCGCATGCGTCTCCGCGTGGGCGGCGGACGCGATCCGGTCCACCTGCGCGTGTCACTTCTGGTCGACGGGCAGCAGCGGTTCTCGGAGACGGGGACGAACTACGAAACCCTGGGGCGGCGCGAATGGAACATCGCCCCGCTCCGCGGCAAGACGGCCCGTCTCGAGATCGTCGACGACTCGACCGGCGCTTGGGGCCACATCCTGGTCGACGAGATCGAACAGTGGCTCGGCGCCTCACGGCTGCCGGGCAGGCTCTGACGGGCCCCTGACTAGGCCGCTTCTTGCAGTCGCTCGGCGGGGGCCGCGGCGGACTGGCGCGCGTCAGCGCGCTGCTCGCCGAGCGCTATGAAGTAATAAGAGGCGCCGATCACGACGGCCCCGCCAACGATGTTCCCCAGCGTGACCGGCACCAAATTGTGGATGAACCCGCCCCACGTCAGGCCGGCTCCGTGCGGCGCCAGCAGGCTCATGCCGAGAAGGGTCATGTTCGCGACGCTGTGCTCGAATCCGGCGCCGATGAAGGCGAACAGGCACCAGAAAATCATCGCCAGCTTCGCCATGTCGTCCCTGGTGCGTAGCGCCGTCCAGACCGCCAGGCACACCAGCACGTTGCAGAGCAGACCACGATAGAACAGCTCGCCGAACGGGGCGTTCATCTTGGCCAGCGCGGCGCTTGCCAAGAAGTCCTTGAACGGAGCCTTGCCGACCAGGCCCGTCTTGACGGCCACCAGAGCCAGCAGCAGCGAGCCGGCCAGGTTCCCGACCCAGCTGGCCGCCCACACGCCCAGCGTCTTCCGCCACGACACCTCGCCCGCCAGGCTGCCGATCGTCATCACCATGTTGTTGCCGGTGAACAGCTCGGAGCCGGCGAAGATAACCAGCGCCAGCGCGACGCCGAACGACGCGCCCATGACCACCTTCACCGCCGCTGAGCCGACAGCCGCGAGCGGGGCGCCGAGCGATAGGATCAAGATGATCCCGAAGCCGACGTAGGCGCCCGCCAGCGCCGATAGAACCAGGTATTGAAGGGGGCTTCTCGCCAGCAGGTTCGCCTTCGTTCGCGCCGCAGCGATGACACTCGTGATCGTTTCTTTGGCCACGAACCCCAGACTACCGGCGGGAATGTTTCGCGTACGTCAAGAACTGCCGAACGGCATGTTTCGAGCCCCTACCGCCATCACGGAGTCGCCGGGCGGGGACTACCGCGCGGGCGTCTGTGAGAAAAGGGGCGCGGCACGGGTGGCGCCCGGGCCGAAGCGGGGCCAGCGGCAATCACCGATGTAGACGGTGACGAACAGCAGCGCCACCAGCGCGGCCACCGCACCCGCCCGCGCCCGGCGCCGGCGCCACATCCAGGCCACGGCGAGGCCGAACAGGGCCGACAAGATCGGCGTCACGAATTGGAGGTACGCCCCCTTGATCGGCCCGAAGTTGTCGTTCGGGTACTTGATCGCGAAGTGGATTTGCCCCAGCAGCGCGAGCAGCGGGACGAACAGCAACACGGCCCGGGGATCCTGCGGCCGCGCGCGCAGCGCCCTGACGGCGCCGAACCAGGCCAGCAGCGTCAAGGCGGCAATCAACGTTCCCCCAATCACGGACAGGCAGCTCAGATAGAACGCCAGGACGGGAACGGGGCGGTAGGCGATCTGCGTCAGGCGGTCGCCGTCCTGCCAGCCGGCCAGGCCGTAGCTGTAGTAGTCGGAGAAGGTGCTCGCGACCAAGACCGAGAAGAACCGGGGGCGCGGGTGCGTCCCGACCGGCGCATACGGGTAGCCGAACACCGCCGGGTCCCACATCAACAAGAAGTCCGGGTCGCGACGCTTCAGGTACGGAATTTTCTCGTAGGGCGCCTGGCTGGCCTTCACCGACCCCTCGTAGCCGGTCGGCGCCAGCATCCCGTACAGCTTCTCGTTGCGCGCGTAAAACCATCCCGAGAGCGCGACGACGATCAAGGCGCCGACGGCGAGCGGCTTGCTGCGCGCACGCAGCGCCTCCGACCAGGGCTGGCCGGAGCGCGCGATCTCCAGCGTCACCGCGATCGCCACGGCGACGCCGATCACCGACGCTGAAAACTTGGTGAGGAACGCGAGCCCGAGCCACAGCGCGAACCAGGCGACGGGCTTCACCCGCCCCTGTCGTGCGGCCTCGACCGCCGACGGGGCGGTCAGGATCGCCAGCGCGCACACCAGCATGCTCAGCGTTTCGTTCGTCACCATGCCGTCCAGCTGAACGCCCACCGGGATCACCGCCGCGGTGAAGAGCGCCACCACCCGGGCCAGCCGCGATTCGGGGAGCCAGCGCTCGAGCGCGAGCCACACCAACACCAGCCTGGCGATCCCCAGCAACGCCGCCAGCCAGCCGGCGGCGCCGGTGCCCAGCCCCACTTTGATCATCGCCGCGAGGACCAAGTAGTAGAGCGGCGGGTGATAGGCCGCGGCCGTCAGGTCGAGGGGCGGAAGCGCGCCGTGCCGCACGATGTAGTCGGCGCCCAGCCAGTGCGCGACGAAGTCGAACCCGCGGTTGACGTCATACGTCGTCGCCATGGAGATCCGGAGCAGGATCCCCAGCAGAAGGGCCAACGCCTCGGGCAGCCGCTCACGTACACGCTTCACGGCGCGACAGATTGCCACGACGTCCCATCGCGGCGGCTGCTTTTTCGGATCGCGCTCATGTCTCCGCGTTGAACGCAATGTAACGGGACATCCCAGCGGCTGTAACTTCGCGGCCCAATCTGCAGGATGGGCCTTCTCGGCGACGCCAGCTCCGCACTTGCGTGCTACGTGTTGAAGGTCAGTGAGAACAGCGTGGAGGCGAATTCGGACCGGGGCGTTGGCAGCGATGATTGCGGGGGGCTGTGCCGCGCCGCCCCCACATCCGGTGGTGGTGTCGAAGACGCTCCCGTCGCCGGTGGTGTCGCAGACTGAACAGACGCTGGATCCGGAGCTGCTGAAATCGACGCTGGAGGACAACGACGGACAGCCCTATCGCGTCGGACCGGGCGACACGCTGCTGGTCGCCGTCTACAACCATCCCGAGCTGGCGGTGGCCACCTACGGCGGCGGGTCCGGACTGGCGGCCAACGGGACGGCCGCGCGCACCTCGGGCCTGTACATCGACACGGACGGATCGATCCAGTTCCCGCTGATCGGCACCGTTCGGGTGGCCGGAAAGAGCTCCGAAGAGCTGCGCGCGTTCCTGGAGGCGGAGCTGGCGAAGTTCGTCAAAGAGCCGAAGGTGACCGTTCAGGTCATCTACAACGGAAGCATCCGCTATTACCTGCTGGGGCAGTTCGTCAGCCCCGGGCTGAAGCTGGCGGATCGACCCATGCGCCTCCTGGAAGCCCTGTCGCTGGGGGGCAGCGTGATGATGGACCACGCGAGCCTCGCGACGGCGTACGTGGCCCGGCAGGGACGGCGGCTCCCGGTGAACTTCCGCCGGCTGCTGAGGGACGGCGACCTGCGCCAGAACATCCCGCTGCGCACGGGCGACACGATCGTGGTTCCCGACAACCTGACCGAGCAGGCCTTCGTCTTCGGCGGGGCGGCCGGCAGCAACTCGCGCGGGGGGCCGGTCCCGTTCGTCGACGGGCGCCTGGACCTGCTGCAAGCGCTGGCCGCGGCCGGCATCGGCTTTCGCGAGCGCGTGCAAGGCAAGCTGTCCGAGGTGCGCATCATCCGCAGCGAGGCTGACCGGGGTCGGTTCTTCGTCGTCGACGTGAACCGGATCTTGCGCGGCGACGCCTCGTCCTTCCTGCTGGCGCCGGGCGACATCGTGTTCGTCCCGGAGACCGCCGTGACCAGCTGGAACGAAGCCATCCAGGAGATCCTGCCGACGCTGCAGACGATCTCGGGATTGCTGAACCCGTTCGTTCAGATCAAGTACCTGTCGCAGTGATTCTAGGCGGCCGGCGCGGGCGCACCGTTGGCCCATCGAGAGACCCGCGACGCCAGCGCCTCCACGGCTGTCGAGAACGCGGCGCCCGACGCCTTCGCGGCGAATGCGGCGCGATTGATGCCCGCGACGCGCGCGCGCGCTGCCGGGTCGCGCAACGACTCGACGATCGCGAAGGCTCGATCGAGACGGCCCACGGGAAACAGGCACGCGTCCGTCAGGAACGGGCGCGTGCCGGGGAGGTCGGAGGCGACCACCGGCACGCCCATCGCCATGGCCTCCAGCATGACCAGCGGGACGCCTTCATATCGCGACGGAAGCAGCAGCAGGTCCGCACCGCGCAGCACCGACGCCGGGTCGCTCCAGGGCGCGATGCGCGTCCGAGCCGCCAGCGTCGGACTGCGGGCGAGCCGCGCCGCCAGCTGGTCGCGCGCGGGGCCGTCACCGACCAGCGCCAGCTGCAGCGGCGGCATCGACGGACCGGCCTGCTCCACGTGGTCCAGCAGCAGGTCCAGCCCCTTCTGCTGGATGTCGAGGCGCCCCAGGACGACGACGCGCAACGGTTCGCCGGTGGGATACGGGAGCGCGTCGCCCATCCGCTGCTCGATCTCGGGCGCGACGGTGTTGGGCAGCACGAAGATGGGCTGCCGCGCGCCGGTCCAGGCCGCGAAGGATGCCGCCTGGTCTCCGGTCAGCACGATCCAGGCGTGCGGCAGGTCGGCGAAGCCCAGCTTCATCAAACCGTCGCGCAGCCAGCCGCTGCGAAACCCCATCTCGGAGGTGGGCTGGGTCAGCGGCAGATAGACCGCCAGCCGCGCCCCCGCCATCCGGCAGACCAGCGACGGAACGGGCTGCGAGAGCACCGACCCTTCAGCGACGACGCAGAAGGAGGCCCGCTCGGCGCGCAGCGTCCGCCAGATCACCTGCGCGTCGGCGAGCGCCGCTCGAACCCGCGCGATCGGGCCGGCCGGGGGCGTGCCACCCGGCAGCGCGTGCGTCGTGGCGTGCGTGCCGGCGCGCGCCCGCAGCTCCGTACCGGCGAGCGCCAGCAGCCGCGGGCGGACGCGCCCCTGCCGCGCCAGCTCGTCCATCAGCCGCAACAGCATGATCTCGTGCCCGCCGAACGAACGCGCGCCGTCGACGAACAGCCACCGCGTGGTGCTCACTCGGGCGCCACCGCGGCGGCCCTGCCGGTCTGTGGCCGGGTGAGCCGACTGGTGCGCTTGTGACGCGCCAGGGTGGTCTCGTACAGGCGCACCGTCGCCGCCCCGATGTTCCGCCACTCCTGTTCGGGCGCGTACGGGGCGGGCCGCGGCAGCACGTCGATGGCCTTCGCGATCGCGCTGGCCAGCTGCTCCGGCGCCTCGGGTGCGACCAGCGTGCCCCGACTGCCGTCCGCGAGATCTTCCGCGAAGATCCCGACCCGACTGGCGATCATCCACTTGCCCAGCGCTTTCGTCAGGTAGTAGACGCCGCTGGCGTCGATCTGCCGGTAAGGGAACAGGAAGCAGTCCGTGGCCGCGAATAGCTCGGCCATCTCGGATTCTGACAGGCGGTGGGCCCGCAGCTCGACGACGTCGTCCAGGCCCAAGGCGGCGATTTGCCGCTGGATCGGGGCCAGATCCATGCGCGGGCGCCCGGCGACCACGAACCGCGCGCGGCGGCGCACGTCCGGGGAGAGCGAGGCGACGGCGGCCAGCAGCACGTCTATCCCCTTGTACGGTTTCAGCTCGCCGAACAGCGTGAAGCGGCGCAACGGCGGCTCGGCAGCGGCCGGCTTCGGGGCGGGCAGCGGAACGTGCAGCGCCAGCGGCCCATGCGGGATGACGGCGATCCGATCGCCGTGAAGGCCGCGCGCGATCAGCCGCTCCCGCGCCTCGGCCGTGTGCACGATCAGCGCATCGCAGGTGCGCAGCGCCAGATCCAGCGCGCCTGTCTGCATCTGCGACAGCCGGTCGCCGTTGAACGGAACCGTGTCGTGCACGGTCAGCACCACCGGCGCGCGCCGGCCGATGAGCCGCATGGCCAGCAGATCCAGGGGCGGGACCACCAGCCACTGGAAGTGGACGACGTCCGGACGCTGCGTGTAGACCCGCGCCACCAGCCGAAGCAAGCCCCACAGGTGGGCCGCCCCCTTCAGCACGGTTCGCAGCGCCGCCGGTGCTCTCTGCAGCTGATCGACGCGGCGATAGAACATCGGCAGCACGCGGTCGGCCGGAATCTCCTGGCGATCGCCGCGCCGGGTGGGCCGCCCTGCCCAGACGGGGTTCGTCCCCGACGCGAGCAGTCCTTCGGTCAGCGCGGCGTCGTACGGCGCGGTGAAGAGTGACGGATCGACCATCAGCGCATGCAGCTCGCGACTCATCTGAGCTGCCCCGTCACGCGACCTGCCCTTCGGCCGGTTCGGCGTGCAGCTGGACGGCCATCTTCGGAACCCAGCGCGGCTCGCGCGTGGCCAGCCAGGAGAGCAGGAACCCGAAGCCCCACGCCGTGTGCATGACGGCGGCGGCGGGCCCAGCCCACAGCCCGCACGCTGAGCGGTGGCGCGCGGTCATCCAGAGCGAGGTCGCGAGCAACGCGAGGACGTAGAGCGCCGGCCACAGCAGACCCACCGGCCACCAGGCGCTGGCGGCCACGGCCAGCAACGACGCGGCGACGTGAACAGGAACCGCCAGCTGCCGCAGGCGCAACGAGCCGGGGTGCCGCCGCGCGGTCCGCGCGCGCCCGGCGCCGTAGCGATAGTACTGGCGCGCGAGCGCGGCGAGGGTCTGCCGCGGCCTGTACCCAATCCGGATGTCGGCGTCCAGGTACACGCGCCCGCCGAGGGCACGTTGCCGGCAATCGAGCTCGGCGTCCTCGTTGTGGGTGAAGCTCTCGTCGTAGCCGCCGACCCGGCGGAACGCCGCCATCCGAAACGCAGCGTGATGGCCGTGGTCGACGAAGCCGCTGCGGCGGCCACCCCGGTGGGCGGCGCCACCGGTCCCGATCGGGGAGTTCGACACCCAGGCGATCGCCCGCTGCAGACAGGTCTCGCCCATCGAATCCATCGGGACCACCACCGCGTCCGCCCCCACCCTGTCCAGCGTGTCGACCAGGCGGCGGCAGAAATCAGGCGGGTACGTCGCGTGGGCATCGCAGCGAATCAGGACATCGGCATCGCCGCCCAGCCGGCGAGCAGCCAGGTTCATCGCGGCGCTCTGGATGCGCGCCGGGTTGTGAATCAGCCGGATCGCCGGCCACTGGCCGCTCATCTCCATCACCGCCGCCTGCGTGCCGTCCGTGCTCCCACCGTCGACCACGGCAATGGACAGATCCTGAAAGTGCGGCGCCTCCTGGACCAGCTGCAGCAGCACCTGCGGGACGTGGGCGCGTTCGTTCAGCGTCGGAATGACGACCAGCACGCGATTTGGCACATCAGTAGGCATTCTTGTTCACGAAGCCCTTGAACACCGTCAAGCAGAGGATCTTCAGATCAAACGAGTAGGACCAGTTCTTGATGTAGTGAAGGTCGCACCGGATACGCTCGTCCAGCGACGTGTTGCCGCGCCATCCGTTGACCTGCGCCCACCCCGTGATTCCGGCCTTCACCTTGTGGCGCAGCATGTAGTGCGAGATCTCGTTTCGAAATTTGCTGACGAAGACGGGACGCTCTGGCCGGGGCCCCACCAGCGACATGTCCCCGATCAGCACGTTCCAGAACTGCGGCAGCTCGTCCAGACTGGTCGCCCGCAGCAGGGCGCCGATCGGCGTGCGGCGATCATCGCCGGCCTGGGCCCAGACGGCGCCGGTCGTGGACTCCGCGTCCACCCGCATCGAGCGGAACTTGTACATGCGGAAGCGACCACCATCCAGACCCATCCGTTCCTGTGCGTAGAAGATGGGGCCGCGTGACGTGATCTTGACGGCCGCTGCCACGATCAGGAACACCGGCGACAACAACAGCAGCGCCACCGTCGACAGCGCCATGTCCGTCAGCCGCTTGAACAACGCGCCCCACCCGCGCATGGGCGAGCCGTTCAGCTTGACGATGGGCAGACCGTCCAGCGTCTCGACCTCGCAACCGAGGGTGACGTATTCGTGCAGATCGGGAACCACCTGCACGTCGACGGTGTGGTCGTTGATCTTCGACAGGATGCTCTCCAGCTCGAACCAACGGCGACGGGGAAGCGCGATCACCACCTGACGCGCACCCGTCGCTTCGACGGCCTCCGCCACCTGGCTGAAGTCCCCCAGCACGGGAACGCCGCCCAGGCCGCCGTCGGCCGTCATCCCCGCCGGGATGAGCACGCCGGCCAGATGGATGCCCATCTCGGGCGACTCGCTGAAGCGCGCGATCAGCGTGGCCAGTGGGCCGGGCTCGCCCACCAGCAGCGCCGGCCGCGACCGGTATCCGTTGCGGCGCAGCGCCGAGAGCACTGCGTGCAGCAGCAGCCGCCCGCCGATGAGAGCCACC
>JBJMQQ010000236.1:0-38180 GCA_045802645.1 Polyangia bacterium
ATGCCGGCCGCGCAGATCCCCGGCGCGTTCGACCTGAAGGCGGCGCCCGCCCGCGCCGGCCGCGCGCGCCTGACGGTTCGCGCGCCGCGACCGCTGGCGCTGGTCCTCGACGGACAGCCGGTCGTGTGGCCGGGCCCACGCCAGCCGGTCACCGTCGACAGCGAGGACGTCCCCTACCCCACGCTGGTGACGGATCGCGTTCTGCGGCCCGACACGATCACCGTCGGTGACCACCTGGTTCGCTACCTTCACCGCAAGCCGCGGCCACCAGGGAGCGAGGACCAGCCGCTGCCGTACGTGCGCGAGGACATCCCGGCGCTGGTGCTGGCGACCGCCCGGCGTGCGCTGCAGCTCGCCGATTCGTTGCTGCGCGGGCCCGCGGGCGCCAAGCCTCCAGAGGCTGCCGCCCTGGCCGCCCCCATCACGCTGGTGGAGGCGCCGCTGCGCCACCAGCTGGTCCAGCAGCACGGCAACGTCGTTCTGGTCTCCGACCAGATCTTTCGGATCTTCCCCGTCAACCGCCTGCGCAAGTACCACCACCTGGAGCTGGTGCGGGCGATCGTCACCGCCGTGCTGGAGGCGCGCGTCGCCAACCACGAGCCACCGGCGGAACGCGGGCGCGCGGCCGGTGTCCTGGCGGCCTATCTGACCGAGCTTTACGCCGTCGCCGAGTTCAGCCGCCTCGAGTACGCGGCCGATCTGCTGCGGCCGTTCGACTTCGTTCCGGCGGTGGACCAGCTGCTGTACGCGCCGCAGCTCGCGTCGTCGTCCAGCTACTTCGGCGACGTCGCGGACCGCGACCCGCTGCGCGACGACGTGCGCCTGTTTGCCGATCCGGAAGCGCCAAGCCCGCGCCTCATCTACAACAAGCTGCTGGACCTGCTGGGCGCCGCCGCATTCCCGGCGCTCACCCGCCGCATGCTGAACGACGGGCAGCCGCTGCGCCGCGCGGCGGCCGAGACGTTCGGCGCCGATCTCGACTGGTTCTGGCGCCAGTGGCTGGGGCCGCTGCCCCGCGTGAACTACCGCCTGCAGGCCGTGCGGGTCACCCGGGCGACAGACGGCGGCGACCACGTGGAGATCGACGTCCGCCGCGAGGGCGCGACGCTGCGCGAGCCCGTCGAGGTCTTGGTCCGCGACCGCGACGGGGCGCTGCAGACGCTGCGCTGGGACGACGACCAACCGGGCCACGTCTTCATCGTCGACCTGCCGGCGCGCCTCAAGGCCGTCGAGATCGACCCGCGCGAGCGCCTGGTCGAAAGCGCCGTCGGCTCGCTGCGCCCCTCCGATGATCCGCGGTACGACGACCGCCGGCCGCAGCGCTGGCGTTTCTTGTACGAGGGGTTCGGCGCGCTGCTCAACATCTCGCAGCTGACCGCCAACTTCTCGGCCGCCTTCCTGCTGAAGCCGCAGCACGACCTGCGGCACGAGATCCTGCTGACCGCCTTCCACAGCGAGACCACGGACATCGGCGTGGGCGGCGCCTACTACTACAACTTCGGCGGGCAGGTGACGCACAATCAGCTCACGACATCCGCGTTCGGCGGACTCAACCTCTCGCGCATCAACCCGTCGTTCGCGGTGGCGGTGGGCGAGCCCGAGCTGCCCGGCTATCGCGTCAACGCGCGCGTGGGCCTGCTGCACGACACCCGTGACTTCCTCTACGACCCCTGGCACGCGGTGGGTCTGCGCGTCGGGGTCGGCTACACGCTGACCGTGCTCGAAAGCGGCGGCGGCAACCTGTCGCAGGTGTCGGCGGGGGCGGAAGCGCTGCGCCTCTTCGAGATGGCGCCGGGCCACGTGTTCGCGCTGGACGGCCAGTTCGCGATCACGGGCGGCGACATCCGCCTGCGCAGCCAGCTGACCGGCGCCGGCGGGCCGACGGCGATGCGCGGCTATTTCGCCGACGAGCTTCTGGCGCGCGCGAACGTCATCGGCAGTGTGCAGCTGCGCGACGACTACATCTCGGGGCTGGACTGGAACCTGCTGCACCTGACGTCGGTGCGCGGGTTCGCCGGGACGCTGTTCTTCGACGCCGCGGCCATCACCGGCTGCGACGGATACAGCCTCTCGCGCGAGAACGTCTACTACGATGTCGGCTATAGCTTCCGCGTCCTGCACGACGCGTTCGGCGTGTACCAGCAGCTCTTCTCGATCGACCTGGCGATCCCGCTGAACCGCCACGGCAACAACGGCGCGTGCCTGGCGGCGCCGCCGGCCCGGCCGCCGTTCGTGGTGCTGGTCAGCTTCGTGCCGAGCTTCTGATCAGGCCGACGCGCCGTTGCGTCGCAGCCAGCGGTCGAGGACGTACAGCGCCCACAACGGCTTGCTGCGGTCCTGGCGGCGGTCGCGGTGCTCGTCGAACCAGCGCGCGAACACCGTCCGATCGGCGCAGCCCAGGTCCCACAGCGGTGATTCCGCGACGACCGCCTGCACGCGCGCCGCCAGCGGTCCGCGCAGCCAGGCGGCCAGCGGAATGCCGAAGCCCTTCTTCGGGCGGTCGATCACCTCGTCGGGGATGCGCCCGCGCACCGCGCGCTTCAGCAGGTATTTGCTCGTTTTACCGCGCAATTTGTCACGCGATGGCGACGAGAACGCCAGGTCCACCATCGCGTTCCCCAGCAGCGGCGGCCGGACCTCCAGCCCGTGCGCCATCGCCGCGCGATCGACCTTGGTCAACACCGACCCGGGCATGTACGTCGCGAAGTCCAGCGCCAGGATCGCGTTCAGCCAGTCGCCGCCGCTCGGGTGCGGCGTCTCCAGCGTCGCGGGCGTGATGCCGCGCGCGGCGGGGATCGCCTGCGCCAGCTCGGGGAGATCGACGTTGGACATCCAGCGCAGGTGGCGCGTCACGCGGTCATCGTCGAACCGCTCCGTGAAGCGGCGCAGCTTCCACTCGAGGCTCTGGTAGCGGTCGGCGATCGGCAGCGCGCCGACGACGCGGGCGATCACCTGCCGGCGGACGACCTGCGGGATGGCGGCGTAGATCGCCGCCGCGCGGTGCGCCTTGTACGTCGGGTACCCGCCCCACAGCTCGTCGCCGCCGTCGCCGCCCAGCACCACCTTCACGTGGCGCGCCGCCAGCTGCGACAGCAGGTAGGTCGGCAGGTACGACGGATCCGCCAGCGGCTCGTCCAGCCGGTCCAGCGCCGCGTCGGCGATCTCCAGCAGGTTGTCGGCGTGCAGCTTCTCGGTCACCAGCTCGACGCCCAGCTTGTCCGCCACCATCCGCGCGTAGCCGCTCTCGTCGAACGTGGGGTCCTCGAACCCGATCGCGAACGCGGTCATGCGCCGGCGCGAGGTGCGCGCCGCCGCCGCGGCCACCGTCGACGAATCGATGCCGCCGCTCAGGAAGATGCCGACCGGGACATCCGAGACCAGCTGCGCCTCGACGGACGATTCGATGGCGGTCCAGAGCTGCTCCGCGCGCGCGCCGTCGTCGCCCGCCGCGGTCCCGCCGTTCGCCACCTGCAGCCGCCAGAACGGGCGCGGCGCCTCCAGCCGGCCGTCGCGCCAGGTCACCGTGTGCCCGGGGGCAAGCTTCTTCACCGCCGAGACGATCGTGTGCGGCGGATGAACGTAGTCCGAGAAGAAGTACGACCCCAGCCCCGCCCCGCTGAGCGTGCGATTGACCGCCCCGTGCGCCAGCACCGAGGTCAGCTCGGACCCGAACACCAGTCCGCCGCCCGGCAGCTCGGCGTAGTAAAGCGGCTTGATCCCGCAGCGGTCGCGGGCCAGCGTCAGCTGTCCGGACCGCCCGTCCCACACCGCGAACGCGAACATGCCGTCCAGCGCCGGCACGCCGCCGGCGCCGTGCTCTTCGATGTGGTGCAGGATCGTCTCGGTGTCGCTGCTGCGCGTGCGAAAGACGTGGCCCCGCTGCTCCAGCGCCGCCCGCAGCGGCGGATCGTTGTAGAGCTCGCCGTTGTAGACGATGACGACGCGGCCGTCCTCGTTGGCCATCGGCTGAATGCCGCCCGCCAGGTCGATGATCGCCAGCCGCCGGTGTCCCAGCACCACTTGCCAGGCGCCGGCCTGCTGCTGCCACTTCCCTTCACCGTCGGGCCCGCGGTGCGCGATCGCGGCCAGCATGCGCGGCAGCGCCGCCGGGTCGACGTCGCGCGCGATGAACCCGGCGAACCCGCACATGCGTCAGGGCGAAGGCGGGAACCCGACGCGCGTCCCGATCCCGTAGGAGCTGTGGCGCTGAGATTCGAAGTGCGTGCGCACGATCAGCTCGGCCAGGATGCCCGTCCCGATCGACTGCACGCCCATCAACGCCGACGTCACCGCGATCAGGAACAGCGGATTGCGGTGCACCCAGATGTTGTACGCCAGCTTCTCGTAGCCGACGAACGCGGAGATCGCCCCCGAGATGAACAGCATCAGCAACCCCAGCCCGCCGAACACGTAGATCGGCTTGGTCTGGTAGCGCCGCATGAACCAGATCGTGGTCATGTCCAGCATGACCTTCACGGTCCGCATCAGGCCGTACTTGGACTTGCCGGCGACGCGCGGCCGGTGGTTGACGACCACCTCGCCGACGCGGCCGCCCAGCCCCTCGGCCAGGACCGAGATGAACCGGTGCATCTCGCCCCAGAGCCGCATCTGGTCGGCCAGCTCCTTGCGGTAAATCTTCAGCGAGCAGCCGAGGTCGTGAATCTTGGCGCCGGTCACCTTGCGGATCAGCGCGTTCGCGATCCGCGACGGGAACTTCCGCAGCAGGAAGCCGTCCTTGCGGTCGCGGCGCCAGCCCGTGACCATGTCGTAGCCCTCGTCCAGCTTGGCGATCAGCTTGGGAATGTCGCGCGGATCGTTCTGGCGATCGGCGTCCATCGTGACGACCAGGGTGCCGCTGGCAGCCTGGAAGCCGGCGTCGAACGCCGCCGACTGCCCGGCGTTGCGGCGGAACAGCAGCGCTTTGACGTACGGGCGCTCGGCCGCCAGGCGCCGCAGGATGTCCGGACTCTCGTCGCGGCTGCCGTCGTCGACGGCGATGATCTCGAACGCCTTGCCGGTCGGCAACAGAACCGCCGCGATCTCGTCGATCAGCGGAACCAGGTTCTCGCGCTCGTTGTAGATGGGAAGGACGACGCTGATGTCCATGTCCGGGGGCAGGGCGCTTTTAGCACGCTCACAGGCGCGGGTGGGTATCGGGGATGCCCGCCCGGGGTTCCCACAGCGATCGCACGGTCGCCTGGGCGTGGGCTTCGGCCGGCGTCGGTGTCCGGGCGTACTGGCCCAGCGCCGCCAGGAAGACCGCCGCCAGCCCCGCCGCGGCAGCGGCGTGGGCCAGGCGGCGGCGCCAATCGGGCACGCGCTGTCCGCCGGCGACCAGAGCCAGCGCGCCCACCACGACGACCGCGAGCGGCAACAGCGCGGCCAGGCCGCGAAGCCCCAGCGCCCATCCAACGCCGTACGGGGTGTACCCCTGCCCCACCAGCGGGAACGCCAGCTGGAAGACCGGGTTTCGGAGCGCCTCCGGGTAGTGCGGATAAACCGCGCCCGACACCACGTTCAGCACCACCGAAACGGTGGTCAGCCCGACCAGCCCTGCAGTCGCCCAGCCGCGCCGCGCGATGGCCGGCCACAGGCGCAGGATCGGCAGGAACAGGAACGGGACCACCGCCGCGATGTAGCGCGGCCCGACGCACCAGCCGGCGCGCCAGTTGCTCATGCCCGCCAGGAACAAGAACATCGACAGGGCGATCGCCAGCACCAGATACCCCTCGCGCCGCGAGGGTCCGCGCCACGCCATCCAGACGGCGCCCACCAGACCGGGCAGCAGCACGGGTGAAAACGCGAAGAGGCCATAGGCGGGTGACACCAGGAACGCCGGGAACGCCGCCGGCTGCGGCCACGACAGGCCGTGGAACCCGGCCGCGTGCGCCGTCCGCGCGAACACCGGGTTCTCGATGTTGGCGTACGGGAACGCCCACGGCTTGCCAAAGAGGGCCTGGTGGTACGCGCCCAGCGCGACGGCCGGGGGTACGGTCCCGGCGAAAAACCAGATCGCGCGACGGCGATGCCAGAGTAGCGCCGCCACCCCCAGCGCCAGCGCCACCAGCAAGACCTGGTACTCCAGCACGACCGCGGCGCCAGACAGTAACCCCGCTGCCCCAAGCCGCGCAGGCAACCGCGCCGGGCGCGTCTCCGGCAGTGCGTCCATCAACATGAAGGCGCCGAACGCCGCCGCGGCAGCCAGCGCGTGACCGACGAAAAGCCCGCCGTACGGGTAGAGCATCGTCCCCAACCCCAGCGCCACGACGCACAGGTCGCGCCCGAACGCCGACCCCGTGGCCCGCTCTGCGTAGCGCCCGAAAGCCCACAGGAACGCCAACATGGGCAGCTTCACCGCGAAGAGGCGCAGCCAAAAGGTGATCGCCCGCTTGCCAAGCGGCGGGCGCCCGAGCCAGCGGTCTATCTTCGTTTCGGCGACCAGAACCGGAACGCCCAGCAGACTGACTCCCGGCGCCTTGCTGGAGTAAACGTGCGGTTCGTTCTTGGCCTTGTCGTTGACGTATCCCCATTCGCGAACGACGTCGTCGATCTCCAGGACACCGTGGACGGCCACGGCGCGGGTCGCCCAGACGCGCACGTTCTCGTTCGGGTTGTTCAGCTGCTCGAAGTAGGGCGAAGCGAACAGGTACGCGGCGCTGACCAGCAGCCAGGCGGCGTGGCGGCGCAGGGGCGCAGGACGATCAGACAGGAACCCTATCCGCTCCATCCGGGCGGAGGGTACCAGATCAGCGCCGGCTGGCTTTCCGCGGGCCGAGACGCTCTTCCAGGCGATCGAGCTCGGAGTCGAACAGGCTTGCGCTGAAGGGGAACAGGGTGACGTTCGCAGCGCCGGCCATCAAGGCCGGCTTTTCGACGGCGTCGGTCATCGTCGAAGTCCCGGCAACCACGCGCGACCGGCGGCCCGCGCGGCTGGTCAGGCTGGACAGCACGTGGCAGGCGTCGAACGCGTGGACGTTGGCCAGCCCCAGGTCCAGGAACGTCAGCTCGGGCCGGTAGCGTTCGGCGAGGCAAAGGCCGATCGACATGCCGGTCGCGACCATTCCGCCGAGGTCCGTGTGACGCCCCAGCGCCTGGCCCAGCTCGACCCGCCCTTCACCATTCGACGACACCAGCAGCACCACACCCCGCCCGCCGGCCTCGAACTTGGCGCTGTCCAGAGCGAACAGCGAAGCGTCGCTCGCGACTTCCATCGGCTCGGCGCGTCCGGCGCCCCGCTTCTTCTTGTCCCCCTCCGGCTTGGCCGCGCCCGCCAGCTGCCGGTGCGCCTGCTCGACCGTGAGGGTGCCGGAGGCCATGGCCACCAGCAGCATGGTCTCGACGTCCAAGGCATCCGCGAGCCGGACCAGGTACTCGGCCCGATCCACGTACATCTGGCCTTCCTTCCAGCGGACGGCACGTGAGTGCTCGAACCCCAAAATGTTGGCCAGATCGCGTTCCCGGGTGTCGGGCCCGCGCAGCTCACGCAAGCGCTCCATGCAAAATTTCCAGAGCTCTTTAGACGGCGGATGTCGAAGCATTTTCATCGCTTTGCTCGCTGCGGCACGTTCACTGTAGGCAAGTGCATCCTGATTGCAAACCCCGTGGAACTGCACGTGGTTCCACCGGGAAAATCGCGTAAACAAGCCAAACTTCAGTCGCTATTTGTCGTGCGGACCCCGTAATCGGATCACTGAGCCGGGACCTTATAGCCGGGCCAGGCAAGATTTTGCTTGCCGTTCTGCAAAAAATCGCTCGTAGGCAAAAACCGTGGGCCGGCACACCGTCGGGCGCCAGCATCTTCTTGGTAAATTTTTAGTCGGCACGGAGATCTGCCGTAGTCTGCCAGCGGGCATGCTGCGTCAGAACCGGGTGTGGCTTTCAGGAATGGCTGTCTTGGCGCTGGGTCTGGGCTGCGGGATCGCCATACGCCGCGACCTGTCGACCGTCCCGCCTGGGCAGGTCGGCTTCGACGACATGTGCGGGCTGCAGGAATACTTCGATGCCCTGGAGATCAAGACGTCGCCGCCGCCGCGCGTGGTCAGCGCGCTGGACCTGGAAGGGGAAAGCGGAGGTAAACAGATTCGCGGCGGTAAAGAGAAGTTCGAGTTCTACAACGACTTCCAGCTGAAGACCCTCCGCCGCGTGCTGCACGAGAACTGGCGGCGCCTGCCGGACAAGCTGGACACCGTCGACAAGATCGAGCTCGAGGTCCGCTGGTCGGAGAAGGCGGCTGCCAAGCGGGTGACCACCGACGGGGAATCCGAGCTGACGGTCGGCAGCGAAACGTTCGCGCTGCCCTACCACCCCTGCCTGTCCGAGCTGCTTTACGGCGAGCCGCTCTACAAGCAGCGCCGGATCATGTGGGGGCTGCCGCTGCCGACGCCTCCGCCCGACGCCGGCGTTCCCGCCGCGCCTCCCGCGCCGGCCGTTGCGCCCGCCGACACGTCCGCTCCGCGCGATGCGGGCCGCCGCGACTGAATCAACCTACGCAGTCAGCCCGCCGCGTTCTCCAGCCAGCCCAGCAGCCAGGAGCCGGCGAAGAGGTACGCGACGGCCGCCGCCGCCAGGAACGGCCCGAACGGAATCTGCAGGTGGCGCAGCGGTTCCGACTGGCTGGTTTTCCGCCGCGCGATCAGCGCGACGGGCAGGCTGACAGCCGCGCCTGTGAAGGCTCCGCCGAACACGACGAAGGGCAACGCCTTCCATCCCAGGACGGCGCCGACGACGGCCAGCAACTTCCCGTCGCCGAGGCCCAGCCCTTCGCGCTTCAGCACGTAGTAGTAGAAGTCGGCGATCAATCGAAAGACCAGGTAGCCGGCGGCCGCGCCAATCAGGCGATCGACCCAGTCGGCGCCATGCGCGCCGAAAGCGGCCAGGTAGAGGATCGGGATGGCGGGCAACGTGATCGCGTCCGGCAGAAGGCGCGTCGCCGCGTCGATGAACGCCAGCACCAACATCACGCCCGCAAACGCGAAGTAGCAGGCGAAGCGCGCCAGCCGAACGCCCGTTGCCTCGCCCCGATCCGCGGCGACGAACTTCCACCAGATCGCGGCCGCCAGCAGCGCCGCCAGCGCCTCGACCAGCGGGTAGCGCGCCGAGATGGGCGCCCGGCAGGCGCGGCACCGCCCGCGCAGCCACAGATAGGAAAGGATCGGGACGTTGTCGGCCGCCCGGATCGCCGCGCCGCAGCTCGGGCAGCGCGAGCCCGGGCTCACGATGGACTCGCGCCGCGGGACGCGGGCGATGACGACATTACAGAAGCTGCCCCAAACGGCGCCGAACACCGCGGCCGTCGCCGTCGCCAGCGGCGACGACAGGAGGGCGGCCATTTCATCCATGCGGCTCGATGCTAAGGTTCGCGAGGCCTTGAAGGGAAAATTTTGTTCCTGGTTGTACCTCCTGGCGCTGTTGGCGGCCGGCTGTCACGCGCGCGCCCCGGAAGAGGCGGGTCCCCACCGGGTGGCGCTGGCCGAGGCGGTGAAGCCGACCGTCATGTCCGCCGCCCTTCGCCACCTGGGCGGCGCGCACTACCACGCCACGCTGAAGATGAGCGCCGGCCGCCCGGGCGCCACCCCGGTCGTGGTCACCACGACCACGGACGTGTGGCTGGACCGCGCCGGCAACTACAAGGTCCATGAAGAGAACGACCGAGACGGCGGGCGGGAGGTCGTCCTTTACGGGCGTGAGCTGGCCGTTGCGCTACGCTATGGAAAGATGATCCGACGGGTTGCCGAAGAGCCGGAACCGACGCGCCTCCTGGAACAGGCGCTGGGCGGACCGTGGGCCGCGTTCGAGATCGGCGCCCCCCGGCTGCGCGTCGACAATGCCGGTCCCGAGCTGGTCGGCGGCGCCGCGGCCACGCGCTACACGCTGGCGATGGGCGATGCCGGGTCACCGGCCGGCGCGCCGCACGTTTACGGGTTGCGGGCCTGGCGGGCCGGCCTGAACGTCGGCTCGGTCGCGGGGCGAGCGGTGATCGACGACGTCACCGGCGCGTTGATGGCCATCGACCTCACCGTCGGGTTCCAGTCCAAGACCGAATCGGGTGAAGAGTCGGGCACGATCGAGGTGCACACCGCCCTGTCGGACGTCGCTTCGACGCCGCCCGTCCAGCGCCCTTCGGCCGAGGAGCTGGTGCTGCGCCAGCGCACCGTGCCCGAAGCGCGCGAGCTCCTCCGCGGTCTGGCGGAGCCGAACCACCGTGCCCCGGCACCCCCGAAGGAGCGTCAACCATGAGCAGCGGCCCCGAAGACGACGCCCGCCCCAACGGCCACGCGCGCCCGACGGGCGTACCGGAGCTGGTCTCGCCGGCGACACCCGAGCGTTCCATCGACCACCTGCGCGAGAACCGGCGCCTGATCGTGCGGCGGTCCCTGCTGGCGACCGCCGTGGGCGGCGTCATTCCGATTCCGGTCCTGGACGACTACTTCGCCGGACGCGTCAAGGCCGGGATGCTGATCAAGCTGGCCGAGCGCCGGCAGGTCGATATCGGCCAGTCGCCGGCCGAGCTGCTGGGCGATCCGCGTGAGGGCACCGCCGTCCGCAACGCCACGTTGACGGCCGCGACCCTGCTGGCATTGAAGCTGGCCTGGCGAAAGTTCTTTGCGCTGGTGGCGATCGGTCGCCGCGCAGAGGACATGGTCACCACCTTCCAGCTGGGCACCCTCTTCGATCACTACTGCAGCAAGCTGCACGTGGGCGGCGCCATCGACCGGAACCAGGCGATGTTGCTGCGCACCGCCATCTTCGGAGCCCTGGCGGAATCGGAACGCGCGGCGCTGATTGGGGCGTTTCAGGACGGCGGGCGCGTGCTGGCGCGCTCGGCGCTGGAGGCGCCCAGCTGGATGAGCGGGCGCATCGAACGGGCAGCCCGGCGCTGGTCCGAGACGGGCGGTCGCACCGCGGATCCCGGCGACGACGTGACCGAGCCCGACGCTGAAGAGGCCCGCTGGCTGGATCGCGCGTCGGCGGCGGTCGAGGATCGTCTGGGCCGCGCCGGCCAGAGCTACCTCACGCGGCTGGTGGCCGCCTTCGAGCGGCACCTGAAAACGGCCGTCGAGGCCGCCGCGCGGACCCCCACGCCGCCCGCCCCGACCCCCTGACCCGCATCTGGCGGTCGCCCCGGCGCTTTGCTACATTCCACCCAGGTGAGAAAAACGCAGCGCCCGACCGGGGCGAAGGTCAAGAAGGCCAAGGCAGAGACGAAGCGCACCGCGGGCACTCGCCCCGCAGCGGTACGGATCCCGGTGCGCGGGGCCAAATCGGCGACCAAGTCAGCCAAGTCGGCGACAAAGTCGGCGAGCAAATCCGGCAAGGCCGGCGCCAGCAAGCTGAAGCTGAATCGGCGCGGGCTCGCGGACGAGGCCCCCAAGCCATCGCGCAGCGAATCCGACCTGCAGGCGACGCGTGAGCTGGCGGTCGTCGCGATGGATGCGGCGCTGGACAAGCGCGCCCTCGATCCCGTGCTGATCGACGTCTCGGGCATGGGCAGCTACACCGACTTCATCGGCATCGTGAGCGGCCGCAGCGACCGTCAGGTCGATGCGATCGCCGAGAGCGTGTCGCAAACGATGAAGGCGCGCGGCATTTACGCGCTGGGGCGCGAAGGCTCGGGTAACGGCCGCTGGACGCTGCTCGATTTCGGCGCCTTCGTGATCCACGTCTTTTATCACCCCGTCCGCGAGTTCTACGACCTCGAGAGCCTGTGGATCGAGGCGCCGCGCGTGAAGCTGGCGGTGCCGCCCGAGTCGTCTCTGGCGCAGACCGACGCCCTTTACGGCGCGCTCTGACCGGGTGAAGATCGTCGTCCTGGCGGTCGGCAAGCTGCGCGACCGCCACCTGGCGACGTTGATCGACGACTACGTCGCCCGCACGCGCCACCACCTGCCGCTGGAGATTGTCGAGGTCGACGACGACGCCGCGCTGACGCGCCGCTGGCCGGCCGCCGGCGAGGTGATCGCGCTGGAAGTCACCGGCGAGAGCTGGACGACCGAGCAGCTCGCACGCCAGCTGGAGCGCCGGATGACCCGCGGCACCAAGACGGTGACGTTCGTGATCGGCGGTGCCGACGGCATTCCCGCGCCGCTGTCGGCCCGCGCCGGCGTGCGCCTGTCATTGTCGGCGCTGACCCTGCCCCATCGGCTCGCGCGGCTGGTCCTGTGCGAGCAGATCTACCGCGCGCTCACCATCATCCGCGGCGAGCCGTACCACCATTAGAGGTCGTCGAAGAACAGGACCTCGCCGGTCGCCAGGTCCAGCTCGGCGCCGACGACGGCCAGCCCCCCGGAGTGGGCGAGGCGCTCCAGAACTTCGGAGCCGTGGCGCAGATGGCTCACGGAAGCGCGGACGTTGGCGCGCATCGCCTCTCGCGCCAGGCGCGGCGGATCGCGCACCAGCTCGGTCGAGACCAGCGCCTGGATGTTCGGCCGGACCCGGTTGACGATGGACATCAGGTTTTGCGAGGCAGGCTGCTGCTCGCCCACCAGCGACTCCACCGCCGCCTGGATGGCGCCGCAGTTGGTGTGACCCATGACGACGACCAGCCGCGTGCCGAACCGCTCGGCGGCGAACTCGACGCTGCCGACCTGGGACGGCGCGACGATGTTGCCTGCGACCCGGATGACGAACAGGTCGCCGAGGCCCTGGTCGAAGACGATCTCGGCAGGGGCGCGCGAATCCGAGCAGCCGAGCACGATGGCAAATGGCGTCTGGGGCTGCAGCAGGTTCTCGCGCCGGCTGTGGCTCAGCATCGAGTCGACGCTGCGAACATTCTGGACGTAGCGGAGGTTGCCGACCTTCAGGCGGTCAAGCGCGTCTTTGGCAGGCAGGGTCGTGTGTTCCGCGGACATGCGCCTCATATACCTCAGCTGGTCCGCCGCGCGGAAGCGGCGGATGCGGTCGCGCTTTTCCGGCGCTCAGCGGATGACCACCTTCGCAGACATGGAGAAGACGAAAGGGATCCCCGAAGAGGCGCAGGAGGAGTCGCCGATCCTCACGCCGCGCGAGAACGCCGCGCGCGCTGCCGAACGGCTAGACGAGCAGGACCAGAGCGGCGAGATTCGCTGGCCGGCGGTCGAAGATCCGAACCGCCCACCCGGTGATCTCGCCCCTCCCACGCGCCGGAAGACGTAGCGACACTGCGCGGAAAAACGATCAACGTCACGCGCCCGGTGGGCACCCACTCCTTGGCGAAGCCTTCCAGGCTGTTTTCGCGGAGCCCGCGCGAGGGGTCCAGCGTGACGATCTTCTTGTCCGTGCGATCGATGCCGACCACCACCTCGTAGTGCGCGAGCGCGCGACCGCCCGTGATGGGCTTCGCCAGACCAACCAGGACCGGCCGATCCCGCGAGAGCTGATCGACGAGGTCGTTGAAGTTCCCCTCGACGACGAAGGCTTCCATCCCCTTGGCCCGCGCCACGTCCCGCAGACCACCGGCTCGGACCCCGACTTTGTCGGGGGGGCTCAGCGCCGCCACCTCCGCCAGCGAGGTCTTCACACCGAAGTGCGAAAGGACCATCGTCAGGGCCGCGGGCCCGCAGTCGCTGTCCGCGCGCTGCGGAATGAACGGGACCCCGCGAACGAACTTCCAGGCGGGGTCCGCCTCCAGCGCCGCCGCGCGACGCGGGGAGACGTCGTGCGCCTCCCCCGCGTAGCAAGAGGTGGCGGCCAGTACCAGCGCCGCCAACCAGAGCGGCGGCTGCCGCATCAGATCAACAGGATCAGCAGGACGATGATGACGACCAGCAGGACGCCGCTGCCGACGTACACGACGGCCGCGCCGCCCTTGTAGTCCTGCAGGTTCTGCGACTGCTGCTCGCGCTGCGCCAGCTGCGTGGCCTCCGTGGCCGGAGCCGTCGTCGTCGTCGTTTCAGCAGCGACCGGTGCACGCGTCGACGTCACTGCTGCTGGCAGCGGCGCCGGATCGGCCGCGAGGGATTTTGCCTGGCTGACGGCCGGGAAACACCAGATCGCCAACAACGCTGCCACCACCACACCTTGGATTTTCTTCATGATTGCCTCCTCGGACATTGCCGTAGAAGCCAAACTAAGCATGAGGATGGGCTCCGGAAGGACTTCACGGGTGCCCAGCTCGTGCACGCAATGGCGCGTAGCAGGATTTTCGCACCCCCTCTCTCTCAGCCGCGCGCGACCGAGCCGGAGCGAACGCGCGCGACGATGTGTTTGATTTCCTCGTCGGTGGCGCGCGCTCGGATCAGCTCGCCGCGCAGCGCGGCAACAGCGGCATCGACGCCTTCCTTGAATCCGGCGTCGCGTCCGGCCAGGAACTCGGCGCTCTTGTAGGCACGCGTCTGCTGGTCCGGTGCCGACACCGGCAACCGGTTGGTCTCGTCGAGGCTGGTCACGTCTTCGTCGGAAGGTTCCGGAGCGCCGTCGTCGGGTGCAGCCATGCACAACAGGCTACACCCGACGATGCTGCTCGCGTTCAGGTCAGGGCGGGGAAAACTCTTTGGTGGGTTGTCGATCCCGGCCAGGCTCGTTCGTCGCGTGGTCAGGGCCGGCTCTTCGGTCTCATGACAAAGGAGAAAACGATGAAATTCATTCTGATGGTGCGAGCGACCCCCGAATCCGAGAGCGGCGCCATGCCTGACCCCGAGCTCGCCGCGCAGATGGGGCAGTTCAACGAGGAGATGGCGAAAGCCGGGGTCTTGCTGGCGGGCGAGGGGTTGCACCCGTCGTCCAAGGGCGCCCGGGTCCGCTTCTCCGGCGGGAAGCGAACGGTCGTCGACGGCCCCTTCACCGAGACCAAGGAGCTCATCGCCGGCTTCTGGATCCTGGAGTGCCGGTCCAAGGAAGAGGCGCTCGAGTGGGCCAAGCGGTCCCCTCCGCCGTTCCGCGGCGACTGCGAGATCGAGCTGCGACAGGTCTTCGCGCCAGAAGACTTCGCCTACCTGGGCGACGACCTGGTGAAGAGGGAGGTCGAGCTCCGCGCCGAGCTCGAGGCGCGCGGCAAGCGCTCCTGATCGGTTCCGCGACGCCCGGGCTTGCGCCTGACGGCGGTCGTGCTCTGATCGCGCCCGTGGATCCTTCCGCGGACGTCCGGCGCGCCATCGAAGCCGTCTGGCGCATCGAAGCGCCCCGCCTGATCGCGGGGCTGGCGCGCCTGGTCCGCGACGTGGGCGCGGCCGAGGAGCTGGCACAGGATGCGCTGGTCACCGCGCTCGAGCAGTGGCCGGCGACGGGAATCCCCGTCAAGCCGGGCGCGTGGCTGATGGCGGCCGCCAAGAACCGCGCCATCGACCTGATCCGCCGCCGCAAGCTGCTGGAGCGAAAGCACCGCGAGCTGGGGCGAGAGGCGGAGCGCGCGCAAGACGAGGCGGCCGGCGAGATCGAACGCGCGGCCGAAGACGACGTGGGCGACGATCTACTACGGCTCATCTTCACGTGCTGCCACCCGGTGCTGCCGCCAGAGGCGCGCGTCGCGCTGACGCTGCGCATGCTGGGCGGACTGACCACCGACGAGATCGCGCGCGCGTTCCTGGCCCCCGAACCGACCATCGCGCAGCGCATCGTGCGCGCGAAGCGCACGCTGGCGGAAAAGCAGGTCCCGTTCGAGGTGCCGCACGGTGACGACCGCGCGGCGCGCCTGGATTCGGTGCTCGCGGTCGTCTACCTGATCTTCAACGAGGGCTACGCGGCAACGGCGGGCGACGCCTGGATCCGCCCGCAGCTGTGCGACGAAGCGCTGCGCGTCGGACGCGTGCTGGCCGCCGCGGCGCCCGACGAACCCGAGGTCCACGGGCTGCTGGCGCTGATGGAGCTGCAGGCCTCCCGCACGCGCGCGCGCATCGGACCGGACGGCGACCCTGTGCTGCTCCCCGACCAGAACCGCGCGCTGTGGGATCCGTTGCTGATCAACCGCGGTCTCGCGGCGCTGGCGCGCGCCGAGGAGCTGCAGGGCGCGACCGGCCGCTACGCGTTGCAGGCGGCGATCGCGGCGTGCCACGCGCGCGCGCGCGCGGCCGAACAGACCGACTGGGGTCGAATCGCCACCCTCTATGCCGAGCTGGCGCGGGTCATGCCCTCGCCCGTCGTGGAATTGAACCGGGCCGTTGCCGTGTCGATGGCGGATGGCCCCGCCGCGGGTCTGGCGCTGGTCGACGCCATCGCCGGCGAGCCGGCCTTGCGCGCCTATCACCTGCTGCCCAGCGTGCGCGGCGACCTGCTGTTCAAGCTGGGGAGAACGGCCGAGGCGCGTGTCGAGCTGGAACGAGCAGCGTCGCTCACACGCAACGCGCGGGAGCGACGCCTGCTGCTCGATCGTGCGGCCGCCTGCGGCTAGCCCTTAGTAGGCCTGGACGGTGAACTTCTGGTTCGCGGCGCCGGTGCAGTCCGAAATCTGCATCGGCACGCCCGTCGCGGTGTTGGACCCGTTCTCGTCGAGGCAGCGACCCGCCTGCACGTTCTTGAACACGAACGCGCCCGTCGACGCATCCGGCGAGATCGTCCACTTCTGACTGGAATGGCCCGCCTGGCAGATGTTCAGGGCCAGGCGCGTGCCGTTGCCGAGAGCGCTGCCGCTGCCGACCAGGTCGATGCATTTGGTCGTGTCGGCGGTCATCGCGATGCGCCAGGCCGTACCGTCCTGAACCAGCGTGAACTTCTGGGGCGTTCCGTCCCAGCTCGTGAACTGCTGCACCGTGGTGCCCACCGCCGTCGATGAGGCGACGACGTCCAGCGACACGGCCCCGTTGGCGGGCAACGGCGCGATCCGATAGATGTAGCCGTTGTCGAAGTTCGGGACGTAGTTGTTGTTACGCCACACGGTGATCGCGTTCTGCCAGACGGCCTGGGCGGCCGTGAGCGCCTTGTAGCCATCGGGGCATCCCGCCGACGGGTTCGAGCTCGAGCCGGCCGGACAGCTGCCGGCCAGGCCGTTCGAGAATTGTGGGACAGCGCCCTGCGCGTTCTGGCACAGCACGCCGGCGCCGTACGGGTTCTTGTATGGCGCATTCGGCTGGTTCGCGCCGATGCGCCCCGCCACGACGCCGGTCGCGCCCGCGGGATAGCCGGCGCCGTCGCAGTAGTACCCGACGGGCGCGGTGACACCCGGCTTCGAGGTAGCGGTCAGCGCCCCCGTGTCGATGATGTCGCCGAAGAACGTCCCCTCTTGCATCGGGTAGTTGGTGCGGTCGACGCCCCACCCGATGGACGACATGGTGCTGTCCATCCAGAGCGGGACGTGGACGCCCGCGGTGTTCACGTGCGCCATCAGGCAGGCCGAAATCCCCTCGAGACACCTCGCGTTGCCGGCGACGCTCCCGGTTTTCCACTCGGGGCAGAGGCCGATGCCGCCGGCGAAGGTGTAGGAGTTGCCGCTCTGGTCCTGCTTGACGATCGAGTCAGTCGCTGTGAGCGCACACCTGACCAAGTACTTGATGGTGGTGCGGCCACCGCTGGTGGTCATGAGCCCGTTCGTCCCCGAAAGGCCGTTCGTCCCCGACAAGCCGTTCGACGTCGACAGCCCGTTCGTTCCGGACAAGCCGTTGGTCCCCGAAAGACCGTTGGTCCCGGACAGTCCGTTCGTCCCCGACAGGCCGTTGATCCCGGACAGTCCATTCGTCCCTGAGAGACCGGCCTCGTGGACCGTGCTCATCAGCGCCTGGTTCTCGTTGGTACACCCCACGAGCGCGACACCCGTCATCACCAGCCCTGCGGCAATGCCTGTCGAACCGGAACGCGTTCCCCTCATCATCGGCCTCCGAGACCGATGACACTACAAGTTGTATGCCAGATGACATAATTACTGGCAATTAATCCCAAGCTCGCCCATCCATGGGCGATTTGCCCCCAGCCACGATCCGGCGTCGGCGGTGGAAAAGCCCGAAAGCGTTGGGCCGCAGGCACCATTCGTTGCCTGACAGGCAACGGTCAGCCGCGCCGGTGTTCCGATTCCCAGGCCTGGATCTCGTCGAGCAGCCGCGCTGATCCGAACTGGTCGGCCGCCATCGACTGCGCCTCGCGCGCCAGCTCGCTGGCGCGCTGGCTCCCGTGCGGCGCCAGCACCCAGAGAGCGCGCGCCAGCGCAAACTTCGCTTCCGCCAGGAGCAGCCTGTCGTCGCGGCCCAGCAGCTGGATCGCGCGTTCGATCGTCTGGACGGCGCCACGCGCGTCTCCCTCGGCCAGCTGAAGTCGCCCCAGGTCCAGCGTGCCGTACCCAACCAGCGAGTTTTCGGCGTTCTGCCGCTTCCAGTTGGCGAGCGCTCGATCGAGCGCCGCGTGCGCAACGTCGAACCGGCCGAGCGAAGTCAGAATCTCAGCCTCGTTCATCAGCAGCATCCCCGTACGCGTGCTGTCGGGTCCAAAGAGCTGCATGGCCATGTCGACGCCGCGGCTGATCAGAGGCTCTGCCTCTCGATCGCGGTGCAAGGCGTGGAGATCGAGCGCCAGGTTGTTGAGCGACGTCGACACCTCATAGTGGGACGGCCCGTAGATTTGCTGGCGCAGGTCCAGCGAGCGCTGTTCGAATTTGAGCGCCTCCTCATAGTGACCTTCGTTCAGCGCGACGATCGCCTTGTCCTCGGTCAGCCAGGCCTCGAGGGCCGGGTGACCCGGTAGCCGCGACAGGACCGCGTCACCATGGCGGATCGCGTCTTTCGCCCGACGGACGTCGTGCAGGCGGTCGGCGTAAAACGCGGCGAAGGTGACCGTCGCCTGGACGTAGAGCTCTTCGTCGCGCGAGGCTTCCGCGGCGATCGCAGCGTCTTCCAGGTAGGCGATCCCCTTGGCGGCGTCGATGCAGGTCTCGGCGAGCCGACCGAACGCGAAGTTCGCCTCGGCCTGGACAGGAAGGTAGGCCAGCGCCTTGCTCTCGTTCACCACCGACGGCCCCAGCGAGGCTGCCTTCCCGCACTGCCCCGAATCACCAAGCGCTTTGACCTTGGCGATCTCCTCGCGCACGGAGGCCACCTTGGCGCGAACGGCCGGGTTGTCGGGCGGCTTGATGACGGCGCGAAGCATCTCGACGTCCGCGCAGCGGTCGAGCGCCGGCAGTGAGCTGGCGGCGCTGACGGCGTTGTCGACCACGGCCGGATCGGCCGTCATGAACACGTCACCCAGCGCGCGCACGCTGGAGAGGCGCTCGCCGAGACAGCCCATGCGCAGGTCGAGCACCTCGGCGGACTGCTCGCCGCGCACGTGGGTCGCCTCGCACGTCTCCTTGTACATGCCCGTCCAGCGCGCGACGTACTCGTCCATCAGCGCGGAAACACCCGCCACAGCGCGGCCCGCGTTCTTGCTGCCCGTCGCCGCGAAGGCGCGCTCGACGGCCGCCCGGCGCTCGCGGCTCCACGCCGTGGCTGCCCGCTCCGGACCGGCGGCGCACATCGACTCGTGCCCGGCGACGAAGCGGCGAGCGCCCGTCGTCGCCCCCAACAGGACCCCGATGCCCACCGCCGCGCCCATCCAGCGCCGCCGCCGCACCGCCGGGTCCTGCCCCAGCGCCGCCAGCAGCTCGGTCATCGAGGGGTAGCGGTCGTCCGGGCTGGTCGACAAGCCGCGCACCAGAATCTTGCGAATCCAGGTCGGCACGCGCGCGTCGGCCGGCGGGTCGTTGATCGTGCCGGCGACGACGTTCGCCATCAGCGTCATCGCATTCGTGCCGGCGAAGGGCCGCTGCCGGTAGAGCCCCTCGTAGAGGGCGACACAGAAAGAGAACTGATCGGTGCGCGCGTCGCCGCCCGTCCCGGCGAACTGTTCGGGCGCCATGTAGGCGGGCGTGCCCAGCATCGCGCCCGTCTGCGTCAGCTTCAGTTTCAGGTAACCGCCGGACGTGCTCGACGGCGCGGCCGCCACGACCGCGCCGCCCAGGTTGGCGGTGGCGTCGGTGTCGAGGCCAGACTCGAACATCTCGGCCAGCGCCGCGGCGTGCGCGGCGATGTCGGATGCCGGCTGTCCTGCCGGAGTCGGATCCGCGGGCGCCCCCTGCTCGCGCGCCAGGCCGAAGTCCATGACGCGCACCCCGCCGGACTTGGTGATCATCACGTTGTCGGGCTTGAAGTCCCGATGAACCAGGCCGGCGGCATGCGCGGCGACCAACCCGCGCCCGGCGGCCACGTAAACATCCAGAACCTCGCGCCAGGACCGGGTCTGCGCCTCGATCCAGTAGCCGAGGGTATGCCCCTCGACGAACTCCATGGCGATGAACACCGACTCGCGGAACGTGCCGACGTCGAACACCACGACGACATTCGCGTGCGACAGGCGCGCGATGGCCTGCGCCTCGCGCAGCAGGCGCGTGCGGCCGTCGGCGTCATTGCTCCCGCCGCGCGCCCGCAAGAGCTTGAGCGCGATCTTTCGGTCCAGGTCGGGGTCGTACGCGGCGTACACCTCCCCCATGCCGCCGCGGCCCAGCAGTCCCAGGACGACGTACCGGCCGACGGTGGCGCCCTTCGAGAGCCCGAATTCTTCTGCAGCGGCCGGCGCGGGAGGGGGCCGAGGTTGTGCGGGCATGGGTCGACGAGGGCATCGGCTGTTGGGCCCGGTCCGTTGAACCGGGCGCGACGGTCGACGCGGGGCCCATCGCCGCGCCCGAGGGGACCTGGACGTGGGTCCCCCTACCCGGGACCACAGGTAATCCGCGCGCGTGACCGCGCCGGCCGGCGGGCGTAGGAACGGCATGCGGTTCTTGATCGCGGGGCTGGTCCTCTTGGCGCTTGGCCATGCGCGACCGGCCGGGGCGGCACCGGGCGGCCCTGTGCTGGTCGAGCTGTTCACGTCCCAGGGGTGCAGCTCGTGCCCGCCGGCCGAGCGGTTCCTGGGCCAGCTTCCGGCCCACGGGTTCGGGCGAGACAAGGTCATTCCGCTCACGTTCCACGTCGACTACTGGGACCACCTGGGCTGGCCCGATCCCTTCGCCAGCCCGCAGTGGACCGCGCGCCAGGCCTGGTACGCGCGCGCCGGCCGGCTTCGTCCAGCCGGCGGGCACGGCGGGATCTCGGGCCTCTACACGCCTCAGATGATCGTGAACGGTCAGACGCATTTTCCGGGCGGCCAGACCGACGTGGCATTGCGCGAGCTCGCGGCGGCCGGCAGCCGGATGCGCCCGATCGCCCTGGGCCTGCGTGCCCAGGTGTCGCGCGACGAGGTCCGGGTCACGGTGGACCTGCCGGCAGGCGTCGCGCTGCCGGCCAGGGCGGACTGGCGGCTGACGATCGCCCTGGTCCAGAAGAGCGCCCGGACTCAGGTCTTGCACGGCGAGAACGGGGGCGAGACGCTGGAAGAAACGGCGCTGGTGCGGGCGCTCTCGCCTCCGCTGTCGGTAGCTGGTCGGCGCGTCGAGGCGTCCCTGCGGTGGCCGGCGGACCTGGCGCGGGCCAACGCCGGCCTGGTCGCCTTCATCCAATCGGACGCGACCGGTGAGGTCGCGGCCGTTGCCGCCTTGGACGTGCTCCCCCCCTGAGACGTCCCCCTGGCCCTTGCCAGCCGGCGTCTTACCTTCGGGGAACCCGTGGCCACGGCTGAGGCAACGCGCACCACCGGCGCGTCCGCGCGCATCTCGCGTGAATCGCTCCGCGCAGGGTTCTTTCGTTCCGGGCTGCCGGCCAAGAGCCAGGCGGGTTTCACCGCGGCCATCGTGGCCGTCTTCCTGATCGGCATCTTCTCTTATCGGTCGTCTCAGCAGCGGGCCGAGGCGTCGCGCCAGGTCGCCCGCACCATCGACGTCACCGACCACCTGGACGCGCTGCTGTCGACCTTTCAAGACGCGGAGACCGGCCAGCGCGGCTACCTGCTGACCGGCGATGAGCGCTACCTGGAGCCGTATCACGCGGCCATGGCCGCCTTGCAGGCCGAGTTTCCGCGCCTGCGGGTGCTGGTCAGCGACAATCCGCACGAGCTGGAACGGCTGGAGGTGCTCGAGCGGCTGGCCGCCAACAAGAACGCGGAGATGCGGCAGACGATCGACCTGCGGCGCGCCGGGCGGGTCGATCAGGCGCTGGAGATCGTCCGCACGGATCGCGGCAAGCAAGCGATGGACGAGATCCGCAAGACCATCGGCGGCATGCGCACCGAAGAGCGCCAGCTGCTGGACCTGCGCGGGCGCGACCTGGAGTCGGCCACGACCGTGGTGACGTCCGTCATCTGGGGCGGCTCGGCGCTGTTGCTGGTCTTGATCGGCGCGGCGGCCAGCATGTCGTCACGCGACTTCATGGCCCAGCGGACGCAGGCCTGGATCCGCACCGGCGAGAGCGAGCTGGCGGGCCGCATGCAGGCGCTGGAACACACCGAGACGCTGGGGCAACAGATCGCGGCGTTCCTGGGCGACTATCTGCAGGTCGCCGTGGGCGCGGTCTACGCGGCGGGCCCCGGCGGAACGCTGCGGCGGGTGGGTGGCTACGCGCTGCCCGACGACGGCGGCGACACCCCGGTCGGCGGCCTGACGCGCCAGGCGTTCGTCGACAATCGCGCGATCGAGACGCAGGAGCTGCCGGCCGATTTTTTCCCGGTCAGCTCGGGTGCGGGGCGCGCGCCGGCCCGCTACGCGATCGTCGTCCCGACGACGGCTTACGGAAGGGCGAACGGCGCGCTGGAGCTGGGGTTCCTGAGCCCCGTCCAGCCGCACGACCGCGAGCTCCTGGCGCGCATCGCGGGGCCGGTCGGCCTGGCGCTGCGGTCGACGAAGGACCGCGCCGACCTGCGCGACGCGCTGGAGCAGACGCAGCGGCAGTCCGAGGAGCTGCAGACACAACAAGAGGAGCTGAGGGTCCAGAACGAGGAGCTCGAGCAGCAGAGCCGCGCGCTACAGGACTCGCAGGTGCGCCTCGAGAATCAGCAGATCGAGCTGGAGCAGATCAACGCGCACCTGGAAGAGCAGACGCACGCGCTGGAACAGCAGCGCGACCACCTGACGCGCGCCCAGTCCGAGCTGCAGCGGGCCAGCACGTACAAGTCCGAGTTCCTGGCGAACATGTCGCACGAGCTGCGGACGCCGCTGAACAGCACGCTGATCCTGGCCAAGCTGCTGGCCGACAACCGCGAAGGGAACCTGAACGCCGAGCAGATCAAATTCGCGGAGACGATTTACTCGGCGGGGAACGATCTCCTGACGCTGATCAACGACATCCTGGACCTGTCGAAGATCGAAGCCGGGAGGCTGGAGGTCCGGCCCGAGGAGGTCTCGCTCGTGCGCCTGCGCGACGAGCTGGTGGACGTCTTCGGCCCCCTCGCGCGCGACAAGGGGATCCAGCTGACGGCGACCGTGGAGCCCGACGCCGCGGCGATGATCTTCACGGATCCGACGCGCCTCCAGCAGGTGCTGAAGAACCTGCTGTCGAACGCCTGCAAGTTCACGGAGCGCGGCGGCGTCGCGCTGCGGATCCACAACCCAGGAGGGGAACGCATCGCGTTCGACGTGAAGGACACGGGCATCGGCATCGCGCCCGATCAGCATGACGTCATCTTCGAGGCGTTCCGCCAGGCCGACGGCACGACCAACCGCAAGTACGGAGGCACCGGGCTGGGGCTGTCGATCTCGCGTGACCTGGCGCGCCTGCTGGGCGGCGACCTCACCGTGGAGAGCGCGCCCGGGCGGGGCAGCACGTTCACGCTGACCCTGCCGCAACGAATCGCCGCCCCGGAGCAACAGCCCGCCGAAGGGACCGGCAGCGTGGCCCGCCCAAAGGCCGCGACGCGCGCCCTGACCCCGGCCGTCGCGCCGGCGGTCCGGCCGACGAACGGCAAGGCGGCACCGCAACCGCCCGCCCCGGACGGGCGCCTCATCTTGATCATCGAGGACGATCCCAACTTCGCCACGGTCATCCAGGGGCTGGCGCGCGAGATGGACTTCCAGACGCTGCACGCCACCAGCGGGGAGGACGGGCTGGCGCTGGCCGAGCAGCATCGGCCGAGCGCCATCGTGCTGGACGTCGGCCTGCCGGACCGCTCGGGGTTGTCGGTGCTGGATTCGCTGAAGCACCGGTCGACCACCCGGCACATCCCCGTTCACATGGTCTCGGTGTCGGACTACACGCGCACGGCGCTGGAGATGGGCGCCGCCGGCTACGGCATCAAGCCCGTCAAGCGCGAGGACCTGGTCGACGCGCTCAAGCGGCTGGAGTCCAAGTTCACGCAGCGGCTGCGGCGCATCCTGGTGGTCGAGGACGATCCGGTCGCGCGCGACAGCACCTGCCGCCTGCTGGCCGGGCGAGACGTCGAAACGGTGGCGGTCGGGTCGGCCGCCGACGCGCTGACCCGGCTGGGCGAGACGACGTTCGACTGCATGGTGCTGGACCTGACGCTGCCCGACCGGAACGGCCTCGAGCTCCTGGAAGAGATGTCCCGCAGCGAAGGACGCGGATTTCCGCCCGTCATCGTCTACACGGGGCAGTCTCTCTCGCGGGCCGACGAGGAGCGGCTGCGCGCGCTGTCGCATTCGATCATCATCAAGGGGGCGCGCTCGCCCGAGCGTCTGCTGGACGAGGTCACGCTTTTCCTGCATCAGGTCGAGTCCGAGCTGCCGGCGGACCGCCAGCGGATGCTGAAGGACGCCCGCCACCGCGAGGCGGTGTTCGAGGGGAAGCGCGTGCTGGTCGTCGAGGACGACGTCCGCAACATCTTCGCGCTCTCGGCGGTGCTGGAGCCGCGCGGCGCCAAGGTCGAGATCGCCCGCAACGGGCGCGAGGCGCTGGACCACCTGGCCCACCACCCCGGCGTCGACCTCGTGTTGATGGACATCATGATGCCCGAGATGGACGGCCTGGAGGCGATGCGCCGGATTCGCCAGCAGCCGGCGTACGAATCGCTGCCGATCATTGCTCTGACGGCCAAGGCGATGCTGGACGACCGCGACCAGTGCCTGGCCGCCGGCGCCAGCGACTACATCGCCAAACCGCTGGATGTCGACAAGCTGCTGTCGCTGGCGCGGGTCTGGATGCCGAAGTGACGTCCCCGCCGGACATCGGGGACGCGGAGCTCGACAGGCTTCTGGACGCCGTCTATCGCGAGTACCACTACGACTTTCGCAGCTACGCGACCGCCTCCCTGAAGCGGCGGCTGGTCTCGGCGCTCGGTTTTTTTGGATGCGCGACGGTGGCCGCGCTGGAGCAGCAGACCCGAACCGATCCGCAAACGTTCACGGAGCTGCTGCGCTTCCTGACCGTGCAAGTGAGCGATCTGTTTCGCGACCCCGGCTACTTCCGCGCCGTCCGCGAGACGATCGTGCCGTACCTGCAGACATACCCCTCGCTGAAGGTCTGGGTGGCCGGCTGCGCGACGGGCGAGGAGGCGTACTCGCTGGCCATCCTGCTGGACGAGGAAGGGCTCCTGGCCCGCACGCAGATCTACGCCACCGACATAAACCCGGAGTCGCTGCGCGCCGCGCAGGAGGGCGTGTACGCGGTCGACCGCTTCGCGAAGTTCAGCGCCAGCTACCTGGCCGCCGGCGGCCGGGCTTCGCTGGCCGACTACTACACCGCCCGCTACGGTTCGGCGATGTTCGACCGCCGGCTGAAGAAGGCGATCCTCTTCTCTGACCACAGCCTGGCCACCGACAGCGTGTTCGCCGAGGTGCAGCTGGTCTCGTGCCGCAACGTCCTCATCTATTTCGACCGCGCGCTGCAAGACCGCGCCATCGGGCTTCTACGCGAAGCGCTGTGCCGGCGCGGGTTCCTGGGCCTGGGCACCAAGGAATCGCTGCGCTTTTCATCCCACGCCGCGGCGTTCCGCGAGGCGGTCCCCGAACAACGGCTCTATCAGAAGCTGTGACATGCAACCGGGCATCGAGGCGATCGTCATCGGAGGCTCGAGCGGCGCGCTCGAGGCGCTATCGGTGCTGTTGCCCGCGTTGCCCGCAACCGCGGCCGTGCCCATCGTGATCGTGGTGCACCTGCCGCCCGACCGCCCCAGCCATCTGGCCGCCGTGCTGGGGGCGCGTACCGCGCTGCGCGTCCGCGAGGCGGAAGACAAGGAACCGCTGGCGCCGGGCGTGATCTACGTGGGCCCGCCCAATTACCATCTGCTCATCGAGCGCGGCGGAACGCTGGCGCTGTCGGCCGACGACCTCTTGCACTTTTCGCGGCCGTCGATCGACGTGCTGTTCGAATCAGCCGCCGACGCGTACGGGCCGCGCCTGGCCGGGGTCGTCCTGTCGGGCGCCAACGCGGACGGCGCCGACGGGCTGGCCACCATCCGGCGTGCAGGAGGGCTGGGGATCGCGCAGGCTCCGGAAAAGGCGCTGGTCTACACGATGCCCCAAGCCGCCGTCACGCGCGCGCGCCCCGAATACATCCTGGACCTTCCCCAGATGGCCGAACTGCTGGCCCGCATCGCCGTTTCACGCCACGCCGAGGATTTGCGATGACTGAAGCACCTCTCAAGCTCTTGCTGGTCGACGACACCGAGGAGAACCTGGTGGCGCTGGAGGCCCTCCTGCGCCGCGAGGACCTGGAGCTCTTGAAAGCCCGCAGCGGCGCCGAGGCGCTGGAGCTGCTGCTGGTCCACGACGTCGCGCTGGCGATCCTGGACGTGCAGATGCCGGAGATGAACGGCTTCGAGCTGGCCGAGCTGATGCGCGGGGCGGAGCGGACGCGGCACGTCCCCATCATTTTCCTCACCGCCGGCTCGCGGGATCCGCACCGCCTGTTCAAGGGCTACGAGGCGGGCGCGGTCGACTTCCTGTTCAAGCCGATCGATCCGCATGTCCTCAAGAGCAAGGCCGAGATCTTCTTCGAGCTTCACCGGCAGAAGGCCGCGCTGGCGCGCAATCTCCAGATGAACGAGATGTTCGTCGGCATCCTGGGACACGACCTGCGGACGCCGCTCAGCTCCGTCATGACGGGCGCGCAGCTGCTGCAGCGGCAGATCGTCGAGCCCGCCCAGCTGAAGACGCTGGGGCGCATGCTGTCGTCGGCGGAGCGCATGCGCGACATGATCGACCAGCTGCTGGACCTGACGCGCGCGCGCCTTGCCGGAGGCTCCGGGATGGTCACCGAGCGCGCGCCCGTCGACCTGGGCGAGCTGGTCACGCGCGCGGCCGACGAGGTCCGCCAGACCGCACCGGATCGCCGCGTCTCCGTCAGCGTCGCGGGCGACTGCCGAAACCAGGGCGACGCCACGCGCCTCTTGCAGGTGTTCTCGAACCTGCTGTCGAACGCGATCCACCACGGCACGCCTGGAACGCCGGTGACGGTCATGATCGACGGGGGGGCCTACATCGTGGTCTCCGTCCAGAACCAGGGCGTGATCCCCCCCGAGCTGCTGCCGCTCATCTTCGATCCGTTTCGCGGCGGGCGGACCTCGTCAGCCTCGCGGGGCCTTGGGCTAGGGCTCTTCATCACGCAACAGATCGTCGCGGCGCACGGTGGCCACATCGCCGTCGCGTCGTCGCCCGCGGACGGCACGGCGTTCACCGTGACGCTGCCGCGCGCGTCCGAAGTCGTCCGCCTGCGCGCGGCTGGCGCGATCAGTTGAACGTGCTGGAGAAGACCAGCGAGAACGAGGAGCCGCTCCAGGTGATGTTGCTGCTGTCGTTCTCGTCCTTCATCGACGCGACGGTGAGCTCGGCGGCGACACCCAGGCCCCACTCGGGCGAAACCCACCATTCCTTGCCGACCATCCCCTGGAACCCGAGCCCGAAGTTCGACGAGTACAGCTTCGAGCCGTCGGAGTTGTCCATCTCGAAGATCATCCCGGCCAGCGCGCCGGAGAGATAGACGTTCACCGGCATGAAGTAATACGTCAGCCCCACGCCGAACCCGCCCAGCGTCGCCGATCCGCTGGACGTGAACGTCGGGCCCGAGCCCTTGACGTCGGGCGTATCGGCCACCGACAGGAAGAAGTTGCCGAAGAGGATCAGGTTCTCGGCCAGCGCGCCGCCCAACGCGACACCCAGGCTGACGCTGCCGCCCGAGATCTCGAGACCGTTCCCCTTGATGTCGGTGAAGCCGCCTCCGAGGTGCAGGCGCAGGAAGAAGCCGTCGTGAATGTTGCCGGGGCTGCCCACGGCGTAGGGCGGCGGGTACCCGCCATAGCCGGGCGGCGGCGGGTAAGCCGAGCGCGGCCCGTAGGGGGGCGGCGGGTACGCCGGGGGCGGGTAAGCCGGCGGTGGGGGCGGCGGATACCCGGGCGCCGCCTGGGGGTTGTAGCCCGGCGGCGTCCCGTAATCGGCGGGCGGCGGCGGCGCCTGCGTCCCCTGGTCGGGCTGCGCCGGCTCGGCCTGCGGCGGCTCGGGCTGCGCCGGGGCGCCGTTCGGGTCCGGCGCCGCAGGCGCCTGGGGCGGGGTCGCATCCTGCGCGCGCGCCGCACCCGCGCCGGCGAGCAACATCGCTCCCAGGCTAACGGAGACAGCGGCGCGACGAAACGAGGCAGTCATGGGGGCTCCTTGAGCGAGGATCGTCCTGCCATTGTGACGGAACCGCAATGGAAGTCTGTGATCCAGAGCGCGCGGCGCCCGCGCGCGTCGACGCCCCCAGGGGCTACGGCTTCTTGGCGGCAGAAGCGGCGGCGGCCGCCGCTTTGCCCTTCTTGCGACTTTCCTTGCCCTTGCGCCCACCGGCCCCGGAGTCGCCGGCGGCCGCCTCGGGCGGCGTCGGTCCCTTGACCTTGAACTGCTGGTTGGCGCCGGCGCCCGCGACCGCCTGGGTGACCTTGCCAACCGACGCGTCGCCGCCGGTGTCCGACACCGTCAGCGCTTTGCCGCTGTGACGCGCGATCAGTCGCACGTTGCCGGCGGCGCCAACCGCCAGGATCCAGTGTTGGTTCTGGCCGCCGTTGCACTGGTACTGCTGCGCGACGGCGTTATCGCCCATCGCGAAGGCCGGGATGTCCAGGCACTTGCCGCTGTCGGCGTTGATCACCGTGTAGTAGCCGCCGGGGACCGTCTGCAGGTTGTACTGCTGCGCCTTGCTCCCGTTGCAGCTGACCGTCTCGGCCGGGGCGCTGTCGTCCTTGCTGCCGCCGCTGAACTGCAAGCACTTCCCGGACGCCGTCGCGATCGTATACGCGACCGCCGGGTCGATGCTGACCGCGGCGCGCCCCGGCTCTGGCGGCGTGACCGCCGCCGGCTCCACGGGCGCGGGGGGCGCCTTCTTGTCGTCGTTCTCGACACAAGCCGACGTAAACGCCGCCCCGAGGGCGACAACCTGAATCCATGTGTATGAAGTCCGAACGTTCCTCACTGAGAACCTCCCGGCCAAGGTCCGGGAGCGTTAACCAGGATCGGACCAAAAGTCCAGCGATTGAACGCGTCAGGGATTGCGCCAATCTGGCCGCAGCAATCCCAGGAAGATTCCGTCGCGGGCATCGCCCTGGGTCTGCCAGCGCTCGCGCAGGCGCCCCTCGCGCTGAAAGCCCAGCTTTTCCAGCAGCCGCAGCGACCGGGCGTTCTCCGGATCGACGTCCGCCTCCAGGCGGTGGAGCGACAGGCGGCCGAAGCAGAACCCGAACAGCACGGCCAGCGCGTCGGCGGCGAGCCCCTGCCCCCATCGGTCGCGCCGCAGCACGAACCCGACCTCGGCCCGGCGGTGCCGGAAGCTGAGCGCACCCAGGATGCACGTCCCGATCAGCGGCTCAGTCCGGGACGGCTCCGATCCAGCTTCCGCGATTCCCCAGTGGAAGCTGCGACGGCGGAAGAAGTCCTCCTGCATCTCGTCCAGATACGTGGCGGCGGCTGGAAGGTCGGCCAGTGGGGGCCGGCTCCAGTAACGCACGACCTCCGGGTCACCGAAGATCGGCAGGAGGCCGGGCGCGTCCTCCTCGTCGATTGGCCGAAGCACCACGCGGCCACCGGCGAGCCGCGGCACCTGATCGCCCCAGGCGAAACCGACGGAAGCGGCGGATCTCGCGGCACGTCCCGGCAAGCCAGGTCAGACTACCTTGAAAATGGACGCAGAACCTACAACCCAGCCGGTGCTGGGGTTACCGCGGCCCGACCGTCCAGCGCGTCCGCCCTGGCGCGACTTCAACCTGATTCGTCGCAATTTCAGCGCGAGCATGCTGGGCGGGCTCACCTTCATTCACCGCAAGTACGGCCCGTTCGTGCGGACGCGGCTGCCGATGCACCTTTACTTCGTGGCCGACCCGGCGGTCATCGACGAGATCCTCGTCAAGAAGGCCGAAGCTTTCCGCAAGGACCGGACCAGTCGCCTCATGGGGCGGGTCATCGGCAAGGGGCTGCTGGTGAACGAAGGCGAGCCGTGGCGGCGGCAGCGGCGGCTGATGCAGCCGGCCTTCCATCAGCGTCACCTGCAGAGCTATGCGTCGCTGATGGTCGCCGCCACCGAACGAGCGGCAAGCGGCTGGCGCGCGGGCGAGGTCCGCAACGTCCACGACGACATGATGGGCGTGACGATGACGATCGTCGCCGAGGCGTTGTTCGGCGCGGGGGTAGCGGGAAACACCGACCGCGTCGGCCACGCCATCGCCGAGATGATGGACGAGTTCAGCCGCATCCTGGGGCTGGCGGCGCGCTTTCAGCCGCCCGCCTGGGTTCCCACTCGCATCAATCGCAAGCTGCGGGCCTCCGCGCGTCAGATCGACGGCCTCATCCAGGGCATCATCGCGGAGCGCAAGAAGAGCCACGCGCAGGGCGAGACCTCACGCGACGACCTGCTGTCCTTGCTGATCGACGCCCGCGACGAGGACGGCGGCGGCATGAGCGACACGCAGATTCGCGACGAGGCGATGACGCTGTTCCTGGCTGGCCACGAGACCACCGCGCTGGTGCTGACCTACGCGCTCTACCTGCTGGCGATGCACCCCGATCGCCAGGCGCGCCTCGGCGAAGAGGTCGCGCGCGTGCTGGGCGGCCGCCGCCCGACGTACGAGGACTTGCCTGCGCTGGCCGAGACGGAGCTGGTCGTCCTGGAGACAATGCGCCTCTACCCACCTGCGTGGGTCATGGCGCGCCAGGCGTTGACGGACGTCGAGGTCGGCGGATTCCGTTTCCCGCGCGGGGCGGAGTTCGTCATGTCGCCGTGGGTCGTGCACCGCGACCCCAAGCTCTTCGCCGATCCCGACGCGTTCAATCCCGACCGGTGGCGCGACGATCTCGCCAAGCGGCTGCCGCGGTTTGCGTACTTCCCCTTCGGTGGCGGGCCGCGCGTCTGTATCGGCAACCGCTTCGCGATGATGGAGGCGAAGCTGGTGCTGGCGGGCCTGCTCCAGCGGTTTCGGTTCGAGGCGGCGCCCGAGACGCGCCTCGAGCTGCGGCCCAGCGTCACGCTGCGGCCACGCGACGGACTACGCCTGCGGCTGATCGCGGCGGGCTGACGCGGGCGCGTCTCCCTCGCTGCTCGACTCGCCCACGACCTGGTGAACGAAGCGGAGCTTGTCGATCGCGACCTCCGACAGGATGAACGGGTAGCTGTCGGCCGTCCCCATGCTGCGGTTCAAGCTATTCATCGCCATCGTCACCGGCACCCAGCCGTCCAGGAGCTCGTCGAAGTCGTTCAGATCCAGCTTTCGCGCCGCGACCTTGGGCTTCGGCGGCTCGGCGACCGGCCGGGGGCGCAGCTCCAGCCCGTACGCGCGCGCGGTCTCCAGGGTGTCGACCATGTGCAGGTAGTGGGCCCAGGTTTCGGCCCAGTCCTCCCAGGGGTGCATCGACGCGTAGGCGCTGACGTACCGGGTCCCCCAGTCGGCGGCCGGCCCGTTGTCGTAGTGGCGCTGGCGGGCCTCGTCGTAGCTGGCGCGTTCGTCGCCGAACTTGTCGCGGAAGGCGTCCAGAAACTTCGAGTCCTGGATCAGCCGGTCCCAGTAGTAGTGGCCGATCTCGTGGCGGAAGTGGCCCAGCACCGTCCGGTAGCTCTCTCCCAGCTGCACGCGTATCTTCTCGCGGAAGGGGTCGTCGGCCTCGGCGATGTTGATGGTGATCAGGCCGTCGCTGTGGCCCGTGAAGACCTTTGGCGTGCCGTTCCCCTCTTTCAGGAAATCGAAGCCCAGGCCGTGCGGGTACCCGGGCCCCCGCGGCTCGACGGGCAAGTTTAGCTGCACCAGCGTGTAGATGACGCGGCGTTTGGCGACCTCCAGCCGCCGCCACGCCGCCTTCGCGTCCGCGTCGGACAGGTCGGGGATGACGTGGTTCAAGCGGCAAGGCAGGCAGAACGGCGACTCCGCGGCCTCCGACTCGGGGATTGCCCAGTTGCAGACCTCGTAGTCGACGGAGTTCTTGCACAACCGGTAGGTCGCCGCCCCCTGCCCCGGCGTGGCGGCGGGCGCCAGCGGCTTCCAGGTCCGTTCGGGCCCCGGCGGCACCTTGGGGTCCACGGGCTCGATGGCGGCAACCAGGGCTCTATCCTCTAGATAGGCCAGGGTCGCGCCACAGCGGGTGCAAACGACGCTCTCGAAAAACAGGATCTGATGACAGCGCTGACAAGCGAACAACTTCATGGGCGAGTTTTCACGTTCTTGACCTGCTGGCAAAACTTCGTTCACGACAATGTGAGTACGGTAGGGTTCGCAGTCCAGCACATATGTCCATTCGAGTCGCTCTCAGCCACCGTTCGCGGTACCGGTACGATCGTCCGGTCACGCTGGAACCGCACGTCATGCGGCTTCGGCCGGCGCCGCACTGTCGAACGCCCATCCTCTCATACTCCCTGCGGGTCTCGCCGACCGAGAACTTCCTGAACTGGCAGCAGGATCCGTTCGGGAATTACCAGGCGCGGCTCGTCTTTCCAAAGCCCGCCGAGGAGCTGGCGGTCGACGTCGATCTGGTCGCCGAGATGGTGGCCATCAACCCGTTCGACTTCTTCCTGGAGAAGGAAGCCGAGACCTATCCGTTCACTTACGAAGCGACGCTCGCGCACGAGCTGACCCCGTATCTGGAGCTGGTGGCCGGCGGGCCGCTGCTGGACGATCTGGTCGTCGAGATGCGCCGCCGGTTCGTGAAGCCGGAGATGCGGACGATCGACCTGCTGGTCGACATCAACCGCGAGATCTCGCAGCGCCTGCGATACGACCTGCGGATGGAGCCGGGCGTGTTCGCGCCCGACGAGACGCTGACCCGCGGCCACGGCTCGTGCCGCGACTTCGCGTGGCTGGAGGTGCAGGCCCTGCGGCGGCTCGGGTTCGCGGCCCGCTTCGTGTCCGGGTACTCGATCCAGCTGCGGCCCGACGTGATCGCGATCGACGGCCCTTCCGGCGTGTCGCAGGACGTCGCCGACCTGCACGCCTGGATCGAGGTGTACCTGCCCGGCGCGGGCTGGATCGGGTTCGACGCGACCAGCGGTCTCATGGCCGGCGAGGGTCACATCCCGCTGGCCTGCACGGCCGTCCCGTCGACGGCGGCGCCCGTCACCGGCTCTTATAGCTGGTCGGAGCGTCACGACCGGGACCGCGTCGTCGAGGAGTTCACCTTCGAGATGAAGGTGCAGCGGATCGCCGAAGAGCCGCGGGTCACGAAGCCCTATCGCGAGGATCAGTGGCAGGCCATCGATAAACTGGGCGAGAAGGTCGACGCCGACCTGGCCCGCTACGACGTGCGCCTGACGATGGGCGGCGAGCCCACGTTCGTCTCGATCGACGACCGTGACGCGGACGAATGGAACACCGCCGCGATGGGTCCCAACAAGCGCGGGCTGGCCGACAAGCTGCTGCGGCGGCTGCGGGCCCGGTTCGCGCCCGGCGGCCTGCTGCACCATGGGCAGGGCAAGTGGTACCCGGGCGAGCCGCTGCCGCGGTGGGCGTTCTCGTGCTACTTCCGCCGCGACGGCCAGCCGATCTGGAGCGACCCGGCGCTGTTCGCCGAGGAGAAGCCGGCCCGGCCCGTCGACGCGGGCGACGCACAGCGGTTCATGGCGGCGCTGACGATGCGCCTCGGGATCGCGTCCGAGCTGGCGCTGCCCGGCTACGAGGACATCTACTACTACCTGTGGCGCGAGCGACGGCTGCCCACCAACGTCGACGTGCTGAAGAGCTGCCTCGAGGACCCCATCGAGCGGGCGCGTCTCGCGCGCGTGTTCGGGACGGGGCTGGCGACGCCGGCGGGGCACGTGCTGCCGCTGCGGGCGCGCGGCGGCGACGGTGAACGCATCACCTGGGAGAGCGGCGTCTGGTCACTGCGCGGCGACCGGCTGTTCCTGCTGCCCGGGGATTCACCCATGGGCTACCGGCTGCCGCTGGACGCGCTGCCGTGGGAGCCGAAGGACCAGCGCGATCAGCCGCACGAGCGCGATCCGCTGGAAGCGCGGGCACCGCTGGGGGTTCCCGTGCGCGGGCAGTCGCCGGCAGCCAAGCGGGCGGAGCGCGCCGCGACGCCCGGCCCGCTGGTTCGAACGGCGCTGTGCGTGGAGCCGCGCGAGGGCGTGCTGAACATCTTCATGCCGCCGCTGTCGCTGGTCGAGGAGTACCTGGCCCTCGTCGGCGCGGTCGAGGACGTTGCGCGCGAGCGGCAGCAGCCGGTGCGTATCGAAGGGTATGCGCCGCCGTTCGATCCGCGGATCGAGAAGCTGTCGGTCACGCCCGACCCGGGTGTCATCGAGGTGAACATCCAGCCCACGCGCAACTGGCGCGAGCTGAGCGAGGTCACCTCCGCGCTGTACGAAGAGGCGGCGCACTGCCGCCTCGGGACCGAGAAGTTCATGCTGGACGGGCGCCACACCGGAACGGGCGGCGGCAACCATGTCGTGCTGGGCGGACCCACGCCCGCCGACAGCCCGTTCCTGCGGCGCCCCGACATGCTGCGCAGCTTCGTCGGCTACACGATCAACCACCCGGCGCTGTCGTATCTGTTCTCGGGACTGTTCGTCGGGCCGACCAGCCAGGCGCCGCGCGTCGACGAAGCCCGCCAGGACAACATTCACGAGCTGGAGCTGGCGTTCGCGCAGATCCCCCAGCCTTCGGCCGACGGGCGCACGGCGCCGTGGCTGGTCGATCGCATCTTCCGCAACCTGCTGACGGACGTCACGGGCAACACGCACCGGACCGAGATCTGCATCGACAAGCTGTATAGCCCGGACAGCGCCACCGGGCGCCTGGGCCTGGTCGAGCTCCGGTCGTTCGAGATGCCGCCCCATCACCAGATGAGCCTCACGCAGCAGCTGATCCTGCGTGCGCTGACGGCCTGGTTCTGGCGCGAGCCGTACCGGCAGCCGCCGGTGCGCTGGGGGACGGGCCTCGTCGATCGGTTCACGTTGCCGCACTTCGTGGCGCAAGACTTCGACGACGTCCTGGGCGATCTGCGCCGCGCCGGCTATCCGTTCCAGCGCGAGTGGTTCGCCGCGCATCGCGAGTTCAAGTTCCCGCTGTGCGGCGCCATCGCCGCCGACGGGCTGGCGCTGGAGCTGCGGCAAGCCATCGAGCCCTGGCACGTGCTGGGCGAAGAGGTCGCCGTCGGCGGCACCGCCCGCTACGTCGACTCATCGCTGGAGCGGGTCGAGGTGAAGGTGAAGGGGATGACGGGCCTGCGCCATGTCATCGCGTGCGGGGGTCGGCGCGTGCCGCTGCACCCGACGGGCAGCCCGGGCGAGTACGTGGCGGGCGTGCGCTACCGCGCCTGGCAGCCCCCCTCGGCGCTGCACCCGACGATCCCCGTGAACACGCCGCTGGTGTTCGACGTGATCGACACGTGGACCGGCCGGGCCGTCGCCGGCTGCAGCTACCACGTCGTGCACCCGGGCGGAAAAGCCTACGACCACCTGCCCGCGAACGCGCTGGAGGCCGAGGGGCGCCGCGTGTCGCGGTTCTTCCCCTTCGGCCACACGCCGGGCCCGCAGGAAGCCCCGCCCGAAGAGCACGACCTGGAATTCCCGCTGACCCTGGACCTGCGCCGCCCGCGGCCTTAGGACGCGGGCTTGACGTCGGTGCGCTCGACGATGAAGTCGCCGAGGACCAGCATGTCCATCTTGGTGCGCAGGAAGCAGTCGAGGGCCTCCGCGGGTTTGCACACCACGGGCTCGTTCTCGTTGAACGACGTGTTGAGCACCATCGGGACGCCCGTGAGATCGGCGAAGGCCCGAATGAGGTCGTAGTAGCGCTCGTTCGTGTCACGGTAAACCGTCTGAAGACGGCCGGAGCCGTCGACGTGGGTCACCGCGGGAACCTGACCGCGCTTGGCTTCGCGAACCTGGAACACCTTCATCATGAAGGGAACGTCGTCGTCCAGCTCGAACCAGTCTTTGACGTGCTCGCGCAGGATCGACGGCGCGAACGGGCGGAACGACTCGCGCCGCTTGATCTTCAGATTGAGGATGTCCTTCATGTCGGAGCGGCGCGGATCGCCCAGGATCGATCGGTTGCCGAGCGCGCGCGGGCCCCACTCCATCCGCCCCTGGAACCACCCGATGACCCGCCCGGCCGCGATCGCCGCCGCCGTCCGCTGGTACAAGGCCGGCAGCTTGTCGATCTTGTCGACGGAGCAGCGCTGCTCGGCGAGCTTGTCTTTTTGCGCGGTCAGCAGCGCCTGAACGTCGTCCGTCGAGTACGACGGGCCCAGGTACGCATGGCGCACGTACGGGTGCTTGGTCTCGCTGCTGCGCTCGTAGTGCGCCTGCAGCGCCGCGCCGACGGCACCACCGGCGTCACCCGCCGCCGATTGCACGTACACGCGCTTGAACGGGCTGTGGGTGGTGATCTTGCCGTTGGCGACGGAGTTGAACGCGCAGCCGCCCGCCAGCACCAGGTTGTCGATCCGGTGCTGCCGGTGAACGGTCTCCAGCAGATGGAAGAACGCCCGCTCGTATGTGACCTGAATCGAGCGCGCCAGATCGCGATGGCGATCTTCCAGCGGTGACTTCGGGTCGCGCGCCGGGCCCAGCAGCCGCTCGAGCTCGGGCGTGAAGTAGTTGCCTGGCTTGACGGGCTCGCCCGCGGTCCAGGTGACGGTCACCGGCTCGGTGGCGTGGCGGAAGTACTTGAGGTTCAGCTCGTACCCGCCGTTCGGCAAATGGCGCACGAGGTCCGACAGCTGGTCGACGTAGGTCGGCTTCCCGTACGGCGCCAACCCCATCACCTTGTACTCGTCGCCGTAGTGGGGGAACCCCAGGTACTGCGTCATCGTTTCGTAGAAGATGCCCAGCGAGTGCGGGAACGAGACCCGGCCCTGGATGTCGATCCGGTTGCCGCGGCCGACGCCCCAGGCGGCGCTCGCAAAATCGCCGAACCCGTCGACCGACACCGCGACGGCTTCGTCCCAGGGTGACAGGTAGTACGCGGACGCGAGGTGAGCGCGGTGGTGCTCGACCCGCTGCACGGTCCCGCCGAACCGCTCCCCGGGGAACGACTCGGCCAGCACCTCGGCCACGCCGCGCCGTTTGAGACGCGTGCGGATCTGGCGCATGACGAAAGACAGGTTGGGGCGCGCATGCAGCAAGAACGCGAGCCGATCGAGGCGCCCCACCTTCGGGTCGCTGTTGATGGCCAGGACCCCGACGTCCGACAGGCGCGCCCGCGCCTCGGCCAGGCAGTAGCGGATCGCTTCCGATGGAAAGCCGGCCCAGTGCTTGATCCGGCGAAACCGTTCCTCTTCGGCGGCGGCGACCAGCTCGCCGTTGACGACCACGCAGGCCGCCGAATCGCCGTGATAGGCGTTGATCCCCAAAATAACGCTCAAAAAGCCACTCCTGCCGAGGACATGAGGGGCGTGAGGATAAGCCACGAACGCCCGGCTGGCGAGCCTCGTGTCTTCTGCGCGACTTCGGTCTAGTTGGCGGCGCCTGGGGTGGTGGCGGCGGCTTTGATCTTGAAGTCGGCGCTGTTGTCGCCGGTGTCGTGACCGTCGGGGACGCGGGCGATGGATTGCCCCGCTTGTGGGGCGGGCGCAGGCTCGCCCTGGACGAAGGTGTTCGTCGCCGTTCCCCAGCCCATCGCGTCGACGATGTCGCCGTCCTGATCGCGCAGGGCCAGCCCCCCGCCCGCGTCAGCCAGGCCATCGGTGTAGTGCGCGTCGGCGCTGCCCGCGTAGCCGTTGTTCGCGCAAACGAAGTACGGCTTGCCCTTCGCGAACCCGCCGCCCGTGAACGACACCCGCACGAAGTCGGTCGTTCCGGCCGCCGAGCGGTAAACGAGGCTGTAGCCACTCAGGTCCAGCGCCTTGTCAGGACAGGTGTTGTAGAGCTCGACGAACTCGTCCAGCGCGGTGCCGCCGCCGGTCTGGACTTCATTGATCTTCACCGTACAGACGCGGTTGCCCGTGTCGGCGCCTGCGTCCCTGCCGCTGGCCCCCGCCGTCGATCCACCGGCGGCGCCGCCTGCCGCCCCCGCGGCGCCGCCGGCTGCACCGCCGACGGCCG
>JBJMQQ010000017.1:0-23844 GCA_045802645.1 Polyangia bacterium
GGCGGCGTGACCGGCCCGTCGAGCATGTGCAGCCCGCTCGGCTGCGGCACGCGAGGGGAAAACCGCGACCGCGACGGCGTCGGCATCGCGGGGGGCAACGGCGGCGGAAGCGGTGGCGCGAGCGGCGGCGCCGCCAGCGCCGTCGAGGCGATCGCCGGCGTCGGGCGGCGCAGCGGATAGTCCTCCGACTCGTCGTCGTCGCCGGCGTCGGAGTCGGTCTGGGAGAGCGTGTCGGGCGGCGGCGTCGGTTGTCCCTCCGACAACGCGCTGATGCCCGTCTGGTAGCCGGAAAGCTGGGCGAACGCCTCCATCGCATCGGCGATGACGTCGTCGATTTCCTTTTCCTGGTCCTCCGCCATGCGGCGGAAGGTCACCCAGAGCCTCTCGTTGCACTGGAATTGCCGGAGAGTTTTTCGACCGGGGAGCGCCATGGTCAGGATCTCTTCTTCACTGCCTCGGCGGCCGCTGCCGCCTCCTTGCCGACCGTGTCGCCGGTCGGGAACCCTTTGATCGTCGCGCTGTCCGAGGTCAGCTTGGCCAGCGCCGCCGCTTGAGCGGGCCCACCCATCTGTCCCAGCGCCATCACCGCGGTCATGCGCGCCAGCGGCACCCGCGACCCCAACGCCTGCACCAGCGCCGGCCGGGCCGACTGACCCAACTTCTCGATCAACTTAACCAGCAGGTCGTCGACATCGACCTTCTTGTAAGTGGCGCTGGCCGGGAATGCTTCCAGGCCCGGGACGATCCCTTCCGCCTTGCGCGCGCCCAGGACCGCCTCGAAGGCCCGGTACCGGACGATCTCTTCCTTGTCCGACGAGATGATGCCGGTGAGCCCCTTCTCCGCCTCCAGCCCGCCGATCGTCTCGACGACGCCGAACATCTCGTCGCGCAGCGCTTTGTTGGCCTTGGGGTCGCTGGCGATCTTCAACGCGAACGGCAGCACCGTGGGGTCCCGCCGCTCCGACAGCGCGCGCGTCGCGATCAGCGCGTCCTCGGGCTTGCCGGCGCTCACCTCGTGCTCGAGATACTTCACGGCGGCAGGTCCGCCGATGACGCCGACGGCGCGATCCAGCTTCTCGGGTGATTTTTCGGCGGCGCGAATCTGGGGGGCGCGCGCGATCAGCGCAGCGGCGCCCCTGTCGCGCGCCGGCTCGTCGCCCACCTTGCCCAGCATCTCGGCGGCCGGAAGGTAAGGCGCCTCGGGCGTCGAGAGAACCTCGACTAGCATCGCGCCAGAGCCGGCGCCGATGGCCGTCAGCATCTTGTCGACCGAGTGGCGCCCTTGGCGCGGCTTGCCAGCCTTCATCTCGACCTTCAGCGAGGCCAGCAGCGCGTCGTCGATCGGCTTTTGGTACTCGGCCGGCGCGACGCCCCGCAACGAGAACAGCGCGTCCCGGTAGTCCAGCGATTTCGCCGGCGACGGGTCCTTCATCGCCGCTTCGTAAAGCGGCTCCAGCGCCTTCGTGATCTCCGCGCGGTCATCGGCCGGAGCGCTGGCCAGGAGCTGGTCGACCTCTTCGTCCCGCCCGATGTCGACTAGCGCCACGGCCGCCTCGGCGCGCAGCTTGGCCGGCACGCCGTGGTCGGCCAGCGCGTCGTGCAGGCGCTCGGGGCCCTTCTGAGTGGTCTTCCACTCTGCGATACTCTCGGACGTCACACGCGTCGAGCACGCCGTGGCCAACGCCAGGAGCGCGAGACCGCAGCGGAGCCGTGAGGGGGAGCGGAGGCCCGTCGGCGCGGCCATGGGGCGCGATGTTAGCCACGCACGGATCGCACCGTCAAGGATTGCCGCACCGGCCCCCTTCATATAAGGTCGCGTTCCCTCATGGGTTTCGCCCGGACGCGCCGCGCGCCCCGACTGGCCGCCGCGCTGACCGCCGTCGTGACCATGGCCGTCGTGGCGTTCGCGCCCCTCGCGGCGGCCTCGCCCATCGACGATCCGTTCGTGGGCGGCTTCTCGTTTGCGGGGCCCACCTCGGGCGATCTGGGGGCGATCTACTGGAACCCGGCCGCGCTGGGGCTCATGCGCGGATTTCAGGTCATGGTCTCCGGCACCGCCCGGTCGTCGTCGATCACCGTCAACCGGGCGCCGATCGATCCCGCCACCGGCGCCGCCGGGATCGCGGCCAGCACGCAGCCCGCCGGGTCCGCTACCGCGCACGACTTCCGGCAGCCGTTCCAGTGGCCGCCGGGACCCGGTAGCTACGTCGCGCTGGGGTTCGGCAGCGATCGCTTCACGCTGGCCTTCGCCACGTTCATGCCCTACCTCGAGCAGATCCACTTCCCGATCTCCTCCGCCGGCAACGAGCCGACACGTTATCAGATGTTGAGCCTGGACCTGCGGAACCTGGCGCTGGTCCCGGCGCTGGCCATCCGGTTCGGCAACGACCTGCGCATCGGCCTGGCCCCGGGGTTCCTGTTCTCGACCGGGACGCTGGATTTCGCCGAGGACACCGCCCTCGACAGCGGTCGCATGCCGTGCGGCGGGATGCCGTGCGAGGACCCGGCGGCGGCGGGTCGCGTCCACGTCGCCTCGGGGCAGGGCCTGGGGGGCGCCCGGTTCTCGCTGACCCTGGGCGGGGGCATCTACTGGCGGCGGCGCAACTTCGAATTCGGCGTCTCGTACCAGAGCCGCCCGCTCGGCACGCCCCAGGGCGGCGTCGAAGTGGCGGGCCAGCAGTCCACCGTCACGCTGCCGCCCCAGCGGGGGACCGGGCCGCTCACCTGCGGCGACGGGAACTTCACCCGCTGCGTCTTCGCGGACGCCACCTACCGGCTGCCGGACGTGGTGATCGCCGGGACGACCTGGCACGCCCGCCCCGGGCTGGAGGTCTCGCTGACCGCGCGCTGGCTGTGGCTGCACCTGCACGACCGCATCGACATCCGGCTGGTCAGCCCAGTGCTGGACGCGTCGGGGCTGCCGGACCACATCGTCCTTCACCGGGGGTTCCACGACGTGCTGGATGCTCGGGCCCGCGTCGCGTACTGGTGGCACGAACGCGTGCGGATTGGTGGCGAGCTGCGGGTCGAAACCAGCGCGGTCGACGCCGCGGACGTCAACGCCGCCGCCGTCGACGGGCTGAAGGTCGAACCCGTCATCCTGGCGCAGCTGCGCCTTGGTCGGAGGTTCTGGCTCAGCGCCGGTTACGGGCTTACCATCATGCCCGGCGTGACGGTCACTGACTCCGCGTTCAAGCCCACGCAGGCAACCAGCTGCGTGGTCGCTGAGAACGACCTCACCAATGCCAACTGCATCGGGCGAACGGCCGGGACCGCGCGGCCGACTGCCGCCGGAACCTACACGGCTTTCGCGCAGGACTTCGGCCTCACTCTCAACATGAAGTTTTGATGCTCAACACCACGTCGACAGCCGCTGTTTCAGCCATGCTCTTGCTCGGGTGCGCCGCCGCCACCGGGCGCCGCGTCCCGCCGACCGCGGCGCCCACCAGCAGCCGGCGCGCGCGCGCCAGCAGCAGTGGCGGTGGTCCCCCGACCGAGCTCGCCCGCGCGCCGCTGGGGACCTTGTCCGTCAGCAAGTGGCGGCTCGACAACGGGCTCGAGGTCGTCCTGCTGCCGGACCCGCAGGCGACGGCCGTCAGCTACACGACCTGGTTCCGCGTGGGCTCGCGAAACGAGGACGCCACGGCCGGGGAGACCGGCCTGGCCCACCTGTTCGAGCACCTGATGTTCACGCAGACGAAGAACGCCCCGCCCAATGCGTTCGACACGCAGATGGAGGCGGTGGGCGGCAGCTCGAACGCGATGACCTATTACGACTTCACCGCCTACGTGGACGACGTGCCACCGGCGGAGGTGGCCACGGCCGTCCGTCTGGAGGCCGACCGGATGGTCAACCTGGACCTGCGCAAAAAGCAGGTCGAGACCGAGCGGGACGTCGTCGCCGAGGAGCGGCTGTCGTCGGTCGAGGACAGCGTGGACGGGGTCCTGGACGAGCTGATGTACCAGCAGGCGTTCAAGAAGCACCCGTACCGGTGGCCCGTGATCGGCCTCATGAAGGACATCAAGGCGTTCACGCAGGCGAACGCGGCGGCCTTCTACCGGAAGTATTACGCCCCCAACAACGCCGTCATCGTGGTGGCCGGGAAGATCGATGAAGCCGCGATGCTGGACATGATCGCGGACGCCTACGGGGCGATGGCGCCGTCGAAGAAGCTGCCCAGCGGCGACGCGGCGCCTGAACGGGCGCCCGCCGCCGAGATCCGCACCACCGTCACCCGCCCCGTGCCCGCGGACCGCTTGGTGATCGGGTTCCCTGCGCCGGCCCTGGGCGCCGCCGACCGCGCCGCCTTCGAGGTCGTCAACGAGATCCTGGCTGGCGGCCCGTCGTCACGCCTCAACCGCGCGCTGCTGGTCGAGCGGCAGTGGGCGTCGTCCGTGCACGGCGACATCGCGCCGACGCGCGACCCCGGCCTTTACGCCATCTGGATCCAGATGATGAAGGGGCACACCGCCGACGAGGCGGAGCGGCTCGTGATGGACGCGGTCGCGGAGCTGGCCGCCCGGCCGCTGCCCGCGGCGGAGCTCGGCAAGGCGGCCGCGCGTCTCGAGACCCAGTTCTGGCAGCAGCTGGCCTCCAGCCACGGCCGCGCCGAAACAGTCGGCCAGTTCGAGATCGCGGGGGGCGGGTTCCAGCGGCTGCTGGAGAGAGGCGCCGAATACGCGCGCCTCACCCCGGCCGACGTCCAGCGCGCCGCCGCGGCGTACCTGGCGGGCGGCGCGCGCTCGGTCGTGGTCGCCCGCCCGGAAGGAGCGTCGTGAGTGGGGCGGTCTCCCTGCTGGCGGCGGCGGTGATGGCGGCCGCGGTCCCTGCCCCGCCGGCCGCCGCGAGCCCAGGCGCGATACGCCGGGCCGGTCCGGCCGGATCGGTCGTCATCTTCGAAGAGGATCGCAGCGTCCCGATCGTTCATGTGGTCGTCGCGTCGCGGTCGGGTTCGGGCGCCGATCCGCGCCACCGGGAGGGGCTGACCAACCTGGCCGCCGAGTGGGCGCGCCACGGCGCCGGCGGGCGCACCCGGGCCGAGCTGGACGAGGCGCTGGACGCGCTGGGTGCCACGCTGGAGGTGCGGACAGAGCCCGATTCGACCCGCCTCGAGGGCGAGGTGCTGGCCCGCAATCTGGACGCCTACCTGGCGCTGGTGGGGGACATCTTGATCCGCCCGACCTTCGCCCCCGCCGAGTTCGCACGAACGCGCCAGGAGGTGCTGGGGCAGATCGACGAGCAGCGGAACGACGACCGGCTGCTGTGCGCGCGGTACTTCATGCGGAACCTGTTCGGCGACCACCCGTACGGGCACCCGCCGGACGGCATCAGACCGGCGCTGGAGGCGGCGACGCCGGCCGAGACGGCCGCGCACTTCAAGCGGCACTTCGCGGGACACAACCTGGTCTTCGCGCTGTCAGGGGACGTGCAGCCGGACGCGCTGGCGCCGTCACTGGCCAAGGCGATGCGGGGCCTGTCGGACGCGGCCGCCCCGCCCGTGAACCCGCTGGAGACGCGGCTGCCCGTGGCGCTGGCCGGCTGGCGCATCCAGCTCGTCGACAAACCCGACCGCCAGCAGAGCCAGCTCATGTTCGGCCACCCGGCGCTGCGCGCGGTGGACCCGGACTTCATCCCGCTGTCGGTCGGCCTGGCGGCTTTCGGCGGGCACGCGATGAGCTCGACGCTGATGGACGAAGTGCGCCGCAAGCGCGGGCTGGCCTACGGCGCCTACCTGACGCTGGAAGAGCGGCGCGCGACGGGCGGGGCCGTGGGATGGGTCTTCTCGGGCACGGACAAGACCGTTCCGATGGTCAAGCTGGTGTTAAAGCTTTACGTGAGCTTCATGGAAAAAGGGCTGGATGCGCAGCAGGTTGCGTTCTTCCAGCGATTCCTGGCCGGCTCCCACGCCGCCGAGCTGGACGCGCCCGACCACCGCCTGGACGCGCGCGTGACCAACGAGATCACGGGGTTGCCGCCGGACTTCCTGGACACTTTCGGGGCGCGGGTGGCGGCGACGACCCCGGACGCCGTGAACGCCGCCATCAAGCGACACGTCCACGCGCGGGACCTGGCCATCACGATGGTCGCCACCGCCGCATCCATGAAGAAGCTGCTGATCGACGCCAAGGTGCAAGAGAGCGCGATCGACATCGTTCCTTACGACAGCTACTGAGTGCGCGCGAAGCCCCCCCGGTGTTACCCTGCCCCGCGTGACGGATCGAGATAGCGCAGCGCGCGTCATCGGCGAGGGCAAATACGTGCGGCTGGTCGCCGAGAACGGATGGGAGTACGCGAGTCGTCCGAACGTGACCGGCATCGTGGTGATCGTGGCGGTCACCGATGACGCCAAGCTGGTGCTGGTCGAACAGCGCCGGATGGCGGTCCACAACCGCGTCATCGAGCTGCCCGCCGGGATGGTCGGCGACGTCGACGCCAACGAGGCGCTGGTCGACGCCGCCCGCCGCGAGCTGATCGAAGAGACCGGGTTCGACGCCGGCGAGATGACGCTGCTGGCGGACGGCCCGATCGCGGTCGGCATCAGCGACGAGGTGATCTCGTTCTACAAGGCCGCCCGGCTGACGCGCGTCGGCGCCGGCGGCGGCGACGACCACGAGGACATCACGGTCCACGAGGTGCCGCTCACGCAGCTGCACAGTTTCATCGCCGCCCAGAAGGCGGCCGGACGTCTGGTCGATCCCAAGATCTACGCCGGCCTTTTCCTGGCCGGTGTCGAGGTGCCCCGATGACGACAGCCCCGAACACGCCCGTCGGGCCGCTGGGGTTCATCCCCCGCGCCTCCTCGCCGGGCTCAGCGACCTGGGAGTACAAGGTCCAGCGCGAGCACTTCAACCCGAACGGCGCGCTTCACGGCGGCGTCGTGATGGCGCTGCTGGACACCGCGATGGGGCACGCCGTCGCCGTGCTGGTCGCGCGCGACGGGATGTTCAACGCCGCCGCCCAGATGAGCGTCAACTTCCTGGAGCCGATCACGTCCGGCACCATCACGGCGCGGGCCGAGGTCCGTCGCTGTGGCAAGCGCCTCGCAGTCGTCGAGGCGACGGCGACCGACGAGCAGGGAGCGGTCCTGGCGGTCGCCACCGCCACCCACGCGCTGCTCAAGCGGCATCCAGAGCCGCCCGCGACCGAGCCGGATCGTTCGTGATGACGGCGTCGATCCCCTTGCGCCGGCAGGCCGCCAGCGCCACGGGGTCGTCGACCGTCCAGACAGTCACCATGTAGCCGCGCCGCTTCCAGCCGGCCACGCGCTGGGGCGTACACAGCACCAGCTCGGGGTGTAGCGCGAACGGGCGAATGGCCCGCGCCAGCCAGGCCCGCCGCAGCGGAAGCAGCGAGTCGCGCTCGAAGAGCAGGCCAACGGGGACCTCGGGAACGCGGCGCGACCAGACCCACACGGCCCACGGGTTGAACGACGACACGAGCACCCGCGGACCGACCGCCAGCCGGCGCACCACGGACGCCACGGCATCGACCAGCGCCGCCGTCCCGCGCGGATCGACCTCGTTGACCTTCAGCTCGACATTCACCAGCAGGTCCGGCCCGCAGGCCGCGAAGGCCTCTTCGAGGGTCGGAATCGCCCCGCCGGGCGCGAGGCGAACGTCGCGCAGAAGCCGGTAGGGCAGCGCCGCAATGCGCTCGGGGCGGCCCGCCAGTCGTCGCAGGTCGTCGTCATGAAAGACGACCGGCTCGCCGCTGGCGCACAGCATGACGTCCAGCTCGACACCGTCCGCGCCGTCGGCGCGGGCCTGCGCGAAGGCCTCGGCGGTGTTTTCGGTGGCCCGGGAGCTGGCCCCGCGGTGGCCCAGGACCAAAGGACGGTCCAATGTCCCGTCCCCCGGGCTTCGCCGTTGCCACACACGAAAAGCGTACCACCGCCGACGGCGCGCATTACACTAGGGGACAATGCGCTCGAGCGTCCGCCGTGCGGTATCGCCCGGTTCGGCGTTGATGGTCGCGGTTTGTCTCGCGATCTCCGCCCCTTTGACAGGCTGCGCACACCGCGGGGGGGCCCCCGCACCGGCCGGCCCCGCTCAGGCCATCGCCGGCGAAGCGACCCGGATCGGGGCCATCGCGTACGAGGACGACTTCCTCGAAGCCAGGCTGGTATTCCAGGCGTTGCCCACGGGCGCCCCCGAGCGCGTGGCCCTGCGGTCCAAGCTGCTGCACTACCTCCTGGACCCGGTCCTGGCCCTCAAGGTCGACCAGATCCGCCGCGAGACCCGCGATCTGGAGAGCGACGATCTGTACGACACCGTCTTCGCGTCCTTTCGGGACGCGCTGGGTCTGTTCGATCCCAGTGAGATCTGGGCGTCGCCGCCCCGGATGACGCCCATCGAGGCGGCGCTCATCCGGCCGACGGCGGAGATGGTGCTGGCCCTGTTTTCACCGCGCGGTGGCGATCAGCAGGCCGTACTGGCGCTGGCGGCGCTGGCGACGCTGGAGCCTGGGCAGCCCCAGTGGTCCGAGCGCCTGGACCAGGTCGTCCGCTGGACAGAGGAAGAGGCCACCTTCGACGAGGGGGGCGGCCCGCACCGCAACGCCAGCGCGGCGGACGCCCTGGAGAGCGCGCTTGGCGATTGGCCGGCGCCGGCGATCGTCAAACGGCTGGACGCGCTTTACGTCGGCCGCCAGAAGAAGCTGTCGTCCGCCCTGCACCAGCCGCCGCGCAGCGATTCGGCGCGACGGGCGCTGGGCGAGCTGTTGCTGGCGCACGGCGACGAGATCCAGCGCGCCGTGACCAGCATGGCCGGGATCTACCTGCGCGCCGGCCGCATCGCCGACGCATCCACGCGCGCCGCCGCGATCGCCGGCGGGGACGGCGACGATCCCGAGCTGCGGGGTCTGCTGTCCGCGGCGGCCAAGCCGGGTGCGCCGGCCAGCGACCTCCTGGCGCTGGCGCGACGGTTCCTGCCGCGGGTCGACTTCCTGGGTGGAACCGCCACCGACGCGCCCGATCCGGTGGTCGCCTTCCGGGTGCTCGAGGCGGGCCTGGCGGCGCACCCGAGCGACCCCGATTTGCTGATTCTCTCGGGCCACGTCGCGCGGCTGCTGTCGTCGTACTTCCTGGCGATCCGCCGGCTAGAGGAAGCCGAGACGCTGCTGGACGCGCACGCGTCGGAGCGCGAGGTCGCGGGGCGGATCTCGGCGGAGCTGATCGAGCTCTACTTCGTGCGCCTACGCCTGCGCCTGGACCCGGAGCGGGACACGCCCGCTTACGCGGAGGCCGACGACCTGAAGCGCCGTTCCGCGGAAGCGCGACGGCGGTTCACGACGACGGAGATGAAGGTCCGCGACGCCGACATCGATTTCGAGCTTGCGCGCAGCTACGTCAACGCCGGCCTCATCGATCGCGCCGAGCCGCTGTTCCTGCGGGCGCGCGAGGAGGGCGAGCCGACGGCGGAGGTCACCGTCGAGCTGGCGAACCTGGCGCTGAAGCGCGGCGACCCGGCGCGCGCCACGCGCATCGTGCGCGACGGCATCGACGCCCTGCGGACCAAAGGCGCCAGCCAGGACACCATCGGTTCGGTCGAGGGGCGGGCCAGGCTGGACCGCCTGCTGGGCGACACGTACGACGCCGGCGGTGACCACGACGGCGCGTCCGCCGCGTGGCGGGGCGCGCTCATCGGCTGGGAACGGCTGATGATCGAGCACCTGCGCCGGAAGAACGTGGCGGAGGCGTCGGAGGCGACCGTCGAGGTTGGCAAGCTGCTGTACCTGCTGGGGCGGCGAAACGAGGCCTTGCAGCGGTTCGACGACGCCATCGAAGAGGACGACGACCGCGATCAGTCGTACATCGACATCGTGGCATTCCTGGTTCAGGCGGGCGAGACGGACGCGGCGCTCAGCATCTATCACCGCGGGCTCGCGCGGCCCGGCCGCTCGGTCTCCGAGTACGTCAAGATCTACACGTCGCTGTGGGTGCTCGATCTGTCGCGACGAACAAACCACGCCCCCGATGCAAAGGCCGAGGCCTACCTGCGGACGCTGGACCAGCGCCACGGCGAGCTGCGCCCGCACCGGGGCGCGGCCTGGTCGCGGATGCTGGGGCGCTACGCGGTGGGGCTGGTCTCTTACGACCAACTTCTCGCGGCGGCAACGACCCCGGGCAAGCGCGCCGAAGCGTACTTCTACGAATCGATGCACCGACTGGCCGACGGCAAGCCCGACGACGCACACCAGCTCTGGCAGCGGGTGGTCGACACGAAGATGTTCTCGTTCTTCGAATTCGAAATGGCATCGCGGTACCTCCGCACCGGCGCCCCCTCGACCCAGCCAACCTCCACGGCGCCGTCCTCGACCTCCGAGTCGATCTAGGCGAGCGCGCGACGGCGCCCTTTACCCGTCCTCGTGATCGTCCTCGTCCTCGTCGCCGTCCTCGCTCCATTCAGACGAGGACGAGGACGAGGACGAGGACGAGGACGAGGACGGGTCAGACGCGCAGTTCCCAGCGGGAGACGAGGGCGCGGGGGTTGCCGCCCGCGGCTTCGAAATCGGCGAGGAGGTCGTCGGCCGGGGTGCGGCCGGTTTCGGCGACGGCGCGCAGCGGATCCAGCAAAGGTCGATCGCCCGCGCCGTCGGCGATCCGGGAGAGGCCCGCGTCGGCGATACGGCACAGCTCGACGGCCAGGTCGCGCACGCGCCGCCCGCCGAACTGCGCGTCCAAACCGGCGCGCGCCACGTCGCGGCGCAACAGCTCGCGCGCGGCGAGCGGCTGCTTGTCGACGAGGCCCCAGGCGGCGGCCCGCGCCGCCGGATCCTCGAGGATGCCCCGCCACAGCGCGCCCAGCCCGCGGGCCATCGGCATCGGCCCGGCGTCGGCGCCTCTAACCTCGACGTACTTCTTCAGACGAACCTCGGGGAAGAGCGTCGAGAGGTGCACCACCCAGTCGGTGATGGTCGCGTGCGCGCCTTCCCACCCTTCGACCATGAAGCGCCGAAACGGCAACCCGTCGGCCGGCCGGTAAACGCCGTCCCGCACGACGAAGAACATCGGCACGTCCATCGCCCACTCGACGTAGTCACGGAAAGTGAACCCCGGCTCGAAGACGAACGGCAAGATGCCCGTCCGGTCGGCGTCGGTCTCCAGCCAGATGGCGGCACGCGTGCTCTTGAATCCCGTGGGCCGCCCTTCGAGGATCGGCGAGGCCGCGAAGAGCGCGGTGATGATCGACGTCACCCCGTAGGCGGTCCGGATCTTCTCGACGGCATCGGCCTCGCTCGCGTAATCGAAGTTGGCCTGCACCGTGGCCGTCATCTTCATCATGTGGTGCGCGAGCCGGCTGTCGCGTCCGTGCCGCGGGAAGTACTCGCGCATGACGGCATACCGGCGCTTGGGCAGCCAGGCGACGTCGTCCAGCTTCCCGAACGGGCGCGCGCCGACGCCGATGAATCGAATGCCCAGCGGCCGCGCGATGTCGGCGACCTCCCGGACGTGCGCGTCCAGCGCCTGGGCGCAGGCCGCCGCGTTCGGCATCACGCCGCCGGAAAGCTCCAGCTGCCCGCCCGGTTCCATCGTGATCCGGTCGCCCTTTCGCGCCAGCGCGATGATGTGCCCGTCGTCGCGCGTGGCCTCGAAGCCGCGCGCCTCGAACTGCTCGAGCACGGCCGACAGCCCCTGCGCGCCGTCGTACGGCACCGGGCTGCCGTCCTCGCGGACCGCGATCTTCTCCTGCTCGATCCCGATCTGGAACCGCGACCGTTCCTTGGCGCCCGACTGAAAGTAGGAGACCAGGTCGGACGCCGTCAGGGGTGGCGCGGCCGACGGGCCGGGGGAACGAAATGTGGGGGTCGACATGAAAGGTCGCCGCCCGGACAAATTGGGGCGGCGCGAAACGAAGCGAAGGCTAGCCAGGTGACCCTAGGGCGTCAAATGACCTTTTTGTGGCCGCTGAGGCTCCGCACCGGGTAAATTGTTGACGGGTCGAGGCCCGCGCAAGCACTGATATTCTCATCCTTCGCGAGACTAAGCTCTCGTTTTCGGCCTACCGCGCCGTCCAGCCCTATACTGCCTGGCGCGGAAATACCTCCTATTCCATGATGCAGCCGACCAGTCTTCTCGTCGTCGATCCGGACACGCGGGGTCTCGAGACTCTGACGTTCGGCTTCGAACGCGAAGGATGCATGGTGACCGGTACGGCAGACCCGCGCCGCGCCGAGCTACTGGCCCGCACGGCGAATCCCGGCCTGGCCATCGTCGCCGTGCGCGATCCGGACAAGCCGTCGCTGGAAGCCATCGCCGGCCTGCGTGAGATCGCCGCCGACCTGCCTGTGCTGGCGATTGGCCCGTCGTCGTTGCGCGCCAGCGCGATGGCAGCGGGAGCGACCGACTTCCTGGCGACGCCCATCTTCCTGCGCGACGCCATCAGCGTGGGCCGCCTGAGCGTCCACACCAGCGAAGCTGCGCGGAAGACCGCCGCTGAAAAGAAGCCACAGGGCGACGGCAACGGCGACATCCAGATGCGCCTGTCCGAGCACTACGGACTCTTTTACCTGCTGCGGGCGATGGCCGCGTCCGAGCGAACGGGCATCCTGCAGATTGCGCGTGGCAACCGCCGCGCCGAGCTGCGCATTCACGCCGGCATCCTGATCTCGGTCAGCGTGGGGGCGATGCAAGGGCTTCCCGCCCTCCACCACCTGCTGCTGTGGGAGGAGGCGGCCGTCTCGCTGCTGCGCCGGCCGGTGCCCAAGCGCAGCCAGTTGCACCTCTCGTCGCAAGAGCTGCTGGACGAATGCGAGCGCTTCCTGCGCGACTTCGCCCACTCCGCCAAGGAGCTGGGGGCGCCCCGCACGATTTATGTGCCGGCGCCCGGCCCTGCCGTCGAGGTACGCGGCCTTCAGCCCAGCCAGATGACCCCGCTGCTGCGCCTGTTCGACGGGCGGCGGGGCCTTTCCGACGTCATCGAGGACAGCCCGTTTCGGATCTTCGACACGGTGCGGATGATCCGGCGCCTGCGCGAGGCCAATGCGCTCGTGAACCGGCCCGACGGCCCGCGCGAACGGGCGCCCACCGGCCCGTTGCCGATCACGCACGCGGCGCCGAACGGCCCACCGCGGTCGATGCTCGAGCAATGGGCGATGGTCCCGGATCAGCGCGGGATCGTCGGCGACCGCCGCAGCACCAGCCGCCGGCTGCGGCCGCTCGGGCCGCCGGCGCCGGTGCCCGCGCCGATCCCGCTGGTCGCCAAGAAGGCGCCGTCGGGACCGAACCGCGTCACCTCGGGAGAGATGACGGCCGCCGCGCGCCGCCCGACGCCCGCGACGACCAGCCGGCTCGCGGCCGCGCCGTCCGTGCAGGTCGCCGTCGAGACCGCGCCGCCGGCGCCCGTCAACGAGCCGGCCCCGCGCGTTCGGCCGAACAGCGCCCGGCAGCCGATCCTCGAGGCGGACGCGCCGCGGGGACGCGCTCCCAGCAACCGCCAGGCGGCCCTCGACGCTGACGCCACCCGCGGCCGGTCCGGCAGCGGTCGCCAGGCGCCTCTCGAGGGCGAGGCTGGTCCCGTGGCCCGCGCCCGTCCGGGCAGCGGACGCCACCCCGCGCTCGAGGATGCGCCCCGCACCGAGCACCCGACGCCCCGCCCGCGCCGCGTGAGCGGACAGGCGGCGGCGCCCGTCGCCGCGGACACCTTCGACGACATCGAGGCTGACTTCTTCGCGCGCGAGGCCGACCTCTACAAGCGCGAGGCGATCGAGAGCTTCGACGACCTCGACCCGATCGGGTCGAACAGCTCCGGCAAGAACCCGCGCAAAAAGCGCTGAGTCGCGCTCAGCTCTGCCAGTGAACTTCGAGGCGGCCGATGGGGCTGTCGAACCGCAGCGTCAGCTCACCCGAGCGCACGCCGGCGAACTCCCCGTCGGTGGGCATCGTGAACCGGATGCTGTAGGTCTTCGAAAACGGCGTCTTGTTCGGGAAGAACTCGCGTTCGTATGCGTCGGGAAGCTTCTCGACGCGCACGCGCTGCGACGGCAGCTCGTGTCCCAGCGCGTCCAGCAGCGTGACGCGCCACGCGCTGCTCGGCTTTTCGAGATCGTTCCACTCGTACTTCGCGCTCTGCGCCGTCACGATGAACTCATAGGCGGCTCGGTACGCGTCGAGCTGCGCCTGTCGCAGCTTGTTCCGCTCGCCGTCCGACAGGTTGTAAATCGCGGCATAGTGCGCGATGTACGCCTCGCGGAAGTCCCAGCTCTTGTAGGTCGCCCAGACCTCCAGCGCCTTGTCGACATAGTCGTGCGCGACGTAATCGTGGCGCGTCCACAGCTGGTAAACGCCGTCGTAGTCACGCGGCAGGTAGTCGCGCGGCGTCTCCGTGAAATCGACGCGCACCTGCTTTTGCATCGTGCAGCCGCCGACCAAGACCAGCGCCAGCAGCCAGCCCCGGGCGCACGCGCAGCCCCAGCTCATCTGACGAAGTCGCTGCGACGGAACAACGTGACCAGCGGGGCTTCTTTTTCCAGCGCCTCGCGCCCGCCCTCTTCCCGATCGACGAGTCCCAGGATGATCGCGACCCGCAAGCCGTGCTCGCGAACGCGCGTGATGGCTTTCAGCGCCGATCCGCCGGTCGTGACCACGTCTTCGAGTATGGCGACCGGCATGCCCGGGCGCAGCGACTTGGTCCCCTCGAGCCAGGCGGCGGTGCCGTGCCCCTTGGCTTCCTTGCGAACGTAGAACGCAGGCAGCGGACGTCCGGCGACGTAGCTCAGCGTCGACACCGCCGAGGCCAGCGGATCCGCGCCCATCGTGACGCCGCCGATCGCCTCGACCTCGGGCGCCTGGGTCGTCAGGATCCGGTTGAACAAACTGCCGACCAGGAAGTGCCCCTCGGCGGTCAGCACCGTCTGCTTGCAGTCGATGTAGAAGTTGCTCTTGAGACCGGACGCCAGCGTGACCTCACGCTGCTCGTACGAAAGGCGCCGGAGCAGTCCAAGCAGCCGCTGTCGGTTCTCCTCGAAGAGCTCCGCCCCGATCGTCATCGTGGCGCTCTTCTTACAACCCTTCGAGCGGGTTGTCGCTGATCTCGTGCTTGCCGGGCGCCTTGATCTTGTTCTGCGAGGGGGACGACTCGCCGCTGTTGCCGGCGTTGTTGCGCCCGCCACCCGAGCCGCGCCTGCTGCGCACCGCCATCGCCTGGCGCATGGCTTCGTCACGAATGCGCGCCCGCTCGATGTCGCTGGTCGCGTGCGCCATCTTCTCGTCCGCCTCTTTTTGAATGGCGGCGAGCTGGGTCTTGTACTCGGCCTCGGCCTTGGCCTTCTCGGCCTCGATGCGCGCCTTCTGCTGTTCGATCAGCGCCATCTGCGCGCGCTGGGCCGCCATCTCGGTCTGATGCTGCTGGTACATCTTGTAGCCGAGCCCGCCGGCGACTGCGATGATCACCAGCGACGCACCAATGACCGCCTTGACCGGAGAATTCTTGGCGCGCGCCTGCACCTCGAGGCGCATCCGCTCCTGCTGGAGTTGCATGTCGGCCTCGACACGCGCGCGCCGTTCGGCCTCTTCCAGCCGCAGTTGCTCCTCGCGCAGCCGCGCCTGCTTCTCTTCGTCCGCGCGGCGGAGCCGCTCTTCCTCCGCACGGCGGATGCGCTCTTCCTCTTCGCGCGCCGCGCGCTCGGCCGCTTCCCGGGCGGCCCGCTCGGCTTCACGCCGCGCCGTCAGCTCGTCCTGCTCGCGCTGAACGCGATCGTCCTCGAGCCGACGCAGCTCCTTCAGCGAAAAAAGGACGGAATTCTCACGCCGTTCGGACATGGGTCTCCCCTGCTAACACGATTTGTTCACCAACTCAAACCGGCGCCGGGCGCCGGGGTGGCTCACTTGAACGAGGCCAGCAGCTTGTCGATTGCCGCGTTGTCGCGGGTCGATTTCGGACCGCTGGGCTTCTTGTCGTCGGCACCTTTGCTGGCCACTGTAGCGGCCGCGGCCTTGCCCTTCGCGGCGCTCGCCTTGCCGTGATGGTGGCGGTGGTGCCCGCTCGAATTGTCGTCCGCCTCGGCGAGCTTTTGCTTGTCGCTGGCCGCCTTCGCCGCTGCGAGCTTGGCCGCTTCCTTGTCGGCTGCCGCCTTGCGCGCGGCTTCCTTGGCCGCGATTGCCGCGGCGACCTCGGCTTTCGCCTTTTCGTCGGCGGCCTTCGCCTCGGATACGCGAGCCGCGATGATCGCGTCGCGCTTCGCAACCGCCGCCATCTGCTCGGACCGGCGATGCCAGATCGCGATGCCCAGAATCGCCGTCGTCCCCAGCAAGAGCACCGCGATCGAAGCGATGATCTTGATGGCCGGGTGCGTGGTCTCCGAAGGGATCTCGAACTTCGGGACCACCACTTTCTCGCTCATTGCATCCGCTCCTTTGAAGCTTCGCCAAGAACCCGCGGAAATCAGCGGTATCGACGAGCCATCATTGTAAGTGCTGGAAAATTCACATGCAACCGAATCCGCGCGCCCCAGCTGCACCCACCCAGCGCAATCCGTTACGCCGGTCTTTGCGTGGTGAGAGGCGCGAGGTATGGTGGCGCGGCCGCGTCCCCCAGGGCGCGATGAGATGCCCCACTACGTCGACCTTCACGCCCACTACCTACCCGCCCTCGACGACGGTGCGACTGACCGCGAGATGTCGTTGCAGATGCTGCGGGCCATCGCGTCTCTCGGGTTCTCGGATCTCTTCGCCACGCCGCACCAACGGGCCGGGATGTTCATGCCGGCGCGCGAGGCCATCGACGGCGCGTTCCAGGCCGCCCAGGCCGACGCCGCGGCGGCTGGGCTGACCGCCAAGCTCGGCCTTGGCGCCGAAAACTTCTGGGACGACGTGCTCATCCGCCGGACCCGCGACAACACCGTCCCCTCCTACGACGGCGGCCCGGCGTTCCTGTTCGAGATCCCCACCCAGCTGATCCCGCCCAATCTCGAGAACGAGCTCTTCCAGCTGCGGCTGTCCGGCAATCTCCCCGTCATGGCGCACCCCGAGCGGTATGCCCCCATCCAGCGCGACATTTCGCTGGCGGAAAAGCTCGGCCGGCATGCGGCGTTGATGGTCGACCTGGGCGCGCTCGACGGCGCGCACGGGCGCGCCGAGATGAAGACGGCCCGGCGACTGGTCCTCGACGGCCTGGCGACCGCAGCGGCGTCGGACATCCACCGGCCCGCCGACCAGACGTCGGTCGCGGCCGGTATGGCCTGGATTCGCAAGCAACTGGGTCCAGCCGGTCTGGATCGAATGCTGGAAGAAAACCCGCGCCGCGTGCTGGCCGGTGATCTACCCGAAGCGGGAGAAGCCCGATGAGTCGCAAGCTGATGGTCCAGGGGATCCTGTCCCTGCTCGTTGGCGCCGTGTGCGTCGTCTACGCTGTGCACGGGATGGACGGTCACGCCGTCCTGCACGCCGTCGGATCGCTGGGTTGGCAGTCGGTCGCGCTGTACCTGCTGACCATGGTGGTGACCCACCTGTTCCGGACGCTCCGGTGGGAGTACCTGCTTCGCGCGCTCGGCACGTCGCTGCCGTTCCGGCGGCTGCTGCCGATCTCGTCGGTCGGGTTCATGGCGATCCTGGCCCTACCGGTGCGACTGGGCGAGTTCGTGCGCCCCTATCTGGTGGCCCGCGAGCGAAAAGTCCGCATGAGCACGATGGTCGGCGCGGTCGCGGTCGAGCGCATCGTCGACGGGCTGATGATCTCGATCCTGTTCTTCGTGGCGTACCTCGCGTCGGCGGGCGACCTGTTCACGCGCGAGCTGCGCGCGGCGGCCTGGCTGTCGCTGGTCGGTTTCGTGGCGCTGACCGTGTTCCTGGTCCTGGCGCAGATCTGGACCGACCGGACGATCGCCCTGGCTTTGAAGCTGACGCTGTTGACCTGGCTGGCGCCGGCGCGCGCCCAGCAGGCAGGCGAAAAGCTGCGCGCGCTGATCTCGGGTTTTCGGGCCCTCGCCGACCGGCGAAACTTCTCGATCTTCGTGGTCCAGTCGGTCGTCTACTGGGCCTCGAACGGGATCGGCATGTGGATCCTCGCCCGGCAGATGCACTTGCCGATCTCGCTCGGCGCGGCGTTCGTCATCATGGCGTTCACCGGCGTCGTGCTGTCGCTGCCCAACTCCCCCGGCCTGGTCGGCCAGTTTCACGCGGCCATCAAGCTGGGACTGACCGCCTACGTACCGAAGGCGGTCGTGAATTCCAGCGGGATGGCCTACGCCATCGTCCTGCACGGCATCCAGACGCTCTGGTACATCGCCGGCGGGCTCCTATCGCTGCCGGCGCTCTCGCGCCCGGGCTCGCATCTGTCGCTGTCGGACGCCGTCCGGGAGTCCAGCCACGCCGCCGAGGCCGAAGAGTCCGGCGAAGCAGCCGAAGGCCAGGCCTGATCTCGTCAGGCTGGTGACAGCTCGACGATCGGCGCGCCTTCTTCGATCGGCTGCCCTTCCTTGGCGACGATCGCGCTGACCTTGCCCGCGGCGGGCGATTCGACCGGCATCTCCATCTTCATCGACTCGAGGATCGCCACGGTCTGCCCTTCGCTGACGGCGTCGCCGACCTGGACGGTGATCTTCCAGACGGTGCCCGTGATGTGCGCGTTCACGCTGATCGCCATGGCGCCGCAGCGTAGGAACGCCGGCTCCCGCCGTCAAGCTGGCCGGGGCATCGAGGCGCGCATGTGGAATGCGAGCTGCCGGTCGTCGTACCGGTGCTGGGGCCCGCGGATGCAGGCCAGGCGCGCCGCGCAAGATTCGTGGCAAGCGGGGGCCGACAACCGGCGCGCGTGACAGGCCCGAACGTCGAACCCACTTGCCGCGACAGCCCCAGCCGGGCACGCCGCCACGCAGGGCGCGGGACAGCCGGCGCAGGCGTCGCCGGGCGGCGCAGCGGCGGGGAGCCGCCGGTCGAGGACCACCAGCGCGCGGTACGCCCACCACGGGCCGAACTCCGGGTGGATCTGGAGCGCCAGCGGGCCCGGCGCGCCCAGCCCGGCGGCCCGACCGAGGCGCTGAAACGGGATCACCGGGTCCGTCCCGAACGGATGCCCGATGGCGTGCCGGACGCCCGAGCCAATCAGAGCGGCCGAGATCGCCGCCGCGACCGTCCGCTTCGTGTAGCGGTCCAGCGGATCGCGCTCGCCGTCCGTGAATTCAGGCGCGCGAGAGAACCGTTCGAAGAACGCCTTTCCACCGCCGCCGATGATCGCCGCGCCCGCCGCCCCCGGCAGCAGCACCTCCAGGCGTAGCGGTGCCGCGGCCGCGTCGAACGCCGCCGCGTCCAGCGGCAGCAGGACGGTCAGGCCCAGCTCGTCCAGCGCGGCGGCAAGCCGATCGCGAACCGACTCTGACGCGGGCTGGACCGGTGAAGACGTCGCGCGCCTACCGCAGCTGGAACGGATAAGGCGTCGTGAAGCCGTCCGACGGCGGGAACGTCGCCGACTTGACCGCCTTCTCGACGCAGGCGCCGGTCGGTGTCCCGGCGAACTTGCCGCTCACCGTCGCCGACGCGACCTTGCCGTTCTTGCCGATGACCACGTTGACCATGGCCATCCCCTGCTGCTTGTACTCGTTGTAGCAGGCGGCGACCTTCGGCTTGACCGAGTTCATTCCGGCCACGACGGCGCTCTTGGCGAGCGGGCCGGCCGAAGCGGCGGGCTTTCCGTCGTCGTCGGACACCTTGGGCCGGCCACCGCCCCCGCCCCGGTTGCGAACGGCGCCGTCCAGCAGGTCGTCGAGCGACCCCTTGGCGGGCTTCTTCTCGGCCGGCTCCGCGGCGGCGACCGCCGTCGAAGCACCGCCGCCGGCCTTGTCGGCCTTCTTGTCGCCCTTGCTCGCCTCGTGCTCGTGCTTGCCGTGGTGGTGCTCGCGCTCGCCGACGGAAGCCTTGCCTGCGGCCTCGGGGCTCCCCTCGCGCGGCGGCAGCTTGTCGTCCGCGATCGTGCTCGGCTTCGTCGGCTCGGCCGCGGCCTGCTTGGCCGGCGCGGCGGGTGCGGGCGCGGGAACCGCCTGAACGGTCTCGACCAGCACCGGTGGCTTCGCGCTCAGCACCTTCCAAGCCATGACGCCGATCCCGACCAGCGCCGCCAGCATCAGGACGCCCACGCCGTACAGCCACTTGGGCGGGCCGCTGCTGGAGGGCAGCGGCAGCAACACCGGCGCGGCCGGCGAAAACGATCCGAACGCCGGCAGGTCGTCGTTCGCACCCCCGCCACCACCGCCGCCGTTGAACGTCGACCTCTCGGCGGTGCCCAGCGTGCTGGCGGCCATCGCGCGGATGTCGATCAGGCCCGAGCCTTCCGGGGTGGCGCTGGTGCCGGCCAGCGGCTTCGGTGCCGCGTTCGGCATCGCCAGCGACTGCAAGTTGGACAGCGAGAACAGGACGGAGTTCTCGTGGCGCTGCCCGGTCAAGCTCTCGACGCGCCCGCCGTCGTGCCCCGCGGACGGAGCACCGGACGAGGGCCAGCGCGATTCTTCCGCGGACGGAGCCGCACTGGCCGCGAACAGATCGCCGCCGCGAGACGGGGCCGCCTCGGGCGAGGCGAACACGTCGCCCGTTTCGCCGCCGCCGAACAGCGACGCGCCAGCGCTGGAAGCCCGGCGGCTGCGCTCAGCGCCGTTGGTGGACGCGGGGGCCGTGAACAGCTCGCCGCCGCCACCGGCCGCCGCCGCGGCGACCTCGTCACCGGAGACCAGACCCGCGAACTCGGGGACAACGGATAACTTCACCCAGTCGGCGAAGCCTTCCTTCCACGTGTAGGTGTCGGCCTTGATCTCGCCGTGCTCGATCTTGGACCGCACGTCCGCGTCGGCCAGGGGGCCTACCTGCTCGCCGTCGATGACGACGTGCCAGCCTCCGTCGGCCGCGGGGGCCGCCGCCTCGGGGACCGATTCACCGCCGCGGACCACGATGATGTGGCTGCACTTCTTGCAACGGATCTTGAAGACCTTGCCGCGCACCTTTTCGTCGGCGATCGAGTACTTGGTCGCGCAGGAGTCACAAACGATCTTCATCAACGCCTCGATTCAGGGGGAGCAGGCCGGAGCTCTAGAAAAGGAGCTCGGAAGGGGCAACATTATATTGAGCCGCCGCGGCGGCGCAAGCGGGCACTGCCGGCTTCCCCAGGAATATCGCGCATTAAACGCGGTTCGGTCATTCAGTCGGCGGCGGACCTGGACGAGCTGGGGCTGAACGGATCTTTTGTGACGATGGTTTGCAAACGGCCGGGACCCCACGAGGTTGCCCACACCGGAATCCCAACCAGGGCGCTGACGCGGTCCACGAAAGCCGCCGCCGCGGGCGGGATTTGGGGGCCGGAGAGCTCCGGCCAGCCGGGGAGGTCCTCGAAGATCGGTTCGGCCATCGCCAGATCGTCCAGATCGGCCGGCATCTCGTCCAGCGTGCGACCGCCCAGACGGTAGCCGGTGCAGAGTCGGACGTGGTCGAGCCCGGCCATGACGTCCAGCTTGGTCAGCGCCAGCTCTTCGATGCCCGACAGGCGCACGGCCAGACGCACGGCCGCCACGTCCAGCCAGCCGCAGCGGCGCGGCCGCCCGGTCACGGATCCGAACTCGTTACCGCGCTTGCGAAGAAGCTCGCCGATGTCCTCATTGAGCTCCGTCGGGAACGGACCCGTGCCCACGCGCGTCGCGTACCCCTTGGCCACGCCCAGCACGCGATCGATCTTGGTCGGCCCGATGCCGAGAGCGGCGCAGGCGCCGCCCGCCGTCGTCGATGACGACGTCACGAACGGGTACGTGCCGTGGTCGACGTCCAGCAGCACGCCCTGCGCCCCTTCGAAAAGCACGTTGTCGCGCCGGACCACGGCTTCGTGAATGATGCGCGAGGCGTCACCCACGAACGGGCGAATCTCCTCGGCCAGGGCCATGTATCGCTGGGTGATCTCCGCGGGATTGGGGACGCTGCCGCCCATCTCGCGCAGGTAGGGCGCGTACGCGGCGATCTGCGCCTCCAGCCGGGTGCGAAACCGCTCGGGCCGCAGCAGGTCGCCGACCCGCAGGGCGACACGCGACGCCTTGCTCTCGTAGGTCGGGCCGATGCCCTTCTTGGTCGTGCCGAGCCCCCCGCCCTTCTCCTCCCGCAGGCGGTCGATCTCCAGGTGGTGCGGCAGCGTCAGGTGGGCCCGCTCGGCGACGATGAGGTCGCGCGCGCCCGAGATGAATCCCTGCGCGCGGAAGGTGCGGATCTCGTCGACCAGCACCGCCGGATCGATGACCATCCCCTCGCCCAGCACGCACGTCACACCTTCGCGCAGCACGCCCGAGGGGATGAGACGCGTCACGTACTTCTTGCCGTCGACGACCAGCGTATGGCCCGCGTTCGCGCCCCCGGCCCAGCGGACCACGAAGCGCGCTTTTTCGGTCAGGAGGTCGACGATCTTGCCCTTGCCTTCGTCTCCCCACTGAACGCCGACGACGATCACGACTGCCATGTCAGTTCCTACCTCGTTTGGTCTTCTTCTGAATTGACGATCCTGCCGCGGCGTCCAGCGCGCCCGCGACGGCCTCGACGTCGACGGCGAAGCCGACGGCCGGACCGGGACGGCCGTAGCGCCCCAGGAGGTCGACGTAGCGCCCGCCCCGCAGAACCGCGTCGGGCGCGCCGCGGACGAACGCCTGGAAACGCACGCCCGTGTAATAGTCGAAACCGCGCACCTCGCCTAGATCGACCTGCAGGCGGGCATCCACGTCACGCGCCTCGACGGCCGCGACGATGGCGGCCAGCTCGCGCAGCGCGCGCCGCACACCGGCGGAGGGCGCCTTCTTCTCGGCGGTCGCCAGCACCGACGGCGCACCAGTCAGCTCCGGCAGCATCCGGACCAGCGCGATCGCCGGCTTCGATCCCCGGGCAGACTTGAGGACGTCGTCCAGACCCGCGCCGTCGCGCTTGGCCACGCAGCGCCGCGCCTCTTCCAGCGCGCCGTCGGGCAGCTCCAGCGCCGCCAGCAGCTCGCGCGCCAGGCCCAGGTGCCCCAGGTCGACGGTGATGCGGGACAGCCCGGCCGCGGACAGAGCCGCCACGCCGAGCGCGATGACCTCGGCGTCGCCTTCGGGTCCGCCCAACCCCGCCAGCTCGACGCCGGCCTGACTGAGCTCGCGCTGGCCACGGGCGGCGCGGTCCAGACGCACGACCGTCCCCTCGTAGCAGAGGCGAACCGGCTCGCGCGCGTCCCGGTACCGCGTGGCGATGAGACGCGCGATCTGCGGCGTGATGTCGGGGCGCAACGCGACCACCTGCCCCGAGCTCGGCTCGACGAAGCGAACCGTGGCCGCCCGCGCGGCCGCGCCGAGCCCCAGCGCCAGCACCTCTTCGTACTCGAAGGCCGGCGTCAGGACCCGCTCGAACCCGGCCTGCTCGAACGTGCGCAAAACCGTGTCGACGACCTGGAGGCGAACCGCGGCCGCCGCCGGCGCGTGGTCCCGCATGCCGACCGGCAGGCGCAACCGCGCTACGTCGCCCGCGCGCGGCTCAGTCACCTTCTTGCCGCGCGCGGTGCTCAAAGTCCTACTTGACCGCGTTGCGGACGACGCCGTCCTTGAGGAAGCCGACGAACACTTCCGCCAGCTCGATCGCGACCTTCTCCTGCGCTTCCTTGGTGGACGCGCCCAGGTGCGGGACGGCGATCAGGTTCTCTTCGGCGAAGAGCGGTGACGGCTCGGGCGGCTCCTTGGCGAACACGTCCAGAGCGGCGCCGCCGAGGTGCCCTGACTTCAGCGCCTCCAGCGCGGCGTTCTCGTCGACGATGCCGCCGCGCGCGCAGTTGATGAGGCAAGCGCCCTTCTTCATCTTGGCGATGTTGGCGGAGCCGAAGAGCCCCTTCGTGTCGGCCGTCAGCGGCACGTGCAGCGTGATGTAGTCCGAC
>JBJMQQ010000237.1:0-10021 GCA_045802645.1 Polyangia bacterium
CCGTCGCCGCCGGCCAGCGCCTTGGCCCCCTCTGGCAAGGTGGCGAGGCGCCGCTGGAGCGCCGCCTGGAACGGCGCGACCTCTTTCTGCCACGTGGCCCAGGAGCCACCGTGCGCGGCGAGCTCGGCCCGAATCGCGCCCGCGGTCGAGGCCGTGTCGGGCGTCGGCTTGCTCGGTGGCAGCTTGGGCCAGGCGGTGGTCGACGCCGCCGGCGCGCTCGCGGGTGCGCCACCCTCCCCTGCCCCGACGAGAAACACGTTGTACACGGCCTTGCCGGACGGTTTTCCCCGCATGACCACCGTCGGGTGATCGAAGTGCAGCGCGCCGGCCTCCTTGCGGATGTCCGGCTCGGTGTCGTCCGCCGGCCAGCCGCCGCGCGCGTCGACGAGGTCCGTGTTGTACGAGGGATACCAGTACGACGCGAGCTGGTGCGCCCACCCGGTCACCTCTGCTGGTGACAGCAGCCGCGCGTCGTAGTCCTCGCGCACGAAGCGGGCGATGGCGGTCGGGTCGCCGAGCGCGCCCGGATCGACCTGCCCGTAGACCTCGGGGAAGCCATCGCCGTCCTCGTCGGGGAGGTCGGAAAAAGCGCGGAACCACGGCGCGAGCTCGATCTTGATCCACAGCTCGACGGGTTTGCCTGCGCCGGGATCGTGGAGATAACCCTCGGCGGCGGTCTGGCGCACGATCTGCGGACCGCCGGCCAGCCCCCAGCTCTCGGCGCGCACCCGCCCCACCACGTCCTCGAGGCGATCGGCGCCGGCCACGTGCTTGGCCGGCAGCAGCTCGACCAGCGGCGCCAGCGCCAGCGGGTGTGCCCGCTCCTCGGCCGTGAGCGGCGTCCCGCCGATCGACGGCGTCAGCGACGCGCGCACGATGGCTCCGTCGAATGGATGGCTGGCGTCAGGGCGCTTGCCCGCGTCGGCGTCGCGCTCCGGCGGGGGATCGGCGTTCATGAAGTTGGCGTGATAGGCGGCGTAGTCCAGGCTGGCCCGCGTCGGGCGCGTGATCCGCCGAACCAGAATCTGCGAACGAAGGCGATCGTAGTGTGGATTGACGGTCTCCACGTCGGCGCGCCCGGCGGCCTGCGGCGGCCCCTTGGCGCGCCAGGGAAACGCCGGCCCACCCGTCGCGCAGGCCGCCAGCACCGCAGAAGCCAGCGCCGCCACGCACGCCGACGATCTTCGGCCGTCAGCTCGCATAGTTCCCCCGGTGGAATCGCCACAATACGCGCAGCACGCGGACGCCGTAGGTGAGCGGGTTCAAGTGCGAGACCTCGTCTCCGTAATGCGTGGGGATCGGCTCCTCTCCGACGGCGAGGCCACGGGCACGCGCCGCGGCGATCGCCTCGAGATCGAAGTCGAAGCTGTCGCTGAGGCGCGCGAACGGGATCGCCTCCAGCGCGCGCGGCCCATACACGAGGTAGCCGCTGTGAAAGTCCGTCAACGGAACGCCCAGCACGCGGCGCTCGAGCTTGTTGAGCGCCCAGTTGCCGGCGATCTTGTACCGCGGCATGCCGCCGGCGCGCGCACCGCCGCCGGCGATCCGCGAGCCTTGCAACAGATCCAGGCTGCGCCCTTCGAGGGCGGCCACCAGGTCGCCCAGGAGCTCGGGCCCGTACTGCCCGTCGGCATGAACGGTGGCGACGACCTCCGCACCCGCGGCTTTGGCGGCCGCCAGGCCGTCCTTCATCGCCGCGCCGTAGCCGCCGTTGGCGGGCCGCTGGATGACCGCCAGCTCTGCGTGCCGCGCCGCGAGCGCCCGCGCCAGCGCCGCCGTTTCGTCCCGGCTGCCGTCGTCGACCACCACGATGCGCTCGAGATCGGAGGGCGGCGCCGCCAGGATGCGCTCGACGACGCCCTCCAGGTGCCGTGCGGCGTTGTACGCGGGAACGACGACGGCAACGCGCATCAGCGTCGCCGCCCCGCCGCGACGGCGAGCGGCTGTTCGGGCGATTCGCCCGCGGCGATCTGGTCGGCGTAGCGGGCCACGTAGTCCGTCACGATTCCGGGCAGCATCTCGGGCAGCTGCCGGCGCGGGCGCCACCCGAGGAGCCGCGTGGCCTTCGCGATCGACGGAACGCGAACCGCCGTGTCGTCATACCCTTCACCGTAGAACGCGTCGGCGCTGACCCGTTCGAAGCGCGGCGCCGGGGCGCCCGGACGCTGCGCGCGGTAGGCGTCGGCCAGGCCGCGCCCCAGGGCCCGGATCGTGACGTCGTTGCGCGGGTTGCCGAGATTCAGGATCTCCCCGTGGCAGACCTCGGCGCGGTCCAGGATCAATCCGACCGCCGCCACGAACTCACCGACGTCCAGGAACGAGCGGCGTTGCCGGCCGCCGTCGACGAGCTGCAACGGCATCCCCCGCATCAGCGCGTTCAGGAAGCAGGCCAGGACGCGCGGGATGCCCTCGCCGTCGACGCCCGGAATGAAATCCATTCGCGGGCCGATCACGTTGAACGGCCGAACGATCGTGAAGGGGAGCCCGCCGTGGCGCCCGTGTGCCCAGATCACCCGCTCCAGAAGCTGCTTGGCCGCCGCATAGGTCCAGCGTTCGCGCGCCACCGGCCCCAGGAAAAGCGCCGTTTCGTCCTCGACCATCGCGCGCATCCGCCGGCCCGCCGCGTCCAGCGCGACGCGCCCGTAGACCTCGCACGTGGAAAAATGGATCAGCCAGCGCCGGCGCGCGGCGCACAGCTTCACCAGCGGCACCAGGTCGGTGAAGCTGGCGTCGATGACGTCCAGCGGCCGCGTATTGTAGAGCGCCGGATTGCAGATCGCCGTCAGCGACACCACCGCGTCGGTGCCGCGGACGATCTCATCCAGCAGCCCGGGCTGCGCGATGTCGGCCGCGACCCGCCGCACGCCCGGCAGGTCGTCGGCCAGCTTGTCCAGGTTTCGGTCGATCGCGACGATCTCGGTCTCGCCGCGCGCGGCGAGGTGCGGCACCAGATGCGACCCGACGAAGCCACCCGCCCCCAGGATCGCGATGCGACGGGGCTTGTCGCGCACGGCGCGCGCCCGATCGCGCGTGGGTTGTCTGGTCGTCGTCCTCCGCATGTGCGGACCCTACGGCGCCGCCGCGCCAGGAATGAAGATATCCGGCCAGCGATCGTTCCCCGAGTGGTAAGTGAGCCGCGCCGCCTTCTCGGGCGGAGTCCCCACCTCCCACACGTAGATCTCGTAGTCGGCGATGTCGTGGTCGTGGCCGCGCTGGGTGGCCGCCCACACCAGCCAGTGGCCGTCGGAAGAGAGCTGCGGGAAGTACTCGTGCGAGCGCCGTCCGGGCAGATCGATCAGCGTGATCGCGTCGAGGTTGGCGTCGGCTTCGGTGGCCTTGCCGTCCTTCACCGGCATCTGCAGCACGCGGCTGCCGCCGTTACCCGTCGGGTGCACCCAGTAGACCTCGCGCCCCGACGGATTCCAGTTGATCTGGCAGCCGTCTCCGGTGCGCGTCCAGGTCTTCTTGCGGATGTTCCAGATGCCCGTCTCGCGCTTCGACCCGCGCAGCGTGATCGCGATGTACCGGCCGTCGTGCGACATCTCCGGCTGCTGGAGGAGCGCGCCGTCGAGCTCCGGCACCTTCGTGCTGTCGACGAGGACGGTCTCCTCGCCGCCGGCCAGCTTGCGGCGAACGATGGCGGTCGAGCGCGCGAAGACGATCTCGTCGTTCGAGACCCAGCTCCCCCAGCTGGCATTGTCGACGACCTTGGTCTCGTCCGTGCCGTCCGGCGTGACTGTGTAGATGTCCCACTTGCCGTCGGTGTTGGCGTCCCGCTCGAACACCCACCCCTTCTTGCTGCGCGTGAACAGGATGCGGCTGCCGTCGGGGGCGAAGCGCGGGAACCAGTCGACCGGCTCGCCGTGCGTGATGGGATGCAGATTCGACCCGTCCGTCTTCATGACGAAGAGGTCGTGGTTGCCCAGACGCGAGCTCGACCAGACGATCGTGCCGTTCGCCTTGCCGCCCACCTCTTTCATCAGCGCGCTCGCCTCTTGATCGGGCTTCTCTTCGGCGCCGACCGGGGCGCCGCCGCCCACCGTCGCGCACGCGCTGAACGCCAGCGCGCCCACTACCGCGACGCGCCGGCCAATATTTCCAAAACAAAGGACCTTGTTCATCGAGAGCTCTCCTCGGAATGGTGGATCAGCGACCGCGTCAGGCCTTCCCGCACGCCACGTGGCGCATAGCCGAAGTCCGCGGCCGCAAGCCCGCAGTCGAGATCGGCGTCGTTCGTGAACCCGGCGACGGCGTAAGGTGTGAGGGGCGGATTCGGCATCATGCGGGTCAGGACCTCCGCAACGGCGCGGCAGATCGGCAAGGGAACGTGCAGGAACGGGCGTGGCGCCCCCTCCAGCTCCAGCACGAGCTTGGCGAGGTCGCGCAGGGTGATGGCCTCGGGGCCGCTCAGGTTATACGTCTTGCCGAAGCAGACGTCGTTGCCCACGATGCGGGCCAGGCCGTCCACCACGTCATCGGAATAGACCGGACGTTTTTTGGCCGCGCCGGGCCCCACGAACGGGACGACCGGGAAACGCCGGAGGTACTTGCGAAACAGCATGAACTCCTGGCCGCCCGTCTCGTCATACACCAGCGTCGGGCGGACGATCGTGTGGGCCATCCGTGTCTCGGCTGCCACGATGTTTTCCGCGTCCAGCTTGGCGCGTCCGTACGGCGTCAGGCGCGGATAAACGACCGAGGCGGAGGAGACGTAGACGAAGTGCCGGACGCCCGCTACCGCCGCGGCCGCGACCAGATTCGCCGTCCCGCGCCGATTGATGGCGTCGTAGTCGTTTGGATCGCGCGCCAGGATGACGGCGGCCAGGTGGGCCACCGCATCGACGCCCGCGGTGGCGGCCACCAGGGTCTCGGGCGCGCGGATGTCACCCTCCACGACCTCCGCTCCCGTTCCGTCCAGACGCGTTCGCAGCGGGTCGCCGGGTAACACCAGCGCGCGGACGCGCCAGCCGTCGCCCGCCAGGCGGCGCACCAGGCGGCGCCCCACCTCGCCGGCGGCGCCCGTCACCAGAACCAGGCGACCGTCGCTCACGGCGTCTTCTTCTTTTCGGCGGGCCCCAGCGCAGCCCAGTCGACAGGTTTGAAATCACCGATCGCGAGCTCGCGCGAGGCGAGCTCCCACACGACCACCGTCTTGCCGGCCAGGCGATCCTCGCCACCCGCGAGCGTGTTGTAGAGGAGTCTCCGCGTCGCGTGCGCGCCGGCGTCGTTCTGCGCGATCACGTCCACGTCGCGGCCCAGCGCGCGCGCCAGCTGCGCACCGAGTCCGGCGGCGGCGCCCCACCCCATCTGTTCCGCGCTGAACACGTTCGTGAAGCTGTCGCCCAGCAAGAGCACGGCGCCGTGGTCGCTGGGCTCGAACGGGGTGCCCGTCGCGTCCTGGACCTCCTGGATTGTGTAGGTCTCGGGTGAAAACAGCGTCTGCCCCTCCGGCAGCCCCAGCATGTCCGTCACGTCGCCCACGCGCGAGACGGACTTCGCGACCGCGTGCCAGCTGCGCGCGCCCGGCTCGCGTGGCACGAGCCCCTTGCCGACGAGCAGCGCGGCGAGATCACCCGCGACCTTCTCCATCCACTCGGGCCTCCAGTGGGTGTCCTGGCGCATGAAATACGGCGGCTCGCCCGGGCGAAGCGCCGCGGGCGTCGGATCGAAGACCAGCACACCGGCCGACTCCAGCTCCGCGAACAGGCGCGGGCGGTCGGGGTTGTGCGCGGGGGGAACGCCGCTCACGTCGCGGGCGCGACCATGCAGCTCCAGCGGCTGCAGGCTGGCCTTGTCGGGCACGGGGAAAAGCACCAGCTGCACGCCGCGGCCGCGCAGGAACTTCGCGAATGCCAGGATCGCCGGGCGCGGGTCAGGCGACACCGCGGAGTCATCAGCGCCGTCGCCAGCCGCTTGCCGCGCGGCAAGCACCTCCGGGTCCAGAAACGGACGCCCGGCCACGGCCGTGATGCCCGGCGTGTAATAGAGCCACCCGTCGAAGCCGATGGTCGCCTTGCGGTTACCGTAGTGGCCGAAGCGCGTGAGCTGTTCCTGCATGCGCGGGCGGAAGTACTCGCGCGCGGCGGACGACTTGTCGAGCTCGTCCTCGAATTCGCGCAGATTGGCGCGCGTGGGCGCGTGCCGAAAAAGGTCGCGCAGCACCGACTCGTCTCCGGCGCGCCGGTCGTGAATCACCTGCGCGATCGGCACCGCGGCGATCAGGAGCAGAAAAGGGATGACCAGCGCCCAGGCCACCGGCCGCGAAATGTTGGTGTGCAGGATCCCGCGCCGCAGCTCGGCGTCGTGCGAAGGATCGGTCGGGCCGCCTCGGTGCGGGGCCGGGACGGGGGCGGCGAGCGAGGGTGCGTGACGCATTTCAGAACTGAAAATAGAGGAATGGGTTCGCGCTCTGAGTCCACATCATCAGGATCGAAACGGTGACGACGCCGATGGCGGCCACGGCGCGCGGAAGTGTGATGCGCGAGGTGAACGCCCAGGTGTTGGGGGCCCGCCACACGAGCAGCGCGGCCACGACGAACATGGTCACATGCAGCCGGGTATACATCGCCCCCGCCGCGACGTCCGACGCGGGGCTCACGGCCGCCAGCCCGAACAACGATTTCAGCGTCGCCGTCGCGTCGCCCAGCGTCTTGGCGCGGAAGAACACCCAGCTCAGGCACACGACGAAGAAGGTGATCGCCACCCGCAGAGGCCGCGCCAGCCGGCGATACACGCTGTTCTTTCCCTGCGCGCGCTCGAACGACAGCATGCCGCCGTGAATGGCGCCCCACAGCACGAAGTTCCAGCTGGCGCCGTGCCACAGGCCGCCGAGCAACATCACCGTCATGAGGTTCACGTACGTGCGGCGCGAGCCCAGCCGATTGCCGCCGAGCGGAATGTAGAGATAGTCCCGCAGCCACGTCGACAAGCTGATGTGCCAGCGCCGCCAGAAGTCCGTGATGCTGTCCGCCTGGTACGGCGAATCGAAGTTCTGGATCAGCACGAAGCCGAGCATCAGGGCCAGCCCGCAGGCCATGTCCGAGTACCCGGAGAAGTCGAAGTAGATCTGAAACGCGTAGCCGAGCAGGCCGAACCAGGCATCGTGCGCGTGCAACGAACCGGCGCCGAATGCCGTATCCGCGATGTGCCCCATCGGGTTCGCGATGAGGATCTTCTTCGCCATGCCGAACGCGAAGAACGCGACGCCGCGCGCGAACTTGTCCAGCGTATGGGCGCGGACGCGCATCTGCTCCTCGAGCGCCGCGTAACGAATGATGGGCCCGGCGACGAGATCCGGAAAGAACGCCTCGAAGCAGAGATAGTCCGTGAACCGCCGCATCGGCCGCGCGTCGCCGCGATAGACGTCGATCGCGTAGCTCATGGCTTTGAAGGTGTAGAACGAGATCCCGACCGGCAACACGACGTGGAAGACCGGGATGAGATCGCGCCCGAGCCCCAGGAGTCGCGCCAGCGCGTTGGCGTTCTCCTCGACGAAGCCGGTGTACTTGAAGACCGCGAGCAGACCGAGGTTGGTGACGATCGAGACCACCAGCAGCGCCTTCATCTTTCGCGTGCGTGGGATCTCCCGCCCAATCACCGGTGGTAGCCCGCCCGGCTCGTCGGGCAGCCCCGACAGCTTCAGGAGGCCGATGCCGCACACGTAGTCGACGCTGGACCCGAAGAACATGAGGACGGCCCAGATCGGATTCGCCCACCCGTAGAACACATAGCTCGATGCGGCGATGAGCGCGGTGCGCGCCCGAAACGGTAAGACGTAGTAGATGGCAAGGACCAGCGGCAGGAAGTAGAAAAGAAAGACGTGGCTGCTGAAGACCAATGCCGCTCTCCGAGGGACGTATGATACAAGTAGGCAGGCGTCCGGCGGTTCACATAATCCGCGCCTGCCTCGATTGCCCGCTGTCGCCCCGGCTGATTTCAACGCCCATGCGCGCTCGTTGCACAGTCCTGCTAGCCCTCGCGCTGTTCGCGACGGCGCTGTATGCGCCGCTCCGACGCTGGCGCGAATGCGGCCGGGTTGACGCGCGTGTCCAGAGACTCGACTGGACTGCCTTCGCTCGCGAAGGACACGCTGCTGATGAGGTGGCCAGCGTCGCCGATCCGACGCTGCTGGTGCGCGTCGGTGAGCTCGACGGTCTGCTCGCCAGCTGGCAGACGATCGGCGGCTGCGGCGCCGGCGCGGGCGCGGCGTCCAGCGCCGGCCTCAAGTGGATCGGGCGGAACGTGACCGGCGGGCTGTTCAACGTCCAGGAACAGGTGAGCTACACGAACCTGGGAACGGGCGCCTTTAATGAGCACAACTTTTTCGTTAACACGTTCATCAATGCCGACATTGCCCAGAAATGGAATCTCGGCCTCATCTTGCCGCTGATCTACAAGTACCTGGACGATCCGCTGCACACGGCGCCGGACCCGGGGTCGGCCGACTACTCCAATGGGGGCTTGGGCGACATCAGCTTGCTCGTCACCCGTCGACTGGGCGCCACGAACGCGACGTCGCTGACCGGGATCGTGGGACTTCCCACCGGTACGTGGGATGCCACGTATCCGTCGGGACGCGTGCTCAATCAAAACGCTCAGCTCGGCTACGGCAAGCTGACGGGCGCGGTGGTGCTGGATCGCACCTTCGACGAGATCTGGGGTCTGCTCGTCGTGGGAGGCGTTGCGGCGTATCGCGGCGGCCACAACGAGCTCGACAACTATCGCGCGCCGACCGCCAGCGTTTACGGGTACGGCGGCTATTTCGTTGGGCCGTTCGTTCCGTCGCTGGGGTTGGTTCTTTCCGGCTTCAAGGGACACGACGTCGACCAGCGATCGGAGCAGTTCACGCCGCTGGTCAGCCTGAGCGGGCAGGCGTCTCTGGAATGGTCCACCGACTGGATCGCGCTGCTGCTGGCCGCGTCAATCTCGTACAAGTACGACGGCATGCCCTTGGACGAATCCGGGCAACCCCGGTCGCAATGGGGCTTCATGCCCTGGACGCTCGCGCTGGGCGTGTCGCTGGCGCCTTTTTGATTTTTATTTCGATGACGCCCGCCGGGGCGGCGCTCTAACCAATCGTCGCATTGCGCAATATGGCGCCGCGTAGAAAGGCAGTCACGATGAAACGAGCTCAGCCGTTCCGAGCGCGGCCGCTGCTTTGCGCGGTTCTCCTGCTGGGTTGCGGCCTCGAGGCGCACCCGATCGCTCCCCCGATCGGAGGCACCCCGACGACATCCAGCGGAGGCACGACCGGCACCACGACCGGGGCGGGCGGCACCACGGCATCGGGCGGTACGACCGCGTCGGGTGGCTCAACTGCGACCGGAGGCGGCTCCGGAGGGAACGTGCAGACCGGCGCTGGCGGTTCCGCGACGGGCGGGACCACTGGAAGCGGCGGTTCCGCGACCGGAGCGGGCGGTTCCGCGACCGGGACCGGCGGCTCCGCGATGGGCACGGGGGGCGCGCCGGTGAGCGGCGCCGGCGTGACCATCAACGGCAAGTTCGTCCCCAAAGAGAAGGCCGTCGTCTTCATTCACTTCGGCCACTCGAACATGCGCGGACAGGCGAGCAAGCCGGCCAGCCTGATGTCCTACTTCTACAACACGCAGGACGGCCTCTGGACCTACCGCGGCTCGTTCGCGGCGGCCAAGGAAGAGACGGCGCCGGAACCTCCGAATACCACCGCCGGCCCGGGGATGGCGATCCTCCACTCGGCCTGGGACGCCCGCCAGGCGGGCAGCGACGTGCAATTCATCTCGATCGGCTATGGCAAAGGGTCGGCCACGACGGTCGATTACGCGACCACGGGCACGTTTTACGGGGCCTTCATGACCTGGGCTAAGGCGCTCAAGGGGAACGTCACCTTCGGCGGCATCGTCGTCATGCTGGGCGTCACCGACGGCGAGCACCTGCCCAGCAACCAGGTTTCGGGTTTCCCGACGCGGATGTCGCAAATCATCGCCAGCATTCGCGCCGACCTGGCCGAACCCACCCTGCCGGTACTGTTCTGCGACTACGAACA
>JBJMQQ010000238.1:0-5980 GCA_045802645.1 Polyangia bacterium
CCAGTCCTTGCCGCCCGGCGCCGTCGGGCAGACGCCGCGGATGACCGTCCCCATGTGCGGCTCTTTTTCGGCGATCGGAATCAAGCGGCCGGTCTTCATGTCGACGCCCCGGTTGGTGGTCACGGGCACGAACGGCGACGCGGACAGCACCTCGCCCGTCGTGCGATCGAGGACGTACAAGAGGCCGTTCCGGTCGGCGTGCGCCAGCACCTTGCGCCGGTGGCCGTCGACAGTCAGGTCGAAGAGAACGTTTTCATTGATGCCGTCGTGGTCGTAGAGATCGTGCGGGCTCCACTGATAGAACCAGATCGCCTCGCCGGTCTCGGGCCGCCGCGCGAAGATGCCGGCCGCCCACTTGTTGTCGCCGGGACGAAGCTCCGGGTTCCAGGAGCCCGGGTTGGCGGTGCCGTAGAAGACCAGATCCGCCTCGGCGTCGTAGGCCAGGAATCCCCAGACGGTGCCGCCGCCCAGCTTCCACCGCTCGGGCGGCCACGTGTGCACGCCCAGATCGCGGCCGCGGTCCTGCGCGTAGAACGGCCGGAAGCTGGACCCGATGAGGCAATCGGCGTCGGGGCCCGAACTGTAAGCGCGCCAGGCGATCGCGCCCGTCGCCGTGTCCAGCGCCGTCAGCCAGCCGCGCACGCCCATCTCGCCGCCGCTGTTGCCGACCAGCACCTTCCCCTTCACGACCATCGGCGCCATCGTCATCGTCTCGCCCAACTGGATGTCGCCCAGCTTGCTGTTCCAGATCGGCTTTCCGGTCCTGGCGTCGACGGCGATCGTGTGATTGTCGAGCGTGTTGAAGAACACGCGCCCGTCCGCGTACGCGGCGCCGCGGTTCACGACGTCGCAGCAGGCGACCCCCTGCGCCGCGGCGTTGCGCGGCGGCTCGTATTTCCACTTCAGCGGCGCGCCCGGTTTGCTGAGGTCCAGCGCGTACAGGCGATTCGGAAACGGCGTGACGATGTACATCGTGTCGCCGACGACCAGCGGCGCCGCCTCGTGCCCTTTCGGGATGCCCGTCTCGAACGTCCACGCGAGCTGCATGCGGGCGACGTTCTGCGTGTCGATCTGCTTGAGGCGCGAGAAGCGGCGGTTGCCGTAGTCATGGGTGGCCATCGGCCACTCGCCGTCGTTGTGGACGCCCGACTCCGGCGCCTCATCGCCCGCGCTCTGGAACTGGTGGCCGGACGGTTGGGTCTGTGGGGACGCCGTGACGCGCGTACACGCGAGCGGAAACATCGCCCCGAGCACCGCCACGAGTCCAAGAGCTCGTCCGTGCATCGTTCGGCAACGTAAGAACCTTTTCCTGGACAGCAACGGGCGCGAGCGGTCGCCGGCGGTGGTTCAGGAGTAGGCCTGATTGCGAGCCGGCGGCGCGTGCCGACATCCAGGTGTGGAGGCCCGATGGACTCAAACGCGCGCACGGAGAACGAGTCGCTGGAGCTGCCGTCGGGCACCGAAGAGGACCGCGAGCGGCGGTTCGCCAGCGGCTCCGTCGAGTTCATCGGAACGGCGACCGTGATCATCCGGTACGGCGGGTTCACGATCCTCACGGACCCGAACTTTCTGCATCGCGGCGACCACGTACACCTGGGATATGGGATGACCGCGCCGCGGCTGACGGAGCCAGCCTTCGACATCGACCAGCTGCCGCCGGTCGACCTGGTCGTGCTCTCCCACCTGCACGGCGATCACTTCGACCAGATCGCCGAAAAGCGGCTGGACCACGCCTTGCCGATCATCACGACGCCGGAGGCCGCGCGCGCCCTGCGCGGCAAAGGTTTCCGCGCCGCGCGGGGCCTGCAGACGTGGCAGCGACTGGTCGTGACAAAGGGCAGCGCGCGGCTGACCATCACCAGCATGCCGGGGCAGCACGCGCCGAGCTTGATGCAGCTCCTGCTGCCGTCGGTGATGGGGACCATGCTGGACTGGCGCGCTGCGGACGCGACGCAACCGGCGATGCGCCTCTACATCACGGGCGACACCCTGCTCCGCGAACAGCTGCGCGAGATCCCACGCCGCTTTCCGGATATCGACCTGGCGCTGCTGCACCTGGGCGGTACGCGCCTCTTCGGCGTGCTGCTGACGATGGACGCCAAGCAGGGCGTCGAGTGCATTCGCTGGATCCAGCCGAAGAAGGCCATCCCCATCCACTACGACGACTACCCGGTGTTCAAGTCGCCGCTGGCCGACTTCGCGCGCGAGGTCGACGCCGCCGGCCTGACCGACCGCGTGATCTACCTGGAGCGCGGGCAGAAGCACACGTTCAACGTGCCGCGCGAACGGTGGGTGGCGCTGGCCGGCTCCCGCTTGCCGCCGCCGTCGCCTTCCCTGCCGCCGCCGGCGCGCCGTCAGCCCTGAGGGGTGCGCCCCGTCCACCCGGGCGGCAGCCGTCGCGCTTTTCGGGCCTCCTCGGGCGGCATGACGCCGACGGAGATCGACAGCGAATCCTCGGCGCATTTCACCAGGTGCCACCAGGTCGACGGGATGTAGAGCCAGTCGCCCGCGATGAGGCGGCTGTGGTAGATCGGCGACGTCTCGCGCCGGATGCACGTGAAGTCGAGGTTGTCGCCCAGGACCGTGTCGCGCGCGACAGTGTTCTGGCGGAAGTAGTAGTCCTTCACGCCCGCGGTCTGGGCGATGAAGACGTCTTCGAAATCGTAGTGCCAGCCGTAGCTGTTGGTGCCGCCCGGCGTCGCGTACGCCTGGATGTGGACCTCGCCGGGCAGCGCCGCCTCGAACCCGTCGGCGACGGCGCGCAGGCCGGCGTCGTGCTGTTCGGCGCCGCGCACCACCACGCTGATGCCCGCCCGCATGAGGGCGCGCGCCTCGCCGAGCGTGCGCGGATACGACACCCGGTGAAGCTCGCCGGCGCGGACCGTCATGATGTCGAGCGGCATGTCGCTGCGCAGGATCCCGTCGAGCGTCTTCCAGTCCAGCGCCGCGATCGCGGCCGCCGCCGCGCCGGGACGCGCAAAGGGTGCGGCGTGGAAGTGCGTCGCCAGGAACGAGTCCAGGTCGTCCGGCGCCAGCCACTCTTTCAGCATCGGTTGCCTGTTCGCGTTTCCGCGATCAAGTTGTGGATCGATGGGAACGGATCGATGGCCGGTTGGTCATCAAGACTGGCGGGACTTGCTGTTCGTGCACCAGCCGGTGCCCGTCGAGCTGCTGCGTCGCCTGGTGCCGCTGCCGCTGACAATTGATACGTTCGACGGCCAGGGGTGGGCGACGCTGATCCCGTTCGCCATCCAGGGCAGTCGGCCGGCAGGCGCGCCGGCCGCGCTGGGGATGAGCTTTCTGGAGACGAACCTGCGCACCTACGTCCGCTCGCCGGGCGGCGAGGCGGGGATCTTCTTCTTCTCGCTGGAGGCATCGTCGTGGCTGGCGGTTGCGGGCGCGCGGGCAGCTTACGCGCTCCCCTATTTTCCCGCGCGAATGGAATGCCGCAAGGACGGCAACGCCTTTCAATATCGTTCAGTGCGCCGGCTGGGCGGCGCCGGCGCCGAGCTGGAGGTGACCTGGGAGGTCGGAACGTTCATGGGGCCTGCCGCGCCGGGCAGGCTGGATCACTTCCTGGTCGAGCGGTATGTGCTCTTCGCGCAGCGGGGCGACCAGATCCTGCGGGCCCGCGTGCGACACCAGCCTTACCCGCTCTGCGCGGCGACCGTTCCGTCGCTGCGCGAGACGCTGTTCGCGCACGCGGGGCTGCCGGCGCTCGCCCACCCGCCGCCGCTGGCCCACTTCTCGCCGGGCGTCGACGTCGACATCTTCTGGCGCGCGCGGATTTAGAACTAGCTCGGCTGCCGTTGAAGGTCGGCGGATTGTTCGGCGCGGGCGGCGCCGATGGCGGTCTTCACTTTTTGGCGCTCTTCGGGCGGCGGTAGCACGGCCGGGATTCCCAGCGACTGGATCCACAGCTCACGGCACCAGCCGCGCGTGTGATAGAGGTGCTCGTCTTCCTGGTCCTCGATCTCGTCGTAGGCGGCCTTCAGCACTTCGGCCTGTTCACCGTCCAGCTGCAGCGCGCACTTGCCCAGCAGCTCCCAGTCCTGATGGTCTTTGGTCTCGGCGATGACGACGCACTCGCACGCCACCAGCTCGGCCGCCGTCTTGTCGCCGGCCGCCTGGGCGTTCTTCATGGCGGCTACCAGCGACTCGCCAAGCTGGCGCACGATCGAGCGCCCCGGCGTCTCCTGTTCGGGGTTGATCCGGAACGCCTTGCAGACGCGTTCCAGCGCCGTGACGTGGGTTCGCGTCTGCTCCAGGTACTCCTGCCATTCCTTCTTCAGCCCCGGGTTCTGCGCGCAGGTCAGCGCCGTCGTGTAGACCTTCACGCCTCCCTCCTCGTGCTCGAGCGATTGCAGGATCAGCTCTTCGAGCTGCTTGGTGTTCAGCTTGGTCTTCATGATGTTTCTCCCGGTGCGGCTCAGACCAGCGGCGGATCGCTCCAGCGCTGAAAGTGGCGGTGGGCGGCGATGCTCTTGATGAACGCCGGCAGCAAGTCGCCGACCGACGCCTGTCGGCCGACCAGCAGGCCCGGGTCGTCCTCGCCCGACGGGAGCCGCGCGGGCACCCCGGCGTTCTCGACCAGGTCGGCGCCCTCGTTCAGCGCCAGGATCGGCTTGGCGTGCCGGTACTGGTCCTTGATGAACTCCAGCGCCATGCCCGCGTTGCCCAGCGTTTGAACGGCGATCTTGCCGCCCGGCACGGCCAGCGCGTCGAACAGCACGGACGGCATCGTCTCCAGCGTTACCTCGACCTCCAGCGCCTCGCCGGCGGCCGTCTGAACGGCGCCCAGCCGCGCCCCCACGTAACGCGGCACCGCGCCCTGCTCGGTCAGCGTCTCGTGCAGCGCGGTGGCCGCCGCGCCGTCGACGCCGTCGGCCACCAGGATCGCGATTCGCCGCGTGCGGATGTTGCCGTCGCCCGGGCGGGCGAAGAGCGACAGCGCCGGCGAGCGCTCGATCTCCGGCTTCACCGGACGCTTCAACGCCTTGGGCATCGGCTCGGGCATCTCCATCCCCAGATCGCGCGCCAGAGTCTCGGCCAGGCCGCGGTCGACGTTGGCCAGCATCGCGACGACACGCTGCCGGATGGCCGGCACCTGCACCTTCGTCAGCTCGAACCGGAAGCCACGCAGGATGTGCAGCTGTTCGATCGGCGTCTGGCTGTTCCAGAACAGCGTCGCCTGCGTGTAGTGGTCGGCGAACTTCTCGGGGTTGCCGCGCACCTTGTCGGCGTCGATGGGCTCGCGGAACGACGTGAAGCCGGCCGCCCGCCCCGCCTGGAACGGGCAGCCGCCCGCCAGCGAGTTCGGCTCGTAAGCGACGCGGCCGCGATTAATGGCCTGCCGGTGGAAGCCGTCGCGCTGGTTGTTGTGCACCTGCGCGACCGACCCATTGATCGGGATCTCGTGAAAGTTCGGGCCGCCGAGGCGCGTGATCTGCGTGTCGACGTACGAGTGGATGCGCCCCGCCAGCAGCGGATCGTTGCTGAAGTCGATGCCCGGCACGACGTGCGCCACGCAGAACGCGACCTGCTCGGTCTCCGCGAAGAAGTTGTCGGGGTTCCGGTTCAGAACCAGCCGCCCGACGGGGCGCACCGGCACCAGCTCCTCGGGGACGATCTTCGTCGCGTCGAGGACGTCGAACGAGAAGGCCTCGGCCTGCTTCTCGGAGAAGAGCTGCACGCCCAGCTCCCACTCGGGGAAGGCGCCCGCCTCGATCGACTCCCACAGGTCGCGCCGGTTGTAGTCCGGGTCCTTGCCGGCGATCTTCTGGGCCTCGTCCCACTCCAGGGAATGCGTGCCGAGCACCGGCTTCCAGTGGAACTTCACGAACGTGCCCTGTCCGTCGGCGTTCACGAGCCGGAACGTGTGCACGCCGAAGCCCTGCATCATCCGGTACGAACGCGGGATCGCCCGGTCCGACATCAGCCACATCATCATGTGCATGGTCTCGGGCTGCAGCGAGACGAA
>JBJMQQ010000239.1:0-18274 GCA_045802645.1 Polyangia bacterium
CCGCCGCCCGCTCGCGCCGCGCCCGGCGGCGCCCGGTCCGCGGTTTCGCGCCGTCCACAACGAGTCGGCGCAGACGCAGCTCCACATCCTGTTCGAGGGGCTTCCCGAGACGGACCCCGACTACATGGCGCTGCGCGCGCTGATCCGCGTGCTGGACGACGGGATGTCGACGCGCCTGCACTACCAGATCTGCGACCAGAAGGGGCTCGCCTACTCGGTCGCGGGCTCGCTGCACTCGTATCACGACACGGCGCTGCTGGAGATCGACGCGGCCTGCGCGCACGCCAAGCTACCGGCGCTGCTGACGGAGGCGCTGGCCATGCTCGGCGATTTCCGCAACGAGCTGGTGGCCGAGGACGAGCTGGAGAAGGCCAAGCGACGCTTCGTCAGCGACGTCGAGGCGTCCTACGACGACATCGACGGCCTGGCCGGCTGGTTCGGCGGGACCGAGCTGTTCGCGCATGCCGAGCCGCAGGAAAAGCGCGCGGCGGCGCTGTACCGCGTGAGCACCGAGGACATCCGCCAGGTGGCGCGACGGGTGATTCGCCCCGACCGCCTCTCGGTGACGTCGGTCGGCGCGCTGAGCGCCAAGCTCACCCGGCGCGTGAAGCAGATCGTGCGCGACTTCCGCTAGGCGGCGGCGCGCGGGAGTCAGTGCGCCTTGGCCGCCTTCTTGGCGGGGGCGCCGGGTGGCGCGACCTCGACGGCCAGCGCCAGCGTCTCTTTGACCGGCTTGCAGGCCTGGGCCTGGCAGATCACGAAGTGCGCCTCGGCGTTGATGGTCTTCTTGCCGGCTTCGGTCGCCGAGACCGGGATATCGAACCGCGCGCTGTCGGCGGTGCTGGCGGCCAGATCGGCGCGCGTCAGCTTCGCCTTCTGCACGGAGAGCCCACTCGCCGGCGTCAGCGCCACGCTGATGGGCGCCTCGCCGTTGACGTGCCAGCCGCCCTTGACCTTGATGGTCAGGCTGGTCGTGGCGGTGCCACCGACCGGCACCTTGAGGTCGGTCTTCGTGATCTCGTAAAGGTTTTCCTCGGCGGCGCGGGCCGCGGGCGCGGTGGCGACGGCTCCGCCCAGCAGGGCGAGAGCAAGCAGCAGTCGGGTCATCCGTGAACCTCCGCGGGGGAGCGTAGCACACTGCTGCAGCGCGGCAGCCGCGGCTTGCGTCGGGGGGTGCGGGTATGTAAGTTTAGGTGGGTCATGACAACGAAGCGGGTCTGGAGACGAGACGTCGAGGAGAAGCGGGTGGGTCGGCGCCTGCCGGCTAATTTCTATGCCATCGAGCTGGCGGACGGGGCGCGGTACCTGCGGCACATCTCGAACATGTCGAAAGACGGCCTTCTGATGGAGAGCCCGCTGGCCGACGAGCGGCCGGGGCAAACGGTCGAGCTGGAGCTGCCCCAGCGCAAGAGCGACCAACCGCTGCGCGTCAAGGGCGAGGTCGTCTACGTGACGCGCGACGGCCGGGTAGGGATTCATGTGACATCTCCCTCACTTCCGGTCGAGTCCCTGGGCGGAAGCGAATCACTTTAGGCGCCGGCGTTCCCGGGTTATGCTTCGGGAATGGCGCTGATCGACAAGCCCGAGCGGGCCCGCCAATTGGCGCGGGTCATCGCGTCCGACCTGTCGCTGTACCACGAGAAGAAAATCATCGAGGGCGTCGAACGGGACAACCTCTTCGAGGTGCTGCGGGACGAGATCGAGGAGGGGCGGGCGCTCTACAAGAGCCGCGTGACGCCCGAGATCTTCCAGCTGGGCATCTACGACCGCGCTCTGGTCGACATGTTGCTCCGGCCCCGGGCCAACGTCCGCTCGAGGATTTGGTAGAGGCGCCGTCCGGGACGCACCGGCTGCTGGTCCCGTCCGACGCGGCGGGACAGCGCCTGGACCTGTTCCTGGCGCGTGAGGTGCCGGGGATCTCGCGTTCCCAGGTGGCCCGCCACATCGGGCTGGCGGCGGTGACCGTCAACGGCGAAGCCGGGACGCCTTCGCGCAAGCTGCGGGCGGGGGACGTCGTGGTCTACGACCCGCCGGCGGTCGCGCCGACGGAGATCGGGGCGGAAGAGCTGCCGCTGACGATCGTGCACGAGGACCGCTGGCTGGTCGTCATCGACAAGCCGGCGGGCCTGGTGGTCCATCCCGCCCCCGGGCACGAGGCGGGCACGCTGGTGAACGCGCTCCTGGCGCACTGCCAGGACCTGCGCGGCATCGGCGGTGAGCTGCGGCCCGGCATCGTCCACCGCATCGACAAGGACACGTCCGGCCTGCTGGTGGTCGCCAAGGACGACGCGACGATGAACGCGCTGGCCGCCGCCTTCAAGGCCCATACGGTCGAGCGCGTCTACGAAGCGCTGGTCGGGGGGACGCCACCCGGGCCGGGCGGGCGCATCGACACGTTCTACGGGCGCGACCCGCGCGACCGGAAAAAGTTCTCCAGCCGGGTGCGGACGGGCAAGCGCGCCGTCACGAACTGGACCGTGGTCGAGCGGTTCCGGGGCGCCGCCCGCATCGAGGCCCGCCTCGAGACCGGACGCACCCATCAGGTGCGGGTCCACCTGGCGGCGCTCGGGTGCCCTTTGCTGGGCGACCAGACCTACGGGCGGCCGGCGCGCGACCCGCAGGTGCGCGCGATCGCCGACGCGCTGGGGCGGCAAGCGCTGCACGCGCGGGTCCTGGGGTTCGTGCATCCGGCGACCGGCAAGAAGATGTCCTTCGCCTCGCCGCCGCCGCCTGACATGCAGGCGGCGCTGGCGGCGTTGCGCGCGTTAGGATTACCGCCGTGACGCTGCCGTTGCTGCGCTCGGATCGGATCGGCGCTCCGTTCGTGCACGGGTTCACCACGCGTGCGGGCGGCGTCAGCGCCCCGCCCTACGACACGCTGAACCTGGGCGGCAAGTGGGGCGACGAGCCCGCGCACGTGACCGAAAATCGGCGACGGGTGGCCGAGGCGGTCGGTGGTGCACCCGTTGTCGCTCGCCAGGTGCACGGCACCGTCATTCGCCGGGTGCGGGCCGGCGACGATCCGGCGGACGTGGCGCGCCACGAGGCAGACGGGCTTTGCACCGACGTCCCGGGCCTTGTCGTGGGCGTGTTCGTCGCGGACTGCGTGCCGGTGCTGCTGGCGGATCGCCGCACCGGCGCCTGCGCGGCCGTTCACGCGGGGTGGCGCGGGACGGTCGCCGGTATCCTTCCGGAGGCGGTCCGGACGCTGGCGTCGGAGTTCGGCGCGCGCCCGTCGGACCTGCGCGTCGCCCTGGGGCCCGCGATCGGCCCCTGCTGTTTCGAGGTGGGCCTGGAAGTCGCGGAAGCCGTGGTGTCCGCCATTCCCGAGGCGCGCGCCCGGGGCATCGTGCTGCCGTCGCCGCGCGACCGCCCCGACAAGGTTCATGTCGATCTGCACGCGGCCAACCGCCTCTTGCTGGAACGCGCGGGCGTCGATCCGGCGGCCGTCGATCAGGTGGTCGCGTGCACGCACCACGAACGCGAGCGTTTCTTTTCGTTCCGGCGCGACGGCGCCGCGACGGGGCAGCAGATGGGCGTCATTGCCCTGGACGGGGCGCCGGCCCTTGAAGGTGCTCGACCGAGGCTGTAACTTCGCGCCGTGGCTGGCACGACTCTCCGCTGTTACACGTTCCTCGATGCGCTGCAGCCGCAGCTGGCCAGCTTCATGGGGAAGACGGCGCGCGGGTTTCTGCCCGTGCCCGGGCAGGCATCGCTGTTCGTCGAGATCGCTCCCGGCATCGCCATCAACCGGGTGACCGACGTCGCGTTGAAGGCGACCGCGGTCGTGCCGGCTTTGCAGATCGTCGAGCGCGCGTACGGCCTGCTGGAGGTCCACGCCGACGACCAAGGCAGCGTGCGCGACGCGGGCGCGGCGATCCTGCGCCACCTGGAAGTGCGCGAAGAGGATCGGATCAAGCCGCAGGTGGTCACGAACCAGATCATCCGCGCGGTCGAGCCGTACCAGGCGCAGCTCATCAACCGCAGCTCGCAGGGGATGATGATCCTTCCGGGCGAATCGCTGTTCATCCTGGAGACGGAGCCGGCCGGCTACGTGGCGTTCGCGGCCAACGAAGCCGAGAAGACGGCGCACGTCTCGCTGGTCCAGGTCCAGCCGTACGGCGCGTTCGGGCGGCTCTGGCTGTCCGGCGAAGAGGCCGAGATCGACGCGGCAGCGGGCGCCGCCATCGCGGCCATCGAAGGTCTGGCCGGCCGCGCCGGCGAAAAGTTCGTCGACAAGTAAACTCCCCACTGCGAAAGGCCGGTCATGGCAGACGCGCTCGGAATGATTGAAACCAAGGGATTCGTGGCGATGGTCGAGGCGGCCGACGCCATGGTGAAGGCAGCCAAGGTCGAGCTCATCGGCTACGAGAAGACCGGCGGCGGCTTCGTCACGGCGATCGTGCGCGGCGACGTCGCGGCGGTGAAGGCCGCCACCGAGGCGGGGCAGCGCGCCGCCGAGCGCATCGGCGAGATGGTCGCCGTGCACGTCATTCCGCGCCCGCACGTCAACGTCGACGAGGTTCTGCCGCTGGGCCGGGCCGACGGCAAAACGCCGGGGTGAGCGGCTCCGGTCCGCGGTGGGGGCTTCGGGCCCTCCTTCTGGTGGGAATCCTGGCGGCGGCGTACGGGCTGGCCGTGCTGGTCGCGCGGCCGCACGTGCCCGATCCGGCGACCAACCCGTACGCGGGAAAACGCGGCGCGTCCCTGTCCAAGTCGGCGGGCCTGCTGATCCGCTACCGCCGCGGCGAAGAGGTGCGCGCCGCCGATCCGAACACCGCATTGCACGCCGGCGACGTCCTGGACTTCAAGGTCCGCGCCGACGGGCCCGCGTATCTGGAGGTCCGCTTCCGCGACGGCAGCGAGCCGCCGCGGACCATCTTCCCGGCGGCGGGCGTCACGACGACGCCCCAGGTGACGCCCGGCGCGGCGTTGCCCGCCGTCGAGACGATCGGGCCCAGCGCCGGCAAGGTCGTGGTGACGGCCATTTTTTCGGATCACGCGCGCGCCGTCGGCACCCCCGTCGACCCCGACAGCCGCGCCACGACGGCGCTGCTCGGCAAGGAGTGAGCGCGCTCAACACCTCGCGCACGGAAGGTGGGAGACGGGCCGGACCCTCACCCGGCACCTGCCGGTGCCGACCTCCCCCGCTTTCGCGGGCGAGGTGCGGAGGCCTGCCGGCGCGCTCAGCCGGCCAGCAGGCGCCGGACGAACGCCGGCCGCAGGTAAAAGCCGTGCTTGCCGACGCGCGTGGGGCGCCCCTGGTCGTCGTACGCGTCGCGGGTGTCGTCGGCGTCGCGCCCCTTCGGGCGGACCTGCAGCGCCGTGCCCAGGTGGCCGGTGATCTCGGCGGCCCGGCCGCGCCGGTAGTAGTCGCGGACGAAGAGCTCGAAGTCGGCCCGCAGCGCGGCCTCTTCGTCGGCGTCGGGCGACCAGAGGCGCACGGCGGCGACCTGCCGCTCACCGACGGACCGGGCGCCCTCGGGCACGGCCAGCGCGACGAACAGCACCCGCGCCAGCTTGACGCGAACGTAGCTGGAATCCCAGGACTCGCCCGCGATCGCGACGGGATCGATCTGACAGACGGCGGTGGACTCCAGCGGCTCCAGGGTGTCCGCGCGAACCGGGACGGTCTTCAGCTCGATGCCCAGCGCGGCGAAGTCGGGGCCGCGCGTGCCGCCGACGGCCACGCCCAGCTCGTGCTCGATCACCTGGCCGGACCACCCCTTGGTGCGGACCCGTCCCACGGGCACCGGCAGCCCCAGCGCGTCGGCCAGCTCGCCCAGCTCGACGCCGACCAGGGCGCGCGCGTGGGCCAGCAAGGCTTCCAGGCTGCCGGGCGGTTGCTCGGCGGACATGACCTGACCCTGATCGAAATTCGCGGTAACGTCCAGCGCGGATGGACGAGGCGCGGATTCAGGAGATCGTCGATCGGGTGCTGGCGCGCGTGGGCGCCGTCCCCGAGACGCCGCTGGAGGCGGTGCGGTCGACGCCGACCGTCTCGGACTCGCCGGCGCCGGCGACGCACCGGCGGCGCGACGTCGACGTCCCGCGCGGGCGGCGGGGCGTGTTCCCGGACGTGGACAGCGCCGTCAAGGCGGCGCGCCGCGGGCACGAGCAGAACGAGGCCGCGCCGCTGGAGACCCGCAAGCGCTGGATCGAGGCGATGCGCACCTGCGCCCGCGCCCACGTCGACGAGCTGGCGCGGCTGGCGGTGCAAGAGACCGGCTACGGGCGCGTCGAGGACAAGCAGAAGAAGAACCGCCTGGCCATCGACAAGACGCCGGGGACCGAGGGTCTGGCGCCCATTGCCTGGTCGGGCGACGACGGCCTGACGGTGGTCGAGCGCGCCAGTTACGGCGTCATCGGCGCCATCACGCCGACGACCAACCCGACGGAGACGATCCTCAACAACGGGATCGGCATGGTCGCCGGCGGCAACGCGGTCGTGTTCAACGCGCACCCCTACGCAGCGCGCACGTCGGCCTATCTGGTCCACCTGCTGAACGAGGCGATCGCCGCGGCCGGTGGACCGGAGCCGATGCTCACCTGTGTCGAGCGCCCCACGATCGAGAGCGCCAACGCGCTGATGGCGCACCCGGGCGTCCGGCTGGTGGTGGTCACGGGCGGCCCGGGCGTCGTGAAAGCCGCGATGGCCAGCGGCAAGAAAGTGATCGCCGCCGGCCCCGGCAACCCGCCGGCCGTCGTCGACGAGACGGCCGACCTGGAGACGGCCGCGGCGGGGATCGTCGAAGGCGCGTCCGTCGACAACAACATCCTCTGCACGGCGGAAAAAGAGATCGTCGCCGTCGATTCCATCGCAGACCAGCTGCTCGAGCGGCTGGGGCGTCACGGTTGCCTCGTGTTGAACGACCGGCAGCTGAAGGCGCTGGAGAAGGTGGTCCTTTATCCGGCGTCCGGTGGCGGCGTGCACGCCAACAAGGACTTCGTCGGCAAGAACGCCGGGCTCATCGCGCGGCAGATCGGCGTCACGGCGGGTGACGACCTGCGCCTCCTGGTCGCCGACGTCGACGAGAAGCACCCGTTCGTCCAGCTGGAGCTGCTGATGCCGGTTCTGCCGCTGGTCCGCGTGGGCGACGCCGCCACCGCGATCGCGACCGCCAAGCGCGTCGAGCACGGGTTCTGCCACACGGCGGTGATGTATTCGCGCAACATCGCCAACCTGCACGCGATGGCCCGCACCATCAACACGTCGATCTTCGTCAAGAACGCCTCGAACCTGGCCGGCCTGGGGCTGGGCGGGGAGGGGCACACGTCGTTCACGATCGCGTCGCCGACGGGCGAGGGGCTGACGACGGTGCGCAACTTCACCCGAGAGCGGCGCTGCACGTTGAAGGAATACTTCCGGATCGTCTGATGGCGGACGCGCTGGGGCTGGTCGAGGTGGCGTCCATCGCGCGCGGTCACGTGGTGGCCGACGCCATGCTGAAGCGGGCGCCCGTCACGCTGATGCGCGCCGAGTTCGTCAGCCCCGGCAAGTTCCTGGTCCTGGTGGCCGGCGACGTCGCCTCCGTCGACGAGGCGTTCCGGGTCGGCGTCGAGGTAGCCGGCGATCGGGCCATCGATCGCCTGTTCCTGCCGCACGCGCACCCGTCGCTGTGGCCGGTGCTGGCGCACGAGACGCGCCGGCCCACCGCCGACTCGCTGGCGATCATCGAGACGACCACCGTCGCGGCGACGCTGCGCGGGGCCGACGCGGCGGTCAAGGCGGCCGCCGTCGAGCTGTTCGAGCTGCAGCTGGCGCGGGGCATCGGGGGCAAGGCCTTCTTCACGATCACCGGCCCGCTGGCCGAGGTCGAGGCGGGCGTCGACGCCGCCGTGGCCGCGCTGGACGCGCCTCTGTTGATCGGCACCGAGATCATCGCGGCGCCGCACGGCGATCTGGTTCAGCGGCTTCGCTGAGGTGGCCGCCGGCCGAACCTCGACCCGGTCGCGGATAGCCGTTGAAGTCCGGCGCGGTTAGCGGTAGCACGGTGGCATGAGCAACCGCGTGTTCAACTTCAGCGCAGGGCCGGCCATGCTGCCGACCGAGGTACTGGAAGCGTCCGCCAAGGCCCTGGTCGATTTTCAGGGCAAGGGCTTCGGCATCGCCGAGGTCAGTCACCGCGGCAAGGAATTCGACGGCGTTCTCGACGAGGCGATCGATCGCTGCAAGAAGCTGCTGTCGGTGCCCGACACGCACGACATCCTGTTCCTGCAGGGCGGCGCCACGCAGCTGTTCAACACGATCCCGATGAACTTCCTGAACGGCCCGGCCGACTACGTCGTCGGCGGCGAGTGGTCGAAGAAGGCCGCCGGCGCGGCGCGCGACGCCTATGGCGAGAAGATCCGCGTCATCGCCACCAGCGAGAGCACGAACTTCGACCGCCCGCCGACCGGCTGGAAGGCCGACCCGAACGCGTCCTACCTGCACGTCTGCTCGAACGAGACGGTGCACGGTCATCGCCTGGCCGAGTGGCCGGAGCACCCGACGCTGGTCGTCGATGCCAGCTCCGAAATGATGTCCCGCCCGCACCCGGTGTCGCGGACCGCGCTGATCTACGCCGGCGCGCAGAAGAACCTGGGACCGGCGGGCGTCGTGCTGACGATCGTGCGCAAGGACCTCTACGAGCGCATCGCCAAGAGCGTCCCCAAGATCTTCAACTTCAAGGCCATCGCCGAGGCCAAGAGCTGTCTCAACACGCCGCCCACGTTTGGCGTCTACTTCTTGCTCGAGACGTTCCGCTGGCTGGACGCGCAGGGCGGGCTCGGCGCCATCGAGAAGCGCAACACGGAGAAGGCGACGCTGATCTACGACGCCATCGACGGCTCGGGCGGCTACTACAAGGGGACGGTCGCCGATAAGGCGGCGCGCAGCCACATGAACGTGACGTTCACGCTCCCCAGCGAAGAGGTCACGGACAAGTTCGTCAAGGAGGCGGCCAAGAACGGGATGGTGGCGCTGAAGGGCTACCGCACCGTGGGCGGCATCCGCGCCTCGATCTACAACGCCATGCCGGTTGCCGGCTGCAAGGCGCTGGCGGACTTCATGGGCACGTTCGCCAAATCGAACGGCTAGCGCGCCGCCGCTTCGATCCGGAAGAGCGTGAACGGCGGGCGGCTGGCGATCGCCGTCAACCCGGGCCGCCGCCGCAGCGCCTCGAAGAAGGCGTGCGGCGGTAGGCCGGCCCATTGCCCCTCGATGTCATCGCGGTTCTCGAGGTAGGCGCAGGCGCCGTCGCGCGACAAGAGGTCGGGGATCTGGTCGGGGGTGGCCAGGTACACGTCGCGGAGCTTCGTTGCGCCGTAGGTCTCGGCCATCAGCGTCCCGCCCGCCCGCCAGACCCTCGTGTTGGGTGGAACGGTCGCGTCGACCCAGGCGACGATCGCGCGGTCGGCGTTCTTGCGGGCGACGGTGCGCGCGTGCTCGCGCGCGGCGAAGAGCAGCCCCAGAGCCAGTGAAGCCGCCCATCCGATCGCCAGCGCCTTGCGGGCACGCGCGCGCAGGCGGCGGCACAACCAGGTGAAGCCGACGCCAGCCAGCGCCGCAATCGAGGGTAGCGCCGGCCAGATGAAGCGCGGGTTCTCGTACGGGATGCCCGAGACGAAGGCCCAGTCGACCAGCGGCCAGCCGAAGAGGAGTGCGATCGCGGGAGCACGGCGTTCGCGGACGACGCGCCAGGCGCCGACCATGGCCAGCGCGAGCACCGTCGGGAACAGCGCGTCCGGCCACCCGAGGCGCGCGAGATAAAACAGCCCGACCGGCAGCCGATACCGCGCGTGCCCTTCGCTGGTCAGGAAGTCGCGCCGGAAGGCGTTCAGCGGGTTCCAGCGCAGGAGCCATTCGTGCGTCGCGAGCGAGCCGGGGACGGCGCGGGCGGCCAGGATCTGCGGGACCAGCACCAGCGACCCGGCCAGCAGCGCCGCCAGCCACCATCCCCGCCCGTCGCGGGCGGGGAACCGGCGCGCGCTGGCCAGGGCAACGGCGATCGGGAGCGCGACCAGGCCGATCTGCCAGCGAGTCACCGCGCCCCAGGCGATCGCGACCGCGCACGGGACCAACCACGCGGCGCGCCCGGTCCGTACGACGCGGGCCGCGCACCAGAGCGCGGTGGCCGCCAGCGCCAGCGCCAGCCCGTCGGCCATCACCACCTGACTGGTTCGCAGCACGATTCCGGACGCCGCGACGCAAACGCCGGCCACGATTCGGCCGCCCCATTCGGGAGCGTCGGAGGCGTCCAGCTCGCCCAGCAGCAGAACGGTCGCGGCCGCCGCCCACGCACCGGCCAGCGCGTTGACTAACTGGCCTGCTGCCGGCGCGCCCCCGAAGACGGGCAGCAACATCGCGACGGCAGCGGGGTAGCCGCGGGGCCAGAACAGCACCGGCAGTGGTGCGCCGTCGCGCAGGTGCGGCCAGATGGCGCGGGCGAACCGGAAGTACGCGAACGCATCCTGGCCATAGAGGCCGTCGAACGGGAATGCCAGCCGCGTGAGCGCCGCGATCAGCAGCGCGAGCGCGAAGGGCCCGCGCGCTCCCGCGAGCACGGCGCGGTTCACGCGGCCCCGCGCGCCAGGTAGGGGTTACGGCGCGACACGATCGCGGCCAGCGTCTTCAGGCTGGCCCAGCACATCTCGGGGTTGCGGGTCGCGGCGTGCAGCAGCGTGTTGCCGAGCATCGACCAGGCGAGATGCCGCCGCTTGGCCCACGCGCGCCCGGGTTCCGACCGCAAGAACAGATCCAGGGCCAGGATGCGCGCGCGGTAAGCAACGGCCGGTGGCGGGCGATCCGCCGGCTCCTTGTGGTGGCGGACGCTGGCGGACGTGACGACGTGGATCCCTTCGGCGGGGAAGCCGATCGCGACGCCGTAGTTGTCACCGTAGCCGCGGCGATCCAGCCGCTCGTCGAAAGGCGAGTCCAACAGCCACGCGCGGCGCACCAGCGAGGCGCCGAGGCCGTAAATGGGCGTTCGGAAGAACGGCGCGCTGAAATCCGTGACGACCGGCCAGCCGGCGCTTGATATGTGGTTCCCGCGGCTGCGATAGTGCGCGGCCAGCAAGTCGCCGAGCAGGCCGTGGCAATGGATCTCTCCCCAGAGGCCAAGCTGAAACACGCGGGACCAGAGCAGCGCCGCCGCGGACGTGGTCGGATACTGGGCGGTCCAGCGGCCGCTCACCTGTTCCAGCACCAGGCCCGACACCGCGCCGGCGGCCGGCTGCGCGGCGACGTGCGCGGCCAGTCGTTCCAGGTAGTCGGGCGGGACCTGGATGTCGTCGTCGCACAGAAAGATCCAGGGCGCCTGCGCCTCGCGGATCCCGCGGTTTCGCTGCGCGCACACGGACGGGGCCGTGCGCACGACGCGGACGCGGCTGTCGAGGCCGTCGTCGCGCAGCGGCTCGTCGCTGGCGTCGACGACCAGGATCTCGCGCGGCTGCAGCGTCGATTGGCGCAGATCGCTCAGCAGCGACAGCAGCCGGGCGCGCCGGTTGAACGTGGGGATGACGACGCTTATGTCGGTCATGCCGCGGCCGCAGTCTACTCCACGCGGCGGACCGGGATGTCCGCGTGAGAATCGGGATGGTCGTGCCTGGCGGGTTCGATCCGGGCGGACAGCACGGGTTGATTCCGGCGCTGGTGTCGCTGGCCCAGGAGCTCGCGCGCCGGCACGCGGTTCACGTGTTCGCGTCGGCGGGGCTGGCGGGGGCCGCGCGCTACCGCCTCGGCGCCGTCGAGGTGACGCAGCGACCGGGACGCGAGACTTCGGCCGCGCTGAGTGGCGCGCTGTGGCGCTGGTGGCGCGCGGCTGGGCCGTTCGACGTCGTGCACGCGTTCTGGGCCAATCACACGGCGTTGCTGGCGGCCGCTTTCGCGCGCCTGCGCGGCGTCCGCTGCGTCGTCAGCCTCGGCGGCGGCGAGGCGGTCTGGCTGCCGGACCTCGCGTATGGCGGCGCGGGGACCGTGCGATCGCGGGCCGTCACGCAGAGCGCGCTGCGACTGGCGGACGCGATCACGGCGGGCAGCGCCTTCGTGACCCGTTTGCTGCCGGACGCTCTCGGGCGCCGGGTTTCGATCGTTCCACTCGGCGTCGACGGCGGGCATTTCGCGGCGCCGCCCGCGCGCCCGGCCGGGCCGCCGTGGCGTCTGGTGCACGTCGCCAACCTGAACACGGTGAAGGACCAGCCGACGCTGCTGGCGGCGTTGCGCCGGGCGGTCGATCGACTGGGCGACGTGCACCTCGATTGCGTCGGCGAAGACACGCTGCAGGGCCAGATGCAGGCTCACGCCCGGGCGCTGGGGGTGGAGGCGCACGTCGCATTCCACGGGTTCGTGCCGCAGGACCAGCTGGCCGCGTTCTACCGGCGGGCGCACCTGCACGTCCTGTCGTCCCGCCACGAGAGCCAGGCCGTCGTCGTGCTGGAGGCAGCCGCAGCCGGCCTACCGACGGTGGGGACGCGCGTGGGCCTGGTCGACACGCTGGCGCCGCACGCGGCGGCCGCCGTGGGGATCCGCGACGCGGCAGCCCTGGGCGACGCGATCATCGCGCTGCTGCGCGACCAGCCCGCCCGCGAGGCCATGGGCGCCGCCGCCCAGGCCTTCGCGCGCGCGCACGACCTGGCCTGGACGGCCCGCCGGTTCGAAGAGATCTACCGCCCGTGAGCGGCGCACTAGGGGCGGAAGGTGCGTCGCTGGCAGGCGGCGGCGCCCCAGCCGGCACGATCCCACAGGTCGCGATCCGTCAGCAACGCCAGCTCGGCGGAGCGGAGCGGCGGGTATTGCCCGTCGCAAGGCGGCCAGCGGGCGGCGAACAGCCAGAAGGCGATGTCCCAGCGCACGTCGGCAGGCAGGCTGTCGCCGAAGGCGGGCATCGGCGTCTCGGCGCCGCCGTAGGTGATGCGGTTGAAGAGCTCGTACGGGGTCGACATGCCGAGCGTGGCGCTGGGCGGCTGCGGGAGCATCTGCGCCACGGCGGCGGGCGGCGGCCCGCGCGGCGGACCGTGGCAGGGGGCGCAGCCAGTCTGGTACGTCGCCGCGCCCCGCTGCAGGTTGGGGACGGCGGGCGGGCGCGACGCGACGTCCCCCGCGCCGAGCAACGCGACGACGAACCGCCGGCACTTCGCGGCGACCGTCCGGGGTGGTGCGTGGCGCAGCACGTCCGCTCGCAGCTCCGCCACGTCGCGGGAGACCGACCGCGCGCGCTCGCCGGGCGTCCGCTGCAGCGCCGCGCCCGCGCCGTCGAGCACCCGCACCAGCGCCGGCACGCGCGAAAAGTCGCCGGCCTCGACGAGCTCCGGGTACTCCTGGCGGACGAGCTGCAGCGCGAACGCGACGCGGTCCCACGAGGCGTCGCCGCGCCGCTGGGCCGGTGGCGCGCGGTGGCAGGCGACCACCGCGACCAGCGCCAAAGCAGCCCAGCGCAGCGACGCCATGGCTCTTTCGTAATCACGAACCGTTCGGCAGGGCCTCGGACCTCCGCCTCGGACTTCGGGGAACCCCCGTTCGTCAGTCGCCCTTGCGGAACTTCTGCGGCCCCAGGCCGAACTTCTTGATCCAGCGCCACACGGCGGCGCGGTGCTTGCCCAGCTCGCGCGAGACGTCGGCGACGTTGCCGTCGTACCGGCGCAGCAGCTCTTCGAGCTGGGCGGGGGTCGGCGACGGGCCGTTTGGCCGCCGCGCGCTGACGGCCGGCGCCGCGCCCAGCGCGCGGGCGATCGGCTCGGGCAGGTCGCGCAGCGCGATGGGCTTGTCGCCGCCCGTCAGCACGGCCGCCGTGCCGATGATCTTCTCCAGCTCGCGCACGTTCAGCGGCCACCCGTAAAGCACCAGCGCGCGAAACGCCGGCTGCTCGAACTTGACCGTCGGGCTGCCCCGCAGGAAGTGCGCCGCCAGCGCGCCCAGGTCCTCGATCCTGTTGCGCAGCGGCGGCAAGTGGATGGGCGCGGCGCCCAGCCGGGCCACGATGTCGTCGCGCATCCCGCTGGGCCCTTTGCCCGGTCCGGCGGCGGTGCGGTTCGTGGCCGCCAGGATCCGCACGTCCATGCGGCGCGGCCGCGTCGCGCCCAGCGGCGTCAGCTCGCGGTCCTGGAGGAAACGCAGGATCTTGATCTGCGCCTCCGGCGACATCTCGCCGATCTCGTCGAGGAACAGGGTCCCGCCCTCGGCCTCCTCGATGAGGCCGACCTTGGCCTGGTGGGCCGTCGAGTGCGCGCCCTGCCGGTAGCCGAAGAGCTCGCTCTCGACCAGCTCGCGCGGGATCGCCGCGCAGTTGATGGCGACGAACCGCCCCTTGCGTCCGCTGGCGGTGTGTACGGCGCGCGCGTAGACCTCTTTGCCGACGCCGGTTTCGCCGACGATCAGCATCTCGCCCTCCGACGCCGCCAGCCGCCGCAGGCGATCGCAGGCGACGGCCAGCGCGGGCGACGCCGTCGGCACCGGACCGAACGGCGAGACGAGCTCGGCCTTCATGGCGTCGAGCTCGATGGCCGAGACCATCCGGAAGACGGCCACGTGATTTCCGATGAACACCAGCGCGCCGTCGCGCAACTGGACCTTGCCCTCGACCCGGGCGTTGTCGACCCAGGTGCCGTTCTTGCTGCCCAGGTCCTCGAGATCGTAGCCGCCAGCCACGCGGGTGATGCGGGCGTGTTGCCCCGAAACCAGGCCGTCCTCCAGCACGGCGGCGTTGGCCTGGGCGGACGTCGCGTCCGCGCGCCGGCCCACGAACAGGTCATCGCCCGCGATCTGCAGGCGGACGCGGGCAGGCAGGGCGGGCGCCTCCGCGCTGCCGACGACCAGCAACACCGCCCGGTCCTTCTGCTCGCCGGGCGAAAGCGGCGACTGCACAGCCGTGAGTGTCTGTTCCGCCCCCATACCCCCTCAGACTAACACCGTCCTCGTCCTCGTCCTCGTCCTCGTCCTCGATCTACAGGCACCCCACCTGTCCCAGCTGCGGCGCGCTGATCGTCAGCGTCACACCGTCGCCCAGCTGCCCGCTGTTGTCAGCGCCCCAGCAGGCGCCGTGGCCGCCCGTCGTGAACGCGCAGGTGTGGGCCTGTCCGGCCTCGACGGTCCCCGTGACTCCCGCGACCGGGGCCGGTTCCGCGCGGTCGACCGTCGTCCCGTCGCCCAGCTGTCCGCTCTCGTTCGCGCCCCAGCAGAACACCCGCCCGTCTTTCAGCGAGGCGCAGCTGTGCGCGCCGCCTGCCGAGACCGTCACGGCGGCCGCCGGCAGCCCGTCCACGCGCGCCGGTGCCGGCACGTCCGGGCCAACCGCGCCGGAGCCGAGCTGCCCGCGGTCGTTCGCGCCCCAGCACCACACGCGTCCGGATTGATCGACGGCGCACGTGTGGGCTTCGCCCGCCGAGACGGAGGTGACTGTGTTGCCGTCGGGCAGGGTCAGCTCGGCGGGTGAGAGGTGATCGTCCGTTCCGCCGGTGCCGAGCTGTCCGCGGTCGCCGCGCCCCCAGCACCAGAGGCGACCCGCGCCGTCGGCCACGCAGCTGTGGGCGCCCCCGGCCGCGGTCACGACCGGCGTCACGGGCGCCGCGCCGCCGAAGACGACGCCGGCTGCCGCTGCGCGCGTCGTCGTGGTCCCGTCCCCCAGCTGCCCGCGATCGTTCGCGCCGAAGCACGCCACCAGCGGCGTGCCGATCGCATCGCCTCCGACGACACAGGTGTGCGCATCGCCCGTCGCGACCGAAAGCGCCGCGGCGACTCCCGCCGGCAACGGCACCCGGACCGGGACCATCGTGTCGACCATCCGCGCCGGGCCGATCTGGCCGCTGCTGCCGCGGCCCCAGCACCACAGCCCACCGCTCGCGTCGACGGCGCAGGTGTGCAGCGCGCCCGCGGCGATGGTGCCGGCGACCAGCGGCTGCTCGATCGGCGCCGGGTGCGCGCGGTCGTCGCCGTCGTTGTCGCCCAGCTGGCCGGCCTGGTTCGACCCCCAGCACGCGAACCCCAGACCGCCGGTGGTGGTCGCGCTGGGCATCACCCCACACGTGTGCGCGCCGCCCGCGGCGATCGCTTTCACGTTCGCCTGCAGCGGGACAGGCCTGGTCTCCGTCACGCCCCGGCCGGTGCCGAGCTCGCCGTCGTGGTCGTCGCCCCAGCAGAAGACCGCCCCGTCGCTGGTGCGGGCGCACGTGAAGGTCGCGCCGGCGGACACCGCCACGCCGGTGTCGAGCCCCGTCACCGGGACGGGCTCGGCCAGGCTGCTCATCGACCCTTCGCCCAGCTGGCCGGTGCCGTTCTGCCCCCAGCACAGCACGGCGCCGGTGCTGCGGACGGCGCACGTGTGCTGCGCGCCGGCGGCGATCGCGACCGGCGTGGCGACCAGCGGGACGGGCATCGGGGCCGTGATGGGCGCCGCCGACGTCGGTGTCTCGACGCCCAGCTGCCCCTGGCTGTTGCTGCCCCAGCACGACAACCCCGCGGCTGACAGCGCACAGCTGTGCGACAGGCCGGTCGCGACCGCGGTGACGTCGTGCAGGCCCACGACCGGCACCGGTTGCGAGCGGTTGACCAGAGTCCCGTCCCCCAGCTGTCCGGTGGCGTTGCTCCCCCAGCAGACCAGCGAACCCCCGGCGCGGATCGCGCACGCGTGCTGCCCGTTTGCGGCCAGCGCGGTCGCGTCCGTCAGTCCCGCGACCGCCGCCGGCCCGCGCGGCATGACGGACGGCGCGCCGTCGCCGAGCTCGCCGTTCCGGTCGTCGCCCCAGCAGACAACGCTCTGGTCCGCCAGCAGTGCGCACGAGAAGCCGGCGCCGGCCGCGATGCCCACGGCGGCGGACACGCCGGGCACGGGAACGGGCGTCGAGCGATCGGGGCCCGCGCCGTCGCCGAGCTGGCCCGTGTCGTCGGCCCCCCAGCAGACGACGCTGCCGCCCTCGCGGACGGCGCAGGCGTGTCGCTCACCCGCGGCGATCGCCTGCGCGTCGTCCAGGCCGGCGACGCGCACGCCGGACGATCGGGGGGTGCGCGTGCCGTCGCCCAGCTGCCCGTCGCTGTTGCGACCCCAGCAGGTGACGTGCCCGTCCTGCCGCAGCAGGCACGCGTGGGCGCCGCCCGCCGCGAGCGCAACCACCGGATTGGCGGCGCACGTGGGCGCAACGCACGCGTTCGACCGATCTCCCGCGGCAGCCAGGTACCGGCGGCGCGACGGGCAACCCGGGTCGCGCGCGCTGCAGTGACCGTCGCTCTCGCAAAAGCCGTCCGTGCCGCACTGGGCGTCGGCGTGGCAGACGAAGCTGGGCGTCCCCAGACAGCCGGCCGCCAGCGCGCACGCCAGAAGCACGAACGCGGTTGCCGACACCGGGAGCCTCAAAAAGTCCCCCCGAGCTGCGCCGGCCCCAGCCACAGCGACAGCGGCATCGAGGCTTGCTGTTCGCGGCGGACGTTCCGGCGCACGATCGCGAACCGGACGCCGGCGGCGATCAGCGCGGCCGCGCCGACCGACGCCGCGATCACGGCGACGTCACGGCGCGACGCGGCCGTCGACCAGCGCGCCTGGTACGCGGCCCACGTCATCGCGTCGCCCGCGTCGTCGCGAGCGGCGTCCGCCGCGATGAACCAGCCGAGCCCGACGCCCAGGCCGGCCACGCCTGCGGCGGCCAGCGACAACCCCCAGGGGTCGTGCCACCAGCGCGGCGGCCGCGGTCGCGGCGCGGGTGGGGGCGGCGCGGGCGGCGCCAGCACGACCACGGGCGGGCGACTGGCCAGCTCTTGTGCGCACCGTGACAGCGCGATGTGCGTGGCGTCGACCTGGACCTGCGGCGGCGCGGTGGTCAGGAAGCGCTGGTAAAGGACCACGGCGCCGCGGCAGTCGCCCGCCAGCCGCTTGGCTTGCGCCTCGGTGAAGAGGAACTCGCGCCGCGGATCGATCGCGTACCCGGCCTCGGTGGCGCGGACGGCCGCCGGGTAGTCATGCGCGGCGAAGGCACCCAGCGCGCGATCGTAAAGCGCCTGAGCCGCAGGGTGCATCGGGCCTTCCGATTCCGTGGCCGCGGTCGCGGGCACGGGACTCGATTGACCGCGAGCGGTCGACGCGGCGGCCAGCAGCGCGACCGACAAGAAAATGGAAACGCAGCGCCGAATGGCCTTTCACGTTATGCCTCGGCTCCGACGCTGTCGAGGGGAGCGGGCTCCGTCGCGATCATGGCGGGCGCGGCGAGTCGGGATCCCAGTTGCGCAGGCGCGATTCAGGCGGCTGCGCCGGCGGGGCTTCCACGCGGGCGGCCGTGCGTGCCCGGCGGCGCGCGGCGGTCGGTTCGCGCGGCG
>JBJMQQ010000240.1:0-24319 GCA_045802645.1 Polyangia bacterium
ATTCAGTTCACCATGCCGGGGATTGCGCGGGCCGGCAATCGGGCAACGGTTGGCCGATCCGCGGCGAGAACGACTTTGATGTCGAGCCGTCGGTCGAGTGTCGCGATCGAGCCCTCCGCCCCGACAGACGAAACGCGCCTGGCCGATGTCCGGCGGCTGGCCGAGCTGCTGGCTCCGTACCTTGTGACCGAGCTCGCATCCATTCTTCTACGGCGTGCTAACGTCGACGACGCTGACGTTTCGCTGCGCCCCGGAAGGGAGGACACATGGCGCAGCAACCAAAAGGGGAGCGGGTCCTTGGACCCTATCCCATCGGGAGACAGTGGCGAGTCGTCGTGGTCGGAGCAGGAGGCGAAAGAGATAGTCACTTCTATCCGTCGGAAGAAAAGGCGCGGGAAGTAATCCGCGCTACTCGGCGGGAGTTCGCGAGGGAGGGAGCGAAGACCGTGGCCGAAGCGTTGTTGGCGTACGAGCGGTACCTGCTCGACGACAAGGGCAACAAGCCCGGGTCTGTCGAGGACACCATCTACCGTCTGGGCGTGTTCTTCCCGGATGGCGAGATGATGCTGCGCGACCTGACAAGCAGGACGTGCGCGGGGTATTACGAGGCGCTTCGAACGCGGCGGACGAGACGCGGGAAACCGTTCTCGGTGGACAGCCACCGGAACATCCTGGCCGAAGCCAAGTCGTTCCTGCGGTGGTGCGCGACGAAGAAGAAGTGGCTGGCGCGAAATCCTCTGGAGGAAGTCGAGGGCGTGGGGAAGCGGCGGCACGGCAAGCCACAGCTGCGGGTCGACGAGGCAAGGCGGTGGCTCACGAAAGCGGTAGAGCTGGCGGACGGCGGCGAAGTGGGAGCAGTAGCGGCGCTTCTGGCTTTGGTCATGGGGATGCGGGCGAGCGAGATCGTGAGCCGGGTGGTCAGGGACCTAGACGACGACGGGAAGCTCCTATGGATACCGGACTCGAAGACCGAAGCGGGACGCCGGACGCTACAGGTACCGGTGCTTCTACAAGCGCTCCTGAAGCAGCTCGCGGACGGGAAGCCACCGGCCGCGATGCTGTTCGGGCATCACTGGCGGGACTGGGTCCGGAAGTGGGTGAAACGCATCTGCGAAGCAGCCGGAGTGCCGAAGGTAACCGCGCACGGGATGCGCGGGTTGCATTCGACGCTGGCAGTCGAGCACGGCGTTTCTGCCCACGTCGTGGCCGCATCCCTGGGCCACGAGTCGAGCACCACGACCATCCAGAGCTACGTGAAGCCGGAAGCCGTCGCCGGCGCGCAGCAGCGGCGTGTCATGACCGTGCTCGAAGGGGGCCGGTGCGCCTCCTGAGTTTGAAACGATTGGACCGCCAATCGTTTCAAATGGACTTTCCAGAAGAAAAACTGCAGTGATTTCGTGGAGATGAACGGGATCGAACCGTCGGCCTCCTGAGTGCGATTCAGGCGCTCTCCCAGCTGAGCTACATCCCCAAAACGTCCGACCTGGGGGTCGAACGCGGGCGCCATTCTACGCAGCGACGGCCGGTTTGCAACCTCAGCTATCATCGGGCGCATGCAGGCGCGACCGCGGCGGGTTCGGGCGGACCTGGCCCTGGTCGAACAGGGGCTGGCGCCCTCGCGTGAGCGGGCTCGGGCGCTCATTTTGGCGGGCGAGGTGCTGGCGGGGGATCGGCCCATCGACAAGGCGGGTGACCTGGTCGACGCGGGGGCCGAGCTGCGGCTGCGGTCCGCGCCGATGCCGTACGTGTCGCGCGGCGGGCTGAAGCTCGCGCATGCGCTGGACGTGTTCGGGGTCGATCCGCGTGGGCTGACGGCGCTGGATGTCGGGGCCTCCACCGGCGGCTTCACCGATTGCCTGCTGCAGCGGGGTGCGGCGCGCGTCACCTGCGTCGACGTGGGGCAGGGGCAGCTCGACTGGAAAGTCGCCTCCGATCCGCGCGTCCGCGTGCTGGACAAGGTGAACATCCGGCTGGCGCCGCCCGACCTTCTACCCGAGCGCGTGGACCTGATCGTCATCGACGTGTCGTTCATCTCGCTGCGGCTGGTCCTGCCGGTCCTGCCCGCGTTCGGCAAGCCGGGCGCCCCGTTGGTCGCGCTGGTGAAGCCGCAGTTCGAGGTGGGACGCGCCGACGTCGGCAAGGGGGGCATCGTCCGCGACGAGGCCGCGCGTGCCCGGGCGCTGGCGGAGGTCCGCGCCGCGGCGGTGGCTGACGGCTACACCGCCGTCGCCGACACCGTTTCGCCCATCACGGGCGGCAAGGGGAACATCGAATTCTTGCTGTTCCTGCGCCTGCCGGGAGGCCCGAATCGGGTACCATAGCCGGCGGTCGGTTCGGGCCGATCGCCCCGCATGCGCATACTCGTCACCGGCGCCGCCGGATTCATCGGATCACATCTCTGCGAGCGTCTGTGCGCGCGCGGCGATCAGGTTCTGGGCCTCGACAACTTCGACGCTTTCTACGCCCGCACGGTCAAGGAGCGGAACCTGGCCGGCCTCCGCGCCGACCCGCGGTTCACGCTGGTCGAAGGCGACCTGCGTGACGAGGCGACGCTGGCGCAGGCGTTCGCGCGCGCACAGCCCGAGGTCGTCGTGCATCTGGCAGCGCTGGCCGGCGTCCGCCCGTCGCTGATGGAGCCGGCGCGCTACGCCGACGTCAACGTCACCGGCACGCAGCGCGTGGTCGACGCGGTTCGCGCGGCCGGCGCGCGGCGGCTGGTGTTCGCGTCATCGTCGTCGGTGTACGGCCTCGACAGCCAACCGCCGTTCAAGGAATCGGACCCCTGTCTGAAGCCGGTCTCGCCTTACGCTTCGAGCAAGCGCAGCGGCGAGCTGCTGTTGTTCACGGCGCATCACCTGTATTCGCTGGACGTGACCTGCCTCCGCTTCTTCACGGTCTTCGGGCCGCGGCAGCGGCCGGATCTCGCGATCCACAAGTTCGCGCGACGGATTGCGGCCGGACAACCCATCGAGCTCTACGGCGACGGGACGACCAGTCGCGACTACACGTTCATCGACGACATCCTGGACGGCATCGTCGCCGCCATCGACCAGCCCGCTCCCGAGCCGGCCTTCCGCATCTACAATCTGGGCGGCTCGCGCCCGGTGCCGCTCGCGAAGCTGGTCGAGCTGCTGGGCGCCGCGCTGGGCACCAAGCCCGTCGTCACCTACGGGCTCGAGCAGCCGGGCGACATGAAGCGCACGCTGGCCGATCTGAAGCTGTCGCACAAAGAGCTGGGCTACGCGCCCAAGATCTCGATGGAAGCGGGCATCGCCCGCTTCGTCGAGTGGCTCAAGACGCAGCCGGCGTAGGCTAATCCCCGCCGGGGTTGTAGAAGCCGGGCAGGCGTGGGCCGCGGTCGCGGTTGCGATTGAACTCGCCGCCGCCACGGCGCTGGTCGCGGTCGCGGCCTCGACGACGGCGTCCACCGCCACCCGCGCCACCACCGCCGCCGCCACCACCACCACCGTTGTACGGGCCTTTGCCATTGTTGAACCCGGGACGTCCGCCGCGCGGCTGGCCATGGTGGCCGGCGTGCTGCGGCGGGTGGTGCCCGTGCGGCGGCCGTTGCGGCTGACCGTTGCTGCTGGGACGCACGGTCAGCACCGGCAGCGCCACGGGCGTCGCGGCCCGCCAATGCAGGTACGGCCGGATGTTCGCGTCACGCGCGGCGGTCCAGCGCGCTTCGACGTTGTCGCCGTCGGGCGGCAGCACCCCGTCGGTGCTGGGTGACGCCGCCTCGTCGGCCGCTGCCTCCAGCACCGGTGGCGCCGCCCAGTCGTCCGCCGGATCGATCACCACCTCGCCCGCGAGCGCCTCGGCAGAGAGGTCGCCGGTCGCCATCCAGACCGCCTCGTCGAACGTGTCGGCGCCTTCGGGGGGCGGCGGCAGCTCGAATTCGGGCAGCGGCGGCAGCAGGTCGGTTGGAATCGCCGTTTCGAAGACAGGCGCGGGTGGCGCCGCGGCGACCGCGGGCGCGGCCGCGGCCGCGGCCGGCATGGCGGGCGCGTCGTACCCCGGACGGCCGCGGCGGCGTCGCCGTGGTCGCGCGTGGAAGTCGGTCGCCGCGTGCAATCCGTGGCGCGCGTCGTCCTCGCCCGGGTCGAAAACCTCGCTGTCGAGCCCGGCGCACGAATCGCACAGACCGCACTTGGCGCCCTCCGGCTCGCCGAAGTAGGCGCGCAGCATCTGCGCGCGGCAGCGCTGCGTGTTCATGTACGACAGCAGCGCCGCCAGCCGGCGCCGGTCCGAGATGCGCCGCGCCTCGAACACCATCGCGGCCTTGTCGATCTGCTCGCGTGAGGGGCGCGGCTCGACGCCCTTCCAGCGTGCCGCCTTCACCTCTTCGGCGACGCCCATCGCTTCGAGCACCGACAGGATGACGCGCACGCGGCGCTCGGGGAGCGCCATCGACAGGGCCAGGTCGCGCACCGAGACTTCTTTGCCCTCGTCGCTCCAGGCGTAAAGCCCCTCGGCCACCATGCGGGCCTGCGACTTGGTCGGGTGCGCCTCCTTGAGGAAGTGCTCCTGGATATCAATGTCGTCCGGCTGGAACAGCAGCACGCAGCGCGCCGGTTTGCCGTCGCGCCCCGCGCGCCCCGCCTCCTGGACGTACGCCTCGGGCGACCCGGGCATCTGGTAGTGGATGATGTAGCGGATGTCCGGCTTGTCGATGCCGAGACCGAACGCGTTCGTCGCCAGCATGACGACCTTGCGTCCGGGCTGCATGAACGACGCCTGCGCCTTTTCGCGCTCGTCGGTCGTCATCTTGCCGTTGTAGCGTTCGACCGGAATCTTGCCGTGGCGAAGCGCCACGTAAAGCTCGTCGACGGCGCGCACGGTGGCGCAATAAACGATGCCTGGGCGCCGCAGCCGCTGTATCAGCTTGCCCAGTTGCCGCAGCTTATCGGCCTCGCCCGCGACCTTGCGGACGTCGAACGCCAGGTTCGGGCGGTGGAATGAGACGCGACAGACCTTCGCGTCCTTCATCCCCAGCTGCACCAGCACGTCGTCGCCGATGTCCGGCGTCGCCGTCGCCGTCAGCCCCAGGATGGGCGGGCGACCCAGCACCTGCGCCGCGCGCCGCAGCCCCAGGTAAGACGGGCGGAAGTCGTGTCCCCACTGCGATACGCAGTGCGCCTCGTCGACGCAGAACAGGGAGAACTTCACCCCGGCCAGTGCTTCTTGCACGGCCGGCGAAGTCACCGACTCCGGCGTGATCATCATCAGCCGCGCGGTCCCCTCGCGAAGGGCGGCCAGATCGGCCGCGCGTTCCTTGGCGGTGCGCGTGGAATCGATTCGCACCACCGCGACACCGGCGGCTTTGAGCTTCGTGTACTGGTCTTCGATCAGCGCCAGCAGCGGCGAGACGACCAGCGTCGGGCCGTCCAGCACCAGCGCCGGCAATTGATAGGTCAGCGACTTGCCGCTGCCCGTCGGCATGATCGCGAGCGTGTCGCGACCGGCCAGCACGGACTCGATGATCTCCGCCTGTCCGGGGCGCAGTTCCCGGATGTGGAAGACCTCGCGCATCTTCTCGAGCGCGCGCAGCAGCGCAGGCGAGGGCGGCAGGGCGGGCGTCGTCGGCTCGATGACCGGCGCGTGCTCCGCGACTGGCCGCGCCGTGATCGACGGCGGCAGCAGGTCGTCCGTCTCGCCGTCGGGCGATCGGTGGATGACAATGGTCGGAACGCCGTCGTCGAGGGGGACGGCCGTGGAAGACCCCGTTTCAGGCTCGGGCTCGGCGGCGCTGTTCGCGCTCGCGCCGGCCGGCGCTTCGTCTTCGGAACTCAGTCTCAACTCCTGTGGAAATTTCGGGTGGCATCCGCCTCACCAGCCAGACCCACCGAACCCTCATGCAACCCCTGTGTACAAACCCTTCCGGGGGCCGCAACCAACCACTCTCGGCCCACCCGACGCCGGTGCGGCCTTTTGCCGCAAACGCTAGCGTTGACAGTCAAGCTAGCATGCCTCCCGGCCAAGTCCAAAGTAATAGTTTCGTTCACACCTTTGCCTCATGCACGTGACCGACGTGTTGCGCATGGCACGACGGTTGCGATGAGGTCGGGCATGACACGGATGGCGGCCCTGGAACCGGACGCTCGCCCGCGCGAGCGGTTGACCTCGCGCGGCGCGGATCACCTGACCGATGGGGAGCTCCTGGCCCTGGTGCTGGGCGCGGGAACGCGCGGCGCCAGCGCGCTGGAGGTCGCGGCCGCGGTGCTGCGGGGCATGGGCGGGCTGCCCGCTCTGCTGCGCGCCACGCCGACCGAGCTGGGCGCCTTTGCGGGGATCGGCCCCGCGCGCGCCTCGCTGATCCTCGCCGCGCTGGAGCTCGGGCGGCGCGCCATGGCCGGGGCTCCGGCGCGTGGCCAGCGGCTGGCCGGGGCGTCCGAAGTCTGGACATACCTTCGCAGCCGGCTGGCCCCGCTGCCGGTCGAGGAGTTCTGGGCGCTGGGCCTGGACGTGCGCCACCGCGTGCAAAGCGAGCACTGCCTGGCGCGCGGCTCGCTGACCGGTGTCGAGATCCACCCGCGCGACGTCTTCCGCCCGCTGATTAGACAGGCAACCGCAGCGGTGATCTTCTGCCACAACCACCCGTCGGGCGATCCGGCGCCGTCGCGCGCGGACGTCGAGCTCACGGCGCGGCTGCGCGAGGTGGGTGATCTGTGCGGCATCCCGGTGCTGGATCACGTGGTCGTCGGGTGGGAGGGATACACGAGCCTCGCCGAGCGCAATTGGAGGTAGCGCCCGGCGGCCTTAGACTCCGCCCGTGCGATTGACTTGGTTATCGCTGGTGTTGGCCGTTGCGCTCACGGCCGCGGTCGCGCCCCGCGCGCGGGCTTTCGAAGAATTCACGCCGACCCTGCCGCTGGGGATGGGGGGCGCTTCCCGCGCCTGGGCGACCGGGGATGCCGGTCCCTTGCTGAACCCGTCGGGGATGACGCTGGTGAAGGCGTACACGCTGGAGGGGACGTATGGCTACGGCACGCGCCAGGACGATCAGTTCCTGCACGCTTCTGTCGTCGACAACACGTCGTCGTACAACCTGGCCGGCGGGATCTACTACACGTACCACTCGATGGATCCGTCGGGGGGCGTCTCGGGCCACGGCCACGAGGCCGGGCTGGCGCTGGCCTTTCCGTTCGGCAACTACGTCGCCATCGGCGCGACGCTGAAGTATTTCAACCTCGCCGGCGGTGACGCCGTCGGCGGCCATGACGGCGGAGTGACGTTCGATCTGGGGCTCACCGTGCGGCCGATGCCCGTGCTGTCGCTCGCCCTGGTCGGCAGCAACATCCGTAACCTCGACAACAGCCAGGCGCCCCAGGCGCTCGGCTACGGCGTCGCGGTCCTGCCGACGCCGGCGCTGGTGCTGGCGGCTGACGGTCTGACGCGCTTCACGGCCGACAGCCAGACGGGGCGCAAAGGGACCTCCGCGATGGTGGGGGCTTCGTACACGCTGTTCGGCAAGATGGGGATCCGCGCGGGCGGCGGGTACGACGCTGTCACGGGGAACGGGTACGCGACCCTGGGACTGTCGGCGATCTCCGACATCGGCGCGCTGGACGGCGGCGTGCGGCAGGACCTGTTTCGTAGCCAGGACGCGGCCGGCGTGTCCCGCCCCCGCGAGACCGTCGTCGGCCTCAGCCTGCGCATCTTCATTCCAGCCTCCCAGACCAACCAGGACCCGTCCTCTTTCGTGAACGAACAGCAGTGAGCGTGGGGAACCTTTCAGCTCGGCCGGTGTCCGTAATCCCGTGGAAGCGGCTCTCCGCCTGGGTCGCGCGCGGGCGCGTTCGCGGGTTCCGTACGAGATGAGCCTGGCCGAACGCCTCCTCATCGGGCGCCTGAAAGAGCGCGATCCGTCCGCGTTCGAGGAGATCGTTCGCCGCTACGGCGACAAGGTGTTCAACCTCGTTTACCGGATGCTCGGCAACCGGCACGAGGCCGAGGACATCACCCAGGAGGTGTTCATCACCGTCTTCAAGACGGTCGACACCTTTCGCGGCGAGGCCAAGTTCACGACGTGGCTGCTGCGGATCGCCGCCAACCAGAGCAAGAACCGGATCAAGTACCTGTCGCGGCGGCCGACCGACAGCGCCGACATCGATGAGGCGGGCGGACCGCCGCCGGGCGTGGCCGCGACGCCGGGCCCGATTGCGCATGGCCAGATCGACGGTCCCGACATCCTGATGGAGGCGGCCGAGCTGGAAGCCCTGATGCAGAAGGCCATCGCCAGCCTGGACGAGGAACACCGGCTGCTGGTGATTTTGCGTGACGTCGAAGAGCTGTCGTATCAAGAGATAGGCGAGATCACCGGGCTGCCCGAGGGCACGATCAAATCACGGCTCCATCGGGCGCGAATGGCCATCAAGGAAGTGCTCGACAGGCACACCCGCTGACGAAAATGGATCACGCACAGGCGCAGGACGACTTTTCCGGCTACGTCGACGGGACGCTGCCCGACGCTGCGCGCGTGGAGCTCGAGCAGCACCTGGCCGTGTGCATCCAGTGCCGCACCGAGCTCGCGAAATTCCGGCAAACGTTGGGCTCGCTCGGCCGCCTGAAGCTGACGGCCCCGCCGACATTGCTGAGCGACGTCAAACAGCAGATTTACCGCCGCTCGCGCGGCCGGTTCTTCGCGCCGCGCTGGAAGCTGTTCGGCCGGATCCCGTTCGAGTGGATCTCGCTGGCCACCATCATTGCGATGCTGGTGTATTACCTGGCGGTACTACACGGATCACCAACGGGAGTACGTCCCGCGCCGTAAGAGAGCCCGACTCTCCCTCACACCACGTAGCAGAGCAGGACCTTCAGGTACTGCCCTTCGCCGAACCCCGGCGGCAGCAGGTGATCCGATGCCGGTCCACGACGCTCGAAGACCCGTACTTCGCGTCCTGACTGTTTGGCGCCGGCGGCGACGATGCGCTCGAAGGTTTCGGCATCCACGTTTTGCGAGCATGAGCAGGTCACCAGGATTGCGCCGGGTGCTGCTGCCTGCATCGCCAGCGCGTTCAGGCGCTCGTAACCTTTTCGGGCGGCGTCCAGGTCCTTGCGGGCGCGCGCGAACTTGGGCGGGTCGACGACCAGCAGGTCGAACGAGCGCGGGGTCGCGGTCTCGAGGAACCGAAAGGCGTCGGCCTCGACGGCCTCGATGGCGACGCCGTTCTTCTCCGCGTGCGCGAGCGTCCGCGCCACGGCGCGCGCGGAGCTGTCGACAGCCGTCACCGACTTGGCGCCACCGCGGGCCGCGGCCAGCGAGAAGCCACCCGCGTAGGCGTAGAGATCCAGCACCCGTGCGCCGCGCGCCAGCGCGCCGACCCGCGCCCGTGTTTCGCGCTGGTCGATGAACATCCCGGTCTTCTGTCCGGAGAGCGGCTCGACGTCCAGCGCGATCCCGTCCTCCCTGACTTCGACCGTGGATCGCGACTGACCGCGCGCGACGCGCGATCCGGCGGCGAATCCCTCGAGCTCGGCGTAGGAGGCCGGCGCGATCTCGAAGATGGTCGTCACCCCCAGCTCGGCTTCCAGGGCGTCGTAGATCAGATTCCGGTTCGCCGAGATCCCCAGCGTCGTGATCTGCGCGACCGCCGTATCGGCGTAGATGTCGACGACCAATCCGGGCAGGTCGTCGCCCTCGCTGTTGATCAGCCGGTAGACGTTCGTCTGTTCCGACGGCAGCCCGAGGCGGGCGCGAACCGCCCGCGCGCGCGCGACCCGCGCCCGAAAGAACGCCGCGTCGACGGGCTCGTCGGCGCGCGTACACAGCCGGATCGGAATCTGCGACCGCGGGTTGTAGAACCCGCGCCCGATGAACCGACCGTCGTGGTCGACCAGCGCGACGACGTCGCCCGGCTCGGGCTTGCCCTCCACGCGATCGACGCCGTTCGCGTACACCCAGGGGTGACCGAACCACAAGGGCCGCGCACGGCCCTGCCGAAGAACCACTCTTGTTGTTGGCATCAATCGTTTCCGTTTCGCCGGTAGGCGTTGGCGTCGATGCCATAGCGCTGGATGCAGCGCCAGACCACCGCGTACTGTCGCTTCAACCGGCGCGCGACCTCGGCGACGCTGCCGCCGCACTCGGCCAGCTCGGCCTCCAGCTCTTGCCGGGTCGGGGCCGGACGTCGCGTCCGGGCGGTCCCGCCGGCGGTCATCGGCACGCGCACGCGCCCGGTCGGCCCGTTCAGCTCGCCGGGCGGCTCGTGATCGACGATCGTGTCGTCGAACCGCTGAACTTCGGGTTGCACCTGCCCGGCGATGGCCGGCGGCAGATGCTCGAAGCCGATCGTCGGCGAGCTGCGCGACAGCACTTCCGCCTCGGTGATCACCTTGACCAGCTCGCGCACGTTCAGCGGCCAGTCGTGCAACATCATCGCCTTGAAGGCGTCGGGATCGAAGCTGCGACCATCGGTGACGTCGCGTAAGAAATGCGCGCAAAGTCGCCCGAGGTCCTCGATGCGCTCGCGCAACGCCAGCAACCGGATCGGCTGCGCGCCCAGCCGCCCGAGCAGCGCCTCCTGGACGTGTCCTCCCTTGTCCAGCGCGACTCGGCTGGTCGCCGCCACGATGCGCACGTCCGCCTCGACGACGCGGGTCGAGCCCAGCGGCGAGAATCGTTTGTCCTGCAGGAACCGCAGCAGCTTGGCCTGCAGCTCGATGGGCATGTCGCCGATCTCGTCGAGGAACAGCGTCCCGCCCGCCGCCGCCTCGACCAGGCCGACCTTCCGCGCTTGGGCGGTCGAGTGGGCCCCCTTCTCGTAGCCGAACAGCTCGCTTTCGACCAGCTCGCGCGGGATGGCCGCGCAGTTCACGGCGACCAGCGCTCCGGCGCGACCAGAGATGTCGTGGATGGCCCCCGCGTAAACTTCCTTTCCCACGCCGGTCTCGCCGACCAGAAGGATCTCGGCGCCCGACTTGGCGAGCCGCCGGAGGCGCGAGTTGGTCGACGCGAGCAGCGGCGACAGCGTCGGAACCGGCGTCAGAGGTTTGTTGGCGTCCTCGTCGACGGCCTCCAGCTCAGGCGCCGTGTAGAGGCGGAACACCAGCACGTGCGAGCCCAGGAACAGCACCGCGCCGTCGCGCAGCGGCGTCGGGCTGGTGATGCGCTGGCCGTCGACGAAGGTGCCGTTGGTGCTCCCCAGGTCCTCGACGACGAAGAGGTCGGGCCGGTCCGCGGCCCGCTGGATGCGTGCGTGCTGGCCCGAGACGGTGCCGTCCGGCAGCGTCAAAGTGGGCCGCGCCCCGCTGCCAGCCCGGCGGCCGATGTCCAGCGTCAGATCGGCGACAGTCTGGATTCGCGGCCGCCGCAGGGTGTCGGGCGACGATCCGTCGCCGACCACGACGACCGTCCCGATCCGCATGATTTCGCGGGCAGCGGCGCTGCGGTAGGGGGCGGTCCTCGTGACCACATTGTTTTCGGGCGGCATCGCGGATAAACCTAGAGTCTTCCGGAAACTGAAAGGTATACAACGGGCGTGGTCAGTTGAGGGATGTGGCGTGAGACAGGACGAAGTGCGAGGTGCCCCTGAGGACACCGAGGTCGACGAGAAGCGCGAGGTGGAGCACACCCGCCTGACCTCCAGCTCCAGCACTGGCCGTGCCGTTCAGTTCGTCGAGCTGCAGCCCGGGGCGGTGCTGGGCGGACGCTACCAGATCGAGGCGACCTTGGGCCAGGGCGGCTCGGGCACGGTCTACCGTGCCTGGGATCGGGTGCTGGGCGAGGCCATCGCCGTGAAGGTATTGCGCCCGGATCGCGCTGCAGAACGCAGCTGGATCAAGCGCCTCGCGCGCGAGGTGAAGCTGGCGCGGGTCATCCGCCACCCGAACGTCTGCCGCATTTTCGAGCTGGGGCACGCCGACGGGCACTGGTTCCTCACGATGGAGCTCGGCGCCGGCGGAACGCTACGCGATCTGCTGGACGACAAGACCGCCACGCAGCGCCCGCTGGCCGATCGGCTGGCCGACGCGCGCGCGATCTGCGCGGGGCTGGCGGCAATCCACGCGGTCGGGATCATTCACCGCGACGTGACGCCGGCGAACGTGCTGCGGCTCGCGGACGGCCGCTTGGTTCTGTCGGACTTCGGCCTGGCCATCCCGATGACGGCGAACACGACCGTTCACGGCGGGACGCCGAACTACATGCCGCCCGAGACGCTGCTGGGTTCGCGCGGCGATCAGCGCTCCGATGTTTGGCAGCTGGGCGTCATCCTCCACGAGGTGCTGTTCGGCGCCCGCCCGGCGTTCCACCACGAAGGCGACGTCGCGAAGATGCGCTGGCCCCTGCCGATCGAGGCATCTTCCGTCGAGGAAGAGCTGGCGCGGCTGTGCGCCGACTGCCTGGCGTCGAATCCGGCGTCGCGGCCGGCGACGGCGATGGCGGTGGCCGGACGGCTGGCCGCCGCCGAGGGTGCCCGCCCGCGCCGCCCGATGCAGCGGCTCTGGCTACGCGCCCGTGGCATCGCGCGCCGGCACCGGCGTCTGGCGTCGGTCGCGGCGGCGGCGCTGTGCCTGGCGGGCGTCGTACGCGCCGTGCAGATCAGCGAGCGGCCACGCTTCTGCCGGTCGGCGGGCGAGCGCCTCGACGGCGTCTGGGACGTTGATACAAAGGCGCGGGTCCGCCAGGCGTTCGATCAAACGGGCAAGGCCTATGCGGCCGATACGTTCTGGAGCGTCGACCGCCTGGTGCAGGACTACCTGGCGCGCTGGGGCGGCATGTACACCGAAGCGTGCGAGGCGACGCACGTGCGCGGCGAGCAATCCGAAGAGGTGCTCGATCTGCGCATGGGTTGCCTGCGCGAGCGCCTCGACGGTGTGAAGTCGCTGACGCAGCTGCTGGCTCACGCGGACGGCGCCGTCGTCGACAACGCGGTCGCCGCGTCCAGCGCGCTCGCCTCGCTGGAGCGTTGCGCCGACGCCCGCCTTCTGCGCAACGTGCTGCCGCCGCCCGACGACGCGGCCACCCGAGAGCAGGTCACGAAGCTGCGCGCGGGGATCGGCGACGCGAAGGCGTTGCACGACGCCGGCGTCGAGCGGCTGGCCCTGGTCAAGCTGCGCGAGCTGGTCGCGGACGCGCACCGCGTCCGCTATGCGCCCGTCGAGGCCGAGGCGCTGCTGCTGTTCGGCGAGGTCGCGTCGCTGACCGGCGACAACGACGCCGCGTACGTGGCCTTCAAGGAGGTCCTGCTGCGCTCCGAAGCGGCGCGCTACGACGAGGTCAAGGCCGAGGCGCTGGTTTACCTGGTGCTGGCGGCTGGCCGGCGCAGCCGCTTCGAAGAGGCGGATGACTGGGCCGGACAGGCGGACGCGACGCTGCAGCGGATCGGCGGCCACGACCAGATGCGGGCCTGGCTGGAGATGCACGTCGCCATCAACCGGCGGCTGCAGGGGCGCTTCGAAGAGGCGCTGGTGCACGACCGCCGCGCGCTGGACTTGAAGCAGCGTTCGGGGGCCAGCCGTGGCGAGATCGCGCGCAGCCTCAACAACCAGGCGGTGATCCTGCAGGACATGGGGCGCGCGCAGGAGGCGGTGACGCTGTTCCACCGGGCAGTGGGCGACCTCACCCAAGAGCTGGGCGCCGAGCACCCGCTGGCGGCGACCTTCATGGCGAACGAGGCGGAGAGCCTCGATCAGCTGGGTCGCCGCGACGAGGCGCGTGCGACCTACCGGCGCGCGCTGTCGATTGAAGAGCGCGGCTATGGCCCCGACAGCACGAACCTCGCCTACCCGCTGACGGGACTGGGCGTCAGCTACCTGTCGGATCGCCAGCCAGCGCTGGCCGTGGCGCCGCTGGAGCGGGCACGGCGCATTCGCGAGGCGCACGAGAGCGACCCGCTGCTGCTCGCCGACACGAACTTCGCCCTGGCGCGCGCGCTGTGGGAGGCCGGCCAGGACCGCGAGCGTGCGCTGCGGCTGGCCGAAGGCGCCGGCAAGGCCTACGGCCAAAAGCCGACCTTCGCCGCCCGCGCCGCCGAAATCGATCGCTGGCTCGACGAACGTAGCCGGGGTTAGCCCGTTTGATCCTTCAGCGCAGCGCGCCGCTGGCGCTGCGCGGGACGACCTGTCCGCCGCCGGCCCGCCCCAGGATCCGCCCGTCGTGGAACACGACCTCGCCGCGGCGGATCGTCGTGCGCGGCCAGGCCCGCAGCTCGCGCCCCGCATAGACGGTGTGGCCTGCGCGTGAGAAGAGGTCGGCGTCCCGGATCGTGCGGTGCCCGCCCGTCTCCCAGATCACCAGGTCGGCGTCCGACCCGACGGCGATCGTTCCCTTGCGGGGATAGAGCCCGAACAGGCGCGCGGCGTTCGTCGACGTCAGCGCCACGAACCGCTCCAGCGACAGCCGCTCGGTCGCGACCGCCTCGGTGAAGAAGAGCGGCAGCATCGTGTCCAGCTCGGCGACGCCCGGCCGCGGATGGGCGACGTCCAGCTTCGGGTCCAGCTTCAGGGCGCGCGTCCAGGGCGCGTGGTCGCTGGCCAGCGTGTCGACCGTCCCGTCTTGAAGACCGCGCCACAACGCCTCGCAGTCCGCGCTGGCCCGCAGCGGTGGCTGCGCGACGAACAGCGGACCATCGGCGCCGCGGTACTTCTCCTCGGTCAGGTACAGGTAAAGGGGGCGGGTCTCCACGAACAGCGGCAGTCCTTCCGCGCGTGCCGCCGCGCAGGCGGCCAGCGCCGCCGCCGACGAGACGTGCACGATGTACGTGGGGGCGCCCGTCGCCCGGCACATGGCGATGGCGCGATCGACGGCGATCGACTCGGACGCGACCGGCCGGCTCTCGGCGAAGTGTTCCATCGCCGTGTGCGCACGCGCAGTCAGGACCGCCGTGCAGCACTCGATCGTCGCCAGGTCCTCGCAGTGAATCAACGTCATCCCGCCCGCCTGCCCGGTCGCGCGCATGATGTGAGCGAAGTCGCGCGCGCCCGCCTCGAACGACGGGAAGCACATGAAGATCTTCACGCTGGACTGGCCGGCGGCAACGGCGGGCGTGACCTCGGTCAGGATCTGCGCCGTCGGCGTCAGGATGACCGCGTGGAAGAAGACGTCCGCGATCGCCTGCTGCGCGACCAGCACCGACTCCGCGCGCACGCGGTCGGCGATCGTCTCCCAGGGCAGGACGTAGGACATGTTGCCGACGGTGGTGATCCCACCCGCCAGTGCCGCTTCGGAGCCGCTGGTGTAGTCGTCGACCCAGTCGGGCTCGCCCGGGTCCAGCCGCTCGACGTTGAGGTGCACGTGCGGGTCGACCCCGCCCGGCAGCACGAACCGTCCGGTCGCATCGATGTCGCTCGCGGTCGCCGACAGGGAGCCGCCGATCTGAACGACGCGGCCGTCGGCGATGCCCAGGTCCGCCTGCTGGCGGCCCTCCGCCGTGACGACCGTGCCGCCGCGTACCACCAGGTCCAGCCGGCGTTCGGTCATCGGTCCCCGCTTCATCGGCGGGTGGTCGGCTCCCCCTTGAGTCTGAGCTGGATGTTCTTCAGGTTGCTATTTGCAAGGCGCGTGTGCGGGTGGTCTGGGCCCAGCGACCGCTGAAAGCTGCTGCCCGCGCGACGGAAGAGTTGGGCGGCTTCTCGCAGCCGCCCGGCCCGCTCGTTCAGGACCGCCAGGTTGTTGACCGTCAGCGCCACATCCGCGTGGTGGCGGCCCAGCTTGCGCTCGAGCACGCGGATCGCGTGGTCGTAGAGGCGTCCGGCGGCCGCCGCCCGCCCGCGCTGCTGCTCGACGGCGGCCAGCCCCGCCTCGGTCAGGCCGGCCTCCAGGCTGCTGGTCCCCAGCCGCCGCGCGAAGATTCGCAGCGCGCGTCGATACAGGCGCGCCGCTTCGGTGTAGCGACCGCGCGCCTCGACGACCGCGGCCAGCGCCGCTACATCGGCGGCTACCACGGGGTGTCCAGGGCCGAGGGCTGCCTCCCGCAGGGTGACGGCCCGCCGCGCGTGCGGTTCCGCCTCGGCGAAGCGACCGCGCGCGTGCGCGATGCCGCCCAGGTTGTGGTACAGCGTCGCGCGCGCCTGCACGTCGCCGCGTGGGAGCAGCGGGGCTGCGCGCTTGTAGAACGCGGCGGCATCCGCGTAGCGCCCCTCGGCCTTGCGCAGCACGCCCAGGTTGTTGAGCGCCGTCGCCACCAGGGGCTCCCGCGGCCCCAACCGTCGCGCGGCCGCCAGCGCCGCCTGATTGAGCTGGTCGGCGTCGCGCAGCTCGCCCCTCGTGCGCTGGACGCCCGCCAGCGCCAGGCGCGCCTCGATCGCCAGGCGGGTGAAGTCGGGATGGCGGCCCGCACGCGCCAGGATCGCCAGCGCCTGCCGGTGACAGGTGACCGCGGCGGCAAGCTGATCCCGGGCCTCGAGAATCCGCCCCAGCTCGACCAGCGCATTCGCGAGGTCGGGGCTTCGCGCGCCCTCTGCGCGTCTGTACCCGGCGACGGCGCGGCGGCAATCGCGTTCAGCCGCGGCAAAGCGGCCCGCGGCATGGTGGACGATCGCACGCTCGTGCGCGGCGATCGCCTCGTTCAAAGTGGAGTCGGTGCGGGGGATGGATGCCTCCGGCGCGCCATTGTACCGTCGACGGCCAGATGTCGACCCGGACCTTCCTTGCGCCCGAGGTGATCCAGACCTCCGCGATGGATTGCGGGCCGGCGGCGCTGAAGTGCTTGCTGGCCGGGTTCGGGGTTCCGGTCGCCTACGGCCGGCTGCGCGAGGCCTGTCAGACCTCCGTCGACGGAACGTCGATCGACACGCTGGAGGCGCTGGCCCAGACGCTGGGGCTGGATGCGGAGCAGGTCATGCTGCCGGTGGACCATCTGCTGCTCCCCGAAGCAGAGGCGCTGCCGGCGATTGTCGTCGTGCGCCTGGCGTCAGGGATGACCCACTTCGTCGTCGTCTGGCGCGCGCATGGGGCGTTCGTGCAGGTGATGGATCCGGCGCGCGGTCGGCGTTGGGTGCGCCGCGCTTCGTTCTTGCGCGACGTCTATCGCCACCGACAGCTCATTCCGGCCGAGGCCTTTGCGGAGTGGGCAGGCGGCGACGGTTTCACGGGGCCGCTTGGCCGCAGATTGCGCGCGCTGGGCGTGGCCGACCCGGAGACCGCCATCGCGCGAGCGAAGGAGAGCGGCGACTGGCGGCCCATCGCTGCGCTGGACACGGCCGCGCGCACGGTCGCGGCGTTGTGCGAATCCGGGGCCGTCTCGCGCGGCGCCGAGGCGGGCCGACTGGTCGCCGCGCTGGCTGCCGGCCCCAGCGATGCGGCGGGGGGCCTGTATGCTTTCGCAACGGCCGCGCCCGCCGCGGAAGACGGCGGGGCGCAGGTGGCGGTCCAGGGCGCCGTGCTGCTCCACGTCTCCGACGCACGCGTTCTGGACGAAGCGGCGCGCCGCGAGCTGCCGGTCGAATTGCAGGCAGCCGTCGACGAGCGTCCGCCGCGCGTCGCGCGCCAGCTTTGGTCGCTGGCACGGGCCGGCGGTGTGCGCCGACTGGCCGCGCTGGCGGGCGGTCTGGTGCTGGCTGGCCTCGGCGCCGTCGCGGAAGGGCTGCTGTTCCGGGCCGTCGTCGACGCCGTCGCGGGACACGCCCGGGCAGGCGACGCCGGTCGCGTTGCCGGCGCCGCGGCGTTGCTGGCGCTGCTGGTCTTGGTCGCGGCGCTGACCGGGCTCGAGTGGCCGCTGGCGCGCGGCCTGCGCCGGATGGGCGCCCGCATCGAGGAGGCGCTGCGGGCGCTGTACCTCCGCAAGATCCCGCGGCTGCCCGACCGCTACTTCCAGACGCGTCCGGTGTCGGACATGGCCGAGCGCGCGCACCTTCTGCACCGCCTGCGCGGGCTGCCGGCGCTGGTCGGCGACGTGGCGCGCCTGGCGCTGCAGATCGTCGTCATCGGCGTGGGGTTGTGCGTGCTGGATCCCGCCGGCGCCGGCTGGGCGCTGGCCCTGGTCGTGGCGTCGCTGGCGATCCCGCTTGCCGCCCAGCCCGCCGTCGCCGAGCGCGACTTGCGCATGCGCAATCACGCCGGCGCGCTGGGGCGGTTCTACCTGGACGGGTTGCTGGGGCTGGTGGCGGCGCGCATTCATCGCGGCGAGGCGGCGCTGGCGCGCGAGCACCGCGATCGCCTGCTCGAATGGCGGCGGGCGGCGCGCGGCGCCCTGGCTGCCGCGCTGACTGCCGAGACCACGCAGTCGTTGGTCGGGTTCGGCCTGGGCGCGGCCTTGCTGGTGCGCGCCTTCGCGCGCGGCGCGGCCGTGACGACCGATCCGGGGACGATCCTGCTGACGGTCTACTGGGCGCTGTCCCTGCCGGCGATGGGGCAAGAGCTGTCGAGCGCGGTCCAGCAGCTGCCCGCCCAGCGTAACCTGACGTTGCGGCTGCTGGAGCCGCTGGGCGCGCCCGAGGATCCGGCCGCGCGCGATCCGGGCGCGGCGCGGCTGGACGGCGCCGGAGGCGTTCGCATTCAGCTGTCCGGCGTGCGGGTGGTCGCGGGCGGGCACGAGATCTTGCAGGTCGACGACCTGGCGTTCGCGCCCGGCGAGCACGTTGCGATCGTCGGCCCGTCGGGCGCGGGCAAGTCCAGCCTGGTCGGCCTGCTGCTCGGGTGGCATCGCGCGGCCGAAGGCGAGGTGCGCGTGGACGGCGCGCCGCTGGACGGTGGGACGATCCAGGCGCTGCGCCAGCGCACGGCGTGGGTGGACCCTTCGGTGTACCTGTGGAACCGCTCGCTGGCCGAGAACCTGACGTTCGGTTGCGAGGACGCGTCGATGGTCGACGAGGCCGCGCTGCTGGACGAGGCAGACCTGCGGACGGTCGCGGCGCGGCTGCCTGACGCCGCCGAGACACGCCTCGGGGAGGCGGGCGGGCTGGTCTCGGGTGGCGAGGGGCAGCGTGTCCGGTTCGGCCGCGCGCTGGCCCGGCGGTCGCCCCGGCTCGTCATCCTGGACGAGCCGTTCCGCGGATTGCCCCGCGAGCGCCGCAGCCTGCTGATGCAGCGGGCGCGCAAGCGGTGGCGGGACGTGACGCTCCTCTGCGTCACGCACGACATCGCCGAGACGGCGGATTTCGCGCGCGTGCTGGTGGTCGAAGGCGGGCGCGTGGTCGAGGATGGCCCGCCGGAGACACTGCGCGGGCGTCCCGGTTCGCGGTACGCGGCGCTGTGGCAGGCCGAGCAGCGTGTCCGCGACGCCGTCTGGGCGGACCCCGCCTGGCGCCGGTGGCGGGTTGAAAACGGGCGCGTGACGGACGGGTCGACGTGACCGGCGCCGCGGGGTTCGAGGACTGCGGCTGGCCGCTGGAGTCGAGCGCCGAGCTGACGCATGCCCTGGCGGGCGCCGCAGGCATTCGCCGTCTGGGTCCATCGGAGCGGTTCGAGGTGGTTTACACGGCGGTCGCGCCCGATCTCGCCGCCCGCGCGCGGGTTCCGTCACCGTCGGTCCTGCGGGCGGGGCTTGGGGCCGGGGTGCTGCTGGCGATCGTCGGTTACACGGGTTCGCGCGTGCGGCTGCTGGTGCCCGGCGGTGGCGTGGTCCAGCGGGAGGCCGCCGCGCTGGCCGCCTGGTTGCGCGCGCCCAGCGAGACGCGGGTGCGAAAGGATGTCGCCGCGGCGGTCGCGCGCGCGGAACTCGCGCCTGCCCGCGCCGGCGCCGTGACCGCCGCGCTGTTGACGGCCGCTGTCGGCGCCGATCGCCTGGCGGAAGGCACGCGTCTCACGGCGGCGCGGCCGTCGATGGCCGGCGCCCTGCGCGCTGCCGGCGCTCTGCGGTTGGGGGCCGGTGCGCTGGTTGGATATGTCGCGCAGCTCGGACTCCTGGTCGCGCTCTGGTCGGTCGCCGGCGCCCAGGCCGTCGGTGGCCGTGCCGCAGCGGGGTGGACTCTGACCGGCCTCATCGGCGTATTTGCCGCCGCTCGCCTGGCGTCGTCGTGGGCCGCGGGACAGCTCTCGATCGAGACCGGCGCAGTCCTGCGGTCGCGCGTGATGGACGGAATCCTGGCGCTGGACCCCGAGCCTCTGCGCGCCGCCGGAATCGGCGAGCTGATGGGACGGGTTGCCGATCTGGACGCCGTCGAGTCGCTCGCGCTGGGCGGCGGGCTGGCTGCGGCGGCGGGACTGTTCGAGTTGCTGACCGGCGTGCTCGTGCTGGCCCTGGGCAGCGCGCCGGCCGCGCACCTCGCGATTGCGGGCGCGATCGTTGTGGCGGCCGCGGCCTTGATCGGCCGGCTATGGCCGGCGCTGCAAGCCTGGACGTCACGCCGGCTGACCCTGACGCACGACCTCGTCGAACGGATGGCCGGCCAGCGCACGGTCGTGGCCCAGCAGCCGCCCGCGCTGTGGCACCGGGACGAGGCGCGCGCGTTGCAGGCGTACAGCCACGCCGGCGGGCGGCTGGACGCGCTCGCCGTCGCGCTCGGGGTGCTGGCTCCGCGCGTTTGGCTGCTCGGCGCGGCAGCGGCGCTGGTGCCGCACGCCCGGGACGCGGCTCTCCACCCCGGGGCCTTCGTCGCCAGCGTCGGGGGCATGCTGTTCGTGGCCGCCGCTTTCAGGAAGTTGGCCCAGGCCGTCCCGGCGCTGGGCTCCGCGGCGATCGCCTGGCGGAACCTGCGCGTCCTGGCGGCGGAGGGCGCGACGGGCGCTGCCGTCGACAGCGCGCCCGCGGCGGGGTCAGTGACCAATGCCGGGTCAGACGTGACTGCGCCGCTGGTCGAGGCGCGGGACCTCGCGTTCCGATACCCGGGGCGGCCGACGCCGGTTCTCGAGCGGTGCACGTTCTCCGTCCGGGCGGGCGACCGGGTGCTCGTCGAAGGGGCGTCGGGCGGCGGCAAGTCGACGCTGGCGGCGCTGCTGGCCGGCATGCGCGAACCGAGCGCCGGCGTGCTGCGCCTGGGCGGCGTCGAGCAGGCGGTCGTGGGAGCCGATCGCTGGCGGGCCCGCATTGGCGGGGCGCCGCAGTTCCACGAGAACCACGTCTTTTCCGCGAGCCTCTCGTTCAATCTGCTCCTGGGGCGCGCATGGCCGCCGCGGCAGGAAGACCTCGCCGAGGCCGAGGCCATCTGCCGAGAGCTGGATCTGGGGCCTTTGCTGGCGCGGATGCCGTCCGGAATGGAACAGCTGGTCGGCGAGAGCGGCTGGCAGCTGTCCCACGGCGAGCGCGGGCGCCTGTTCATCGCGCGCGCGCTGCTTCAGCCGCTGGACGCGCGCATCCTGGACGAGAGCTTCGCCGCCCTGGACCCCGAAACCCTCGAGCGGGCCGTCGCCTGCGTGTTCCGGCGGGCGGGCACGTTGATCGTCATGGCCCATCCGTAACGCGCGAGGATGACGTTCCGGAAACAAGAATCGAGTAATAAACGTAACTAATTAAAAGGCGCGACGCAGCACCCAAGTATGTAAAATCGCGGGCATGGCAGGTCGGGCCGTGTGGGTGCCACAACTCATCTTCTGTCCTGATCCGCCGATGTAAGCGGCTCTAAAATGGGCAAGAACGGCGACGAACCCGGCTTCGAGCCGCTCGCGCGGGGCGCGGGCATCGGCCGCTACGTCGTTCTGAATCTTCTGGGTCGCGGTGGGATGGGCGAGGTTTACGCCGCCTTCGATCCCGAGCTCGATCGCAAGGTTGCCGTCAAGCTGCTGCGCGCGCGCATCGAGAACGGCGTCTCGATGAGCGAGGGACGGCAGCGCACGCTGCGCGAGGCGCAGGCGATCGCGCGGCTGGCGCACCCGAACGTCGTCGTCGTTTACGACGTCGGCACCTTTCGCGAGCAGGTCTTCATCGCGATGGAGTTCGTCGACGGTCACACCGCCAGCTACTGGGTGCAGGCCCAGACGCGCACCTGGCAGGAGATCCTGAAGGTCTACCTGGCCGCCGGCCGCGGACTGCAGGCCGCTCACGAAAAGGGGCTGGTCCACCGCGACTTCAAGCCCGAGAACGTGATGGTCGCGCGCAACGGCGAGGTGCGCGTCATGGACTTCGGCCTCGCGCGCGAGATCGAGGCACGCCCCACCGTCAACGGCCCGGTCGTCGTGACCGCCTCCAAGTTCGAGGGCGTGCGGACCGACGGCGGGACGATCGTCCTTCACAAGCAGCTCGCCGCCGCGCCCACTCGCCCCGACGGGCCCAGCCAGACCGTCGGTGCCGTCCCCGTCGGGCTGGCGAACGAAGACGGCGTCGTGCGCGAGATGCGCGACACCGATCCGTCGGTCGCGGCCGATCTGTTCAGCGCGCGCCTCACCCGCACGGGCGCCATCATGGGGACGCCGGCGTACATGGCGCCGGAGCAATTCTTCAAGGCCGGCACCGACGCGCGCAGCGACCAGTTCAGCTTCTGCGTGACGCTGTACGAAGCCCTTTACGGCGAGCGCCCGTTCCCCGGCAACAACATCCAGACCCTGGTCGGCAACATCGTCCAGGGCAACATCCGCGACGCGCCCGCCAACACGAAGGTCCCGTCCTGGGTCCGCAAAGTCCTGCTGCGCGGCCTGCGCCCCACCGCCGCCGAACGCTACCCGTCGATGGCGGAGACTCTCGACGCGCTGAAGACGGACCCGCGCGCGAAATACCGGCGCATCGCGATCGGCGTGGCGCTGGCCATGGTGCCGCTGGCGGTCGGCTTCGGCTTCCGGCAAGTGATGGCCGAGCGAGCGCTGGTGTGCACGAACGGTGCGGATCGGCTGTCCGCGATCTGGGAGCTCACGCCCGAGAGCTCGCCCGAAGCGCCGCGCCAGCGTCGCATACACGACGCCTTCTTGAGCACGGGCAAGAGCTACGCCGCCGACGTTTACGAGACCGTACGCCACACGTTGAGCGACTACGCCCAGCACTGGTCCAGCACGTACAAGGAGACCTGCGAAGCGACCCACTTACGACACGAACAGTCCCCGGATGTTCTGGATTTGCGAATGGCGTGCCTCAACGAAAGGCTCGGTGGGTTGCGCGCGCTCGCGCAAGTGTTCGAGGGCGCGAACGGCGAAGTCGTCGAGAACGCCGCCAGCGCTGCCGACGCCCTTCAGTCGCTGGACGGCTGCTCGGACATCGCCGGACTGCGCGCCGTCATCCGACCTCCCGATGACCCGGAAACGCGCGGGAAGGTGAACGGTCTCCGCGAGCAGTTGGCCGACGTCAAGGCGCAGTTCGATGCCGGCAGGTGGAAGGAGGCGTTGAAGCAAGCGCCCGTGCTGGTCGAGAGCGCTCGTTCGATACGCTACAAGCCGCTGGAGGCCGAGGCGTTGGCGTTGCTGGGCCAAGTTTTCACCAACGCGCGCAACCCGCAAATGGCAGAGAAGACGCTCAACGATGCATACCAAGCGGCCGACGCATCTCGGCACGATGAAGTCCGGGCCGAGGTCTCTACCACGTTGGTGTTCGTCACCGGGCAGCTACAAGGGCGGTTCGAGGACGCCCTGAGATGGTCCGGCGTCGCGAACGCGGTTCTGCAACGATTGGGTGGCCACGATCTTCTGCGCGCCTGGCTCCTGAACAACGTTGGATGCGTGCACTCCGCACATCGTGATGGCGACGCAGCCATACGAGCCATCTCCGAGGCATCCGGGCTGAAGCAGCGAATTCTCGGACCGGAGAGCGCCGACGTGGCCATCTCCGAGGCGAACCTTGGCAACATCCTCGAGGAGATGGGACGATTCGACGAAGCGCTCGTTCACATGGATCGCGCTCTGGCGATCGAGAAGAAGCGCCTCGGCGCGCAGCACCCGACAGTCGCGCTGAACTTGAACAATCGCGGCGACATCTTGATGGGCCTCAAACGCTACCCGGAGGCACGCGAGTTTTTCGGCAGGGCGAAAGCAATCTGGGAGCGCGAGCTGGGTCCGGACGGGGCGGCCGTGGCGTATCCCCTGACCGGAATCGGAACTAGCTTCATCAACGAGGGCCGGCCGGCCAGCGCCGTCGAGCCCCTTCAGCGCGCATTGTCCATTCGAGCAGCAGCCGGACTCGATCCGGCCGAGCGAGCCGAAGCCGCATTCGCACTGGCGCGAGCGCTTTGGGAGTCAGGCCAGAATCGGGCGGCTGCAAAACGTCTGGCCGCTGAAGCCCGCAAGATCTACGCGGCGGTCTCGGCGCAGCGCGAGGTCCTGAGCGTCGATCGGTGGCTAGACACGCACGACGCGACCTGACGCTGGCCTCGTGCGCGAACCTCGGCGACTAGCTGAGCACGCGGCGCGAGTGGTTCGCGAGGAGCTGGTGGTTCCCGGCCTTGACGGCGGAGCGAACCTTGAGGCCAGAGCGGTTGTGGTTGCTGCCGTAGGCGGGGAGGTTCCCGGCCTTGACGGCGGAGCGAACCTTGAGGCCAGAGCGGTTGTGGTTGCTGCCGTAGGCGGGGAGGCAGCCGGCCTTGA
>JBJMQQ010000241.1:0-11263 GCA_045802645.1 Polyangia bacterium
CCGCCTCGTCGATGTTGAGGATCGGGACGGCGTGCGTCGGCCAGCGCAGCGCGACGATCGCCACCAGCGCCAGCAACGACGACACCACCCAGCGGCGCAGTTCGGCGCGTGCGGGCTCACTCACAAGCGAGCTTCTCGTGGCACGACGGGTGCGCGGTGACGCAGGCGACAATCTTCCGGCGTGCCCGCGCCGGCAAGGCCTGGCAACTCTTGATGCAGACACTCGTCTTGGTGGTCCCCCCAGAGCCGTACCCGTAATCGCCGTAGCTGCCGTACTCGCCGTAGCTCCCGCCGTAGCTCCCGTAGTCGCCGTAGCTCCCGTAGTCGCCGTAGCTCCCGTAGTCGCCGTAGCTCCCGTAGTCTCCGTAACTCCCGTAGTCGCCGTAACTCCCGTAGTCGCCATAGCTCCCGTAGTCGCCGTAGCTCCCGTAATCGCCGTAGCTCCCCCCGTGACCGCTCAGGCAAGCCACGATGCTTGCGCACGCGACGGCGCAGGAATCACGATCGGCGGCCGCCGTCGCCGTGAGGGCTGCTGGCACGACCTCCTCTTCTCCCGACCCGCACGCGGCGGCCGACAACACGAACGTGGCGAGCGCGAGTACTCCGGTCATCCGTGGCAACTGAGCTGGCATGTGATCTCCTCGGTGGTTGGTCGAACGACGGTCTGTTTCCCCGCCGTCTAGTACCCGCAAGGCCACGAGATCCGGAAAGCCGTCCGGTCAGGAGCCCGACGCATTTGCAATGTCGTCGACGCGCCAGATCGGTTAACAGTTGTCGCACATGAAAATCGCGTTGTTCGTTGCTGCAGCGGTTTGCGCGGGCGTCGCCGGCTGTTCGTCGAAGGCGCAGAAGAGCGACGTGACGGTGAGCTGGGCGGACGTCAAGCAGACGATGGATGGGTTCGGGGCATCCTCGGCGTTCTTTGGGCAGAGCATCACGGACGCGCAGGCGGACCAGCTCTTCGACGCCAAGAAGGGGATCGGGCTTTCGCTGGTGCGCACCATGATCGGCCTGCCGGCGGACACGGTGGCCGGCGTGGAGCCGGCGACGGGCGCGAACCCCGTTCCCACGGCGCCGGAGCTGACCACGGCCCAGCAGGCGGCCGTTCGCGGCGCCCAGGTCTGGGCGGCCGCCTGGACGCCCCCGCCGATCTGGAAAACGACGAACAACAAGAACGGCTCGCAGCACAACGGCGACGCATCGGACTTCGACTCCAACAAGCTGCAGCCGGCGCACTACCAGGATTTCGCGACCTACCTGGGGCAATACGTCGATTTGCTGGGGGCGGCGAATCCGCCCGTTCATCTGGTGGCGCTATCGCCCGCGAACGAGCCCGACTACGTCGCCAGCTGGGACGGTGTCCAGTGGACGCCCCAGGAGCTGACGACCTTCATCGGCCAGTCGATGGGCCCCCTGTTCGCCCAGAAATACCCTTCCGTGAAGGTCATGGCGCCCGAGACGGCCACCGGTTCCAACTGCGAGAACTACGTCAACACCTTGCTGGCGGACGCGACGGCCGCTGGCTACGTGTCCGTCATCGCGACTCACGACTACGGCGGGAACATCGGGAGCTACGACAAGCCGCACAAGGCAGGCAAGTCGTTCTGGGAGACCGAGTGGTCGCAGGAAAACTCGAAAGGCGACACGCCCGATCCCAGCATGACCAGCGCGCTCGCGATGGCGCAGCGGATGCACAGCGACCTCGTGACCAGCGGGATGACGGCGTGGAGCTGGTGGGCCCTCTACATCGACGAGAACGGGCTGACGGACGCCCAGCGCATGAACCCGGCCCTCATCCAGCCTGACGCGACGAAGGGCGCCCCGTACATGTTCAAGCGCGGCTACGCGTTCGGCAACTGGTCCAAGTTCGTGCGCCCCGGATTCCAGCGCATCGGCGCGACCGAGAAGCCCGCCGGCGGCGTGCTGGTCGAGGCGTACCGCGACAGCACCCACCTGGCGGTCATCGCCGTCAACACGAACGCGACGGCGGTGACCCAGAAGTTTGTCGTCGACGGTTCCACGCTGGACACCGTCACGCCGTGGGTCACGTCGGCGGACGATTCACTCGCCGCCAAGAGCCCGGTCGCCGTCACGGACGACAGCTTCACGTTCGACCTGCCGGCCAGCAGCGTCGTCACGTTCGTCAACTGGGACGCGACGACCCTGACGCCGGGGCAGGCGAACACCGGCGGCCCGGACGCCGGCACTCCCAAGCTGAACGGCCTCGACTGCACAGCGCCGCTGGTGCCCAACAACGTCGTGAACGGCGGCGTGACGGATTTCACCGACTGGAGCGGCGCGACGGGCAAATGGGGCGATCCGAAGGGCGTCTACGGCACGATCTATCCGTACGCCGGCCCGAAGGGGTCGACGATGGCGGTCAACGTGGACGGGACCAAGCTGCACGCGAAGGGCGGCGTCACCGCGGGTGACTACGGCGGCGTCGGCGTCGGGTTCTCGGTCTGCGCGACCGTGACGGGTTTCTCGCAGATCCAGTTCGACGTGGCGGGGTCGTCGCCGGGCTGCGACATGGAGCTGCAGATCAAGACGTACGATCAGCAGCCCAACAACGCGACGCCGGCCGGAAGCTGCGACCCGAAAGCGGCGGCCGGCTGCTACAACTTCCCCGCGGTCAAGCAGGTGGCGGTCCCGTCGGCCACCTCGATGACGATCGCCGTGCCGCTGACCCGGGTGACCGGCTGGTCCGCGACGAACGCTGCGCAAGTGGTCGGCCTGCAGTGGCAGTGGACGGGGACGAACGTCACCGGCGATGCCGGCGCCACCTGCCCCATCGACGTCACGTTCACGAACATCAAGTTCCTGCCGTGACGGTGCCCCTCTGGGCGACCGTGATGCTGGCGGCCGCGGGCTGCGTCGTCCCCCACCCGCCGGCCGACACGGTGGGCAAGGACAGCGCTGCCGGCGCGGAGAACCCGCCCCTGCGCGCGGCGGCCGAAGCCGCGCACAAGCGGATCGGCACGGCATTGATGAGCGGCCGGCTGAACAACCCGGCGGTTCGGGCCCTGCTGAGCCGCCAGTTCGACTCCCTCAGCCCCGAGAACGAGATGAAGTGGGCGTCCGTCGAGCCGCTGCGCGGCGTGTTCGCGTTCGCGGCCGGCGACCGGCTGGTCGCCTTCGCCGCGCAGAACGGCATGCGGATGCGCGGCCACACGCTGGTCTGGCATCAGCAAATCGCAGGGTGGGCCAGGCCGCTGAAGGGGGACGAGCTACGCGCCGCCATGGCCGCGCACATCGCGGGCGTGGCCGGGCACTGGCGCGGCCAGATCGGCGCCTGGGACGTCGTCAACGAGGCGCTGGCCGACGGGGAGTCGGGCAGCCTCCGCGCCGACTCGCCGTTCACGGCGCTGGGACCCGACTTCATCGACCAGGCGTTCAAGGAAGCCCACGCGGCCGATCCACAGGCCCAGCTCTTCTACAACGACTACGAGATCGAAGGCGTCGGCGCCGCCAAGTCCGAGGCTGCGTTCGCCCTCTGCAAGCGGCTCAAGGAAGCGGGCGTGCCCATCAACGGCGTCGGCTTTCAGATGCACGTCGATCCACGCCACTGGCCGGCGCCCGGGGCGATCCGCGCCAACATCGCCCGGTACGCGGCGCTGGGCCTGCTGGTCGAGTTCACGGAGATGGACGTCCCCGTCGGCGAGCTCCCGGGCACCCCCGAACAGAAGCTGGAAGCGCAACGGAAGCTCACCCACGACATCGTCGCCACCTGCGTCGCCGAGCCCGCGTGCACCGCCGTGACGTTCTGGGGACTGACGGACCGCGACTCCTGGCTCAACAGTCCTCAGTGGGGCAAGCTGCGCGGCGAAGGACCGCACCGGCCGTTGCTGTTCGACCCCGACATGCACCCGAAGCCCGTTGTGCAGGGGCTCCTGGACGCCTTCGCCGGGAATTAGCGGAGCGGTCTCATTGTTCGTCAGAGCTGGCGCAGGCCGGACGGCTAGCGTGAGCGTGAGCGTGTTCGAGTTCGTGTTCGTGTGTGGCCGGGGTTTTGCGGCGTTCCGGCTCGCGTGGTCGAAAGCGCCTCTGAGTCCGCCGATGCGCTACCGAACCGACCCCGAAACGAACAGATCTCCGAAATCGGTGGCGTCACTGACCGTCGGCAGAACCGGCAGGCCCAGAATCTCCTCGACGCTCTTCGTGAGGGACCGATGGGTCAGCGGCGCCGGGCTCGCGTAGCCAGGCTTGACGCTGGGCCCGACGGCGAAGAACGGCACATGGCTCTCCTCGTCCCAGACGATGAAGATGACGCCGCCGTTCGCGTCGACGTAGTCGATGAGCGGCGGCATGGCGGTGCTGAGCCAGGTGTCGCCCGCCTTCACGTTATCGGTGCTGGGGCACGCCGCCGTCCCGTGCATGTCGTGGCACAGGTCGGGGACGATGAACACGTACGACGCCACGTTGCCGGCCGCCAGGTCGTCGTTCAGCGCCGAGATCAGCTTGTGGTGGGCGGCACAGCCCGCGTTGGTTTTCGACGGGGGCGCGCCCGCGACGTCCTGGAAGAAAAGAAAAGGATCGTGCCGCGGGACGTACGTTCCGCTGTTCGCGATCGGACAGGGCGCTGCCGAAAGGTCGACGCTCTCGACGTAGACCATCCAATCCAGCCCGCCGCCCGCCGCCCGGATCTGGGTGGCCAGGTGCTGGGTGGTCGCGGTGCTGTTGCTGGCTGAGGGGCTGTTGTCGGTCTGGAACGTCACGTCGGCGAAGGCGTTCGTCCCCGCCTCCATCTGGATGTAGTGCGGCTCGCTGGGCAGGGACGGCAGCTCGTCGAGGAAGTTCGATCCGCTGGCATAGGTCGGCACCAGGACGCCGTTGATGTAGGGCGCGTGGGAGCTGCCGTAGATCGCGCCGGCGCTCTCGTTTTCCATGGCGATCACGAACACGTGAGGGACCGCCGGCCGGGCGGTGTCGGTTGTCGGGGACGCGGCGCCCGGGCTGGCGTCGGCTGGGGGGGGCGGAGTCGAGGTCGAGGACGAGGACGAGGACGACGACGGCGGGGACGCGCAGGCGGTGAACAGGATTGCGAGGAGCGCGAGCGATCGCATGGCTCAAGCAAGATGATCACGGGTCGCGTGGGTGGGGCTTGGCAGCGTCCCCGAAAGGCATTTGAAGAAATTCGGCGCGGGCCTGAACGGACGTATAGTACCGCCATGGCGTCCCGTCCTGCTCTCGAAACGATTCTCGAATCGCTCAATCCGGCGCAGCGAGAGGCGGCAGCCGCCGGCGATGCCCCGCTGCTGATCGTGGCCGGTGCCGGCACCGGTAAGACGCAGACGCTGGCGCACCGATTGGGCGTGCTGGTCGCGCGCGGCGCCGATCCGCGACGCATCCTGCTGCTGACGTTCTCGCGACGGGCGGCGCAGGAGATGACCCGCCGGGCGGCGCGCCTCATCGGCGCCAGGGCCGGCAGCGAGACGCTCCCGTGGGCGGGGACGTTTCACGCCGTCGCCAACCGCCTGCTGCGCCACCACGCGCCGGAGGTTGGGCTCGATCCCGGGTTCACACTCCTCGACCGTGAGGACTCCGCGGATCTGCTGGACCGGCTGCGGCACGATCGCGCGCTGTCGCGCACCGATCGCCGATTTCCGCGGAAGGGAACCTGCCTCGCCATCTACTCCAGCGCCGTCAACACGCAGCAACCGCTGCGCGCGACCCTGGAGGCTCGTTTCCCCTGGTGCCTGGAATGGGAAGAGCAGCTCCGCGGCCTCTTCGCCGCGTTTGTCGAGGCGAAGACCGAGCGGGCCGTTCTGGACTACGACGATCTGCTGCTTTACTGGTTCCACCTGATGGGCGACGCCCCGTTCGCGCGCCGCATCGGGACGCTCTACGACCACGTGCTCGTCGACGAGTACCAGGACACGAACACGCTGCAGGCCGAGATCCTGCGCCGCCTGCGCCCCGACGGCCGCGGCGTCACGGTCGTGGGGGACGACGCGCAGGCCATCTACAGCTTCCGCGCCGCTTCGGTCGACAACATTCTGGCCTTCCCCGCCCAGTACACGCCCCCGGCGGCGGTGGTGCTGCTGCAGCAAAATTACCGCTCGACGCAGCCAATCTTGGACGCCGCCAACGCCGTGATGGCGCTGGCTGGGGCGCGCTTCGACAAGCAGCTCCGCGCGACGCGTGCCGGCGTCGACAAGCCGGTGCTCGCCACGGTCGCCGACGAGGGGGCGCAGGTCGACTACGTCGTCCAGCGGATCCTCGAACGGCGCGAGGCCGGGGTGGCGCTGCGGCAGCAGGCGGTCCTGTTTCGTAGCAGCCACCACAGCGACGCGCTGGAGGTGGAGCTCGGCCGCCGCAACATCCCGTTCGTGAAGTTCGGCGGGCTCCGCTTCCTCGAGGCCGCGCACGTCAAGGACACGCTGGCCTGCCTGCGCTGGGCCGAGAACCCGCGGGACAGTCTGGCCGCGTTCCGGGTCGCGCAGCTGCTGCCGGGGATGGGCCCGCGCCTCGCGGACGCGCTGCTGCGGCACGTGACGGCCTGCGCCCTGCCCCTTCCCCCCGCGATGGCCAGCTTCGAGCCGCCCGCGGCGGCGCGCGCCGACTGGCCGGCGTTCATCGATCTCTATCGCCAGCTGTGCGACCCGGCCTCCGCGTGGGCCGCCCAGATGGGCCTCGTCCGCCGGTGGTACGAACCGCACCTGGCGCGCCTCTATGACGACGCGCGGGCGCGCCTCGGCGACCTCGAGCAGCTCGAGCAACTGGCGGCCGCCGCCCCCTGCCGCGAGCGCTTCCTGTCCGACCTGACGCTGGATCCACCGGCCGCCACGGGCGCGGAAGCGGGGCACCCGCACCTCGACGAGGACTATCTGATCCTGTCGACGATCCACTCAGCGAAGGGGCAAGAGTGGGACACGGTCTTCGTGCTCAACGCCGCGGACGGGTGCATCCCCTCCGATCTGGCGACCGGACATCCGGCCGAGATCGAAGAAGAGCGCCGCCTGCTGTACGTGGCGATGACCCGCGCCAAGACGACCCTGTCCGTCGTTCACCCGCTGCGGTTCTACGTCCGGCAGCAGCACCGGCTCGGCGACCGGCATGTGTTCACGCCCCGCACCCGCTTCATCCCCGATTCCATCGTCGACAAGTTCCAGCGCATCACGCCTGAGGTGGCAGCGGCTCCGGCGTCCGCGGGGCGGACGGCGCGCATCGACGTCGCGGCGCGGCTGCGCGCGAGCTGGGCCGGGTAAGAAATCCCCGGAGTCGGAGAGGCGACGCCTCAGGGGTAGGCCAGACGTCGGAATCCCGTCGGCGCGACGCCGATCTCCACGACGTTCGCGGCGAACGACGTTGGCGCGGCGCTTGCTCCTCTGGAGAGAACAAAAAAAAAGCGCCAGCATCAGCTCAACTCCCCCCGAGTTGGTGCTGGCGCACCTCTCTCGCCGCTGTCAGCCGTGCCGCCTGAGCTTGTCGAGCAGGGTCGTCCTGCTCAGACCTAGCAGCTCAGCCGCGCGGGTTTTGTTTCCGGCGGTCTGTCGCAGCGCCTGGTCGATGAGGGAGCCTTCGATCCCCGCCAGGACCGCCGGCAGATCGATCGTGCCACTCTCGAGCGTCGCCGACATGTCGGCCAGCTGCGCAGCCCCCGCGGTCGTACGCATCCGTTCGGGCAGATCGGCCGCGTGGATGGTGCCGCTGGCGTCCAGCACCACCAGACGTTCGAGCAGGTTCTCCATCTCCCGCACGTTCCCGGGCCAGGCGTAAAGAGACATCAGCGCGAGGGCGTCCTCCGCGATCGTGACCTCGCGCTGAAACCGGCGGTTCATCTCGTCCAGAAAGTGGCGGACCAGCGTCGGGATGTCCTCGCGTCGCTCGCGGAGCGCAGGGAGGCGGACCGGGACCACCTCCAGCCGGTAGAAGAGATCGCGGCGAAACCGCCCCTCCCTCACCATGGTGTCCAGGTCGCGATTCGTCGCGGCGACGATCCGGACGTCGACGGTGCGCGACTGCGTCCCGCCCACGGGCGTGATCTCCCGGTCCTGCAGCGCGCGCAGCAGTTTCACCTGCAGGGGCAGCGGCAGCTCGGCGACCTCGTCCAGGAACAGCGTGCCGCCGTCAGCCTGCGTGAACTTGCCCGGGTGCGCCTCGACGGCGCCGCTGAACGCGCCGCGGGCGTGACCGAAGAGCTCGCTCTCGATGAGCGCTTCTGGGATGGCACCGCAGTTCACCGGAACGAACGGCCCGCCCGAACGGCTGGAGGCACCGTGAAGAAGGCGGGCAACGACCTCCTTGCCGCTGCCGCTCTCGCCGGTGATGAGCACCGTCGACGAGCTGGAGGCAACCCGATGCACCGTGTCCAGCACGGCCTTCAGCGCCAGTGACTCGCCGATCAAGCTGACGGACAGCTGTCGCCCGTCGGCCGGGCGCGCGAGCCGGCGCGCGTCGATGGGCGCGCGCGCCTCGGCCACCTGACGGACCACGGCTGCGAGCTCGGTGTGATGAAACGGCTTCGTGAGAAAATTGAACGCGCCCGCGCGCATCGCGGCGACACAGTCGCCGATCGATCCCTGCGCGGTCAGAATGACGACTGGCGTGCGCGGCAGTCGTTCGCGCACACGCGCGAGCACTTCGAATCCGTCTGCGCGCGGCATCCGCAGGTCTGTGATGACCAGATCGAACGGCGCCTTGGACGCGCGGCCTGACACGGCGTCGATCGCGAACTGCCCGTCCTCGGCTTCCACCACCGCGTGCCCGTCCCGAGACAGCAAGCACCGCAGGACGGCCCGCATCCCCGGGTCGTCGTCCGCAACCAAAACCTCCACGCGCGAATTTTACACGGGCATCAGGCAACGACCTAAATGTTGTGCCATTTCAGGGGAGTGTAGAAAATCCGCGCGCCAAGACGCAATGCACGATCGGACATCCTGGATTGACAGCTCACGTACGTTCATCCACGATGCCACTGAAGTAGTCGAAATTACACGCATTGGTTGAGCTCCGGGGGGGTGCTCAGCCAATCAAAGATGCGCGACTATGTCGTACAAAACAGACGCCCCCGCCCCAGATCAGACCGCCCCCGCAGCCGGCTTGGCGCCCGCAAACCAGCGTGGTGTCCATTGCAACAATTGGACGCGGAAAACGTGCAGTTCTTGCGCATGAAGGTCACGTCGATCGCCGGCGCCGCGAGCCCCGCGCCCACCACCGCCGCCGAGCTTTTCGGGCTCCTCTGGCGGAGCCTGTCGGACCTGTTGGGGAGCGCGACGACGGCTACGCTGCTCCGCCGGAGCAAGAACGCCGTCGTCCGTCGACTGCCCGCTGCCGGCGAGCTGGTCATCGATCGCGAAGGGCTCGAGTACCGGTACACGCTCCCGCCCTCCTGGTCACAACCCGCAGGCGACGGCATGGAGGTCATCTGCGCGGTGGTGGACGAGCTGCGACCGCTGTTGATGGAGCTCACCGGGGCCACGATCCTCGACCGGCTCGATCAGGTTCCTGGCTTCCGCGACAACGGGATCGTCTTTTCGCGATGAGCAAGATCGCCCCCCAGACTGCGCCGTCGCCGTCGGTCACGGACATCAGAGCCCGCGCGATCATCGAGATTGCGCACACCCTCGACTCGAACGTCGACGAGTGCCAGCGCCTGACCCGCACGTTGGCGCTGATGAAGAATCTTCTTCAATGTGACCGGTGCTCATTGTTGTTCGACGCGGACGGCAACGGTGATCGCAAGCTGGTCTCGGTGCCCGCCGTCGGCGGCGATGAGATGATGAGGCAGCTCGAGTCGCGTCTCCTGACGGTGCTGGGCGCGGTCGAGAACAACGATCCGCTTCCCCCGGCGGACACGGGCCAGCACCTCGCGCTCCCGGTGGTCGGCCTGGACGAGGTGCGCGGTCTCCTCTCAATCGAGCGGCGGACGGAGCCGTTCACGCGCGACGACATGCGCCTCTTGTCGATCGTCGCCGCCCAGGTGGGCGGGTACCTGACGATGCTGCGCCTTCACCGGCAGGCGGCGGCGCTGGATCAGTTCAAGCGCGAGATGTCGGCGCTGGCCGCGCACGACATCAAGAACCCGCTGGCCGCGGTGATCGGGATGGTCGACTTCTTGTCTCTGGAGCTGAGCGGCAGTCCCGAGTACGTGCGCAACTGCCTGAACGACATCCGCACCGCGTGTAACCGCATCCACCGCGTGACGGCGAACCTGCTGGACCTGGCCCGGCTGGAGTCGAACCAGCTTCCGTTGCGGCTCGCGGCGCTGGACGCGCCGGCCCTGCTGTCCACCTTGGCGCGCCATCGCTCGGCGCAAGCCGGGTTCAAGAACGTTCGGATCGCGATCCGCCCGTCGCCGCCAGGGCCGCGCGTCGTGGCCGACGAGGACCTGCTGGCGCGCGTCGTCGACAACTTGCTCGACAACGCGCTTCGCTACGCCCCGCCCAACGGACGTATCGAGATGGAGGTCCGCGAGGCGGGCGACCGCGTTCAGATCCGGGTTGGAAACGACGGCCCCGCGATCCCCAGCGCCGCGCAGACGACCATCTTCGACAAGTTCGCCCGGGCCGCGGACTCCGCGCGCGTGAACCTGGGCCTGGGGCTCTACTTCGCGCGAATGGCGATGCAGGCCCAAGGCGGGCGCATCTGGCTGGAGCAGACGGACCAGCTGCCGACCGTGTTCGGTCTGGAGCTGCCGGCTGCGCCGCCGCGGATGCCGGTCACTTCTTGAGGCGGTAGCCGGTCTTGAACATCCAGGCGACGACCACCAGCAGCACCACCAGGAACACGAAGGTCATCCCCAGGCTGACGCCGACGGCGACGTCGGCCGTGTCGTAGAAGCTCCAGCGAAACCCGCTGACCAGGTACACGACCGGGTTGAATAACGCGACCGTTCGCCAGTGGGGCGGGAGCATGTCGATCGAATAGAACGCGCCGCCCAGGAACGTCAGCGGCGTGACGATCAGCATCGGGATCAACTGCAGCTGCTCGAACCCCTTGGCCCAGATCCCGATCACGAAACCAAACACGCTGAACGTGGTGGCGGTCAGCAGCAGGAACGCCAGCATCCACACCGGGTGATGGACCTGGACGGGGACGAAGGCCGTGGCGGTGGCCAGGATGATCAGCCCCAGGATGACGGACTTCGTCGCCGCCGCGCCGACATACCCGATGATCATCTCGGCGAATGAAATCGGGGCCGACAGGATTTCGTAGATCGTCCCGGTGAACTTGGGGAAGTAGATGCCGAACGACGCGTTCGAGATGCTGGACGTCAGGATCGACAGCATGATGAGGCCGGGGACGATGAAGGCGCCGTAGG
>JBJMQQ010000242.1:0-26164 GCA_045802645.1 Polyangia bacterium
ACAGCGTCGCGACCAGCGCCATGGGGACCGCACCCAGGCCGCACGCCATGCCGATGCCGATCATGACGAACATGACGGCGGCGTCGCGCGTGTCCTTGATCCCCGAGCGAAACCGGATGAATCCCCCCAGGCCCACCAGCCCGAACGCGCGGGCCGTGCTGTGACCGATGACCACCACCATCAGCGCGCCGGCGATCGCGATCAGTGTCTGCGCCTGCGCGACCTCGCGCGCCGGGGGCAGGGCGTTGGGCATGAGGCGCCTCCACAGCCGGAAGCCCAGGAAGCTCCCCAGCGCGGCGGCGATGATCAGGCGCACCAGCACGACCTCGAACCGCGCCAGGCCCATGCTGTCCAGGCCCAGCGTGTCGTTCAGATCGAACCCTCCCACGTTCGGGCCGTCTCCCACGTCAGGCCGCCATCACGGAGGGCGTTAGGCTGGCGCCGGTGGCGATGTTCGCCGCCTGCTTCAAGAGCGAGATCTGGTCCGGGTGCGCGGCCAGGGCCCGCACCAGCAGCTCGTGTCCGCGCTGCCCGCTGACCAGCACGCCCAGGCTCTTGATCGTGTTGGCCGGCCAGATGTCGAGACAGGTCTCGCGCAGGTCCCAGGCCGTCGGGTGGTCGAGGCCCGCCATCGAATCCAGCGCCTCGCGGACCCGCGTGGCGTTGGCGACGCGCAGCGCCCAGGCCCGCGCGTCGTCCATCCCCGCGATCGTCGAAAGCACCGCCTTGGGGGCCCGGCCGATGGCCTTCTCGCGCCAGTTCCAGGCCCGGTCGCTGGTGGTCCCGCGCAGGGAGGTCAGCGCCGCCACGGGCGCGCTCTCGCGGGCTGCCTTGCGCATGTCCCAGGCCTGCGCGCTATCGAGCCCGGTCACCGACTTGGCCACCGACCGCGCGCGGTCGTAGGTGTCGCAGGCGCGATCCAGGCCGCCGCGCTCGGCGACCCACCGGGCCCGCACCTCCCAGGCGCGCGGCGAATCCAGCAGCGCCAGCGACGCCAGGACCGCCTCGGGCGCCCGGTCGTAGAGCTCGGCGCGCAGTGCCCAGGCGGTCTCGTCGTCCAGCCCCTCGAGGCTGGCGGCCACCGCCGCCGGGACCGAGTCCGCCAGGAGCTCGCGCAGCGTCCAGGCTTCGGGCGTGTCCGCGATCGTGTCCTGCAGCGACGAGGCCACCTCGGCGGGCGCGGCGTCCATCAGCAGCCGCCGCAGCCGCCACGAGACGGGATCGCTGAGGCCGCGCAGGCCGCGCGCGATCACCTTCGGCGCGGCGCCGGCCAGCGACAGCCGCCGCGAGTCGATCTCGGCGCCAGACATGCCGGCCAGCACGTAGGCCGCCAGCGTCGGCTCGCGGAACGCGCGGCGATCGACCCACGCCAGGAAAGCTTGGTACGCGGCGGCGACGCTGTCGACGGGGGCCGGCGCCGCCGCCGGCGCGGCGGGGGTGCCGACCCGCAGCAGGCCGCCGGGGACCTCTTCACCGGCGCGCGCCCGCAAGATGAGCTCCGTCAGCGCGGCGACGACCTGATCGAGGTCGGCGTCGGTGTTGTCGACGATCACCCAGCGCGCCGGGTCGCCTTCGGCCAGCGCGCGGTAGCCGGCGCGCAGCCGCACCTGCAGCCCGCTGCCCGTGAGCCCCTTGCGCGAGACCGGCCGGCGGTCGGCGGGGTTCATCATCTTCGAAACCTTGCGGCGCCCGCGCGCCACCGACGGGTCGACGTCTATCAGGAACGCCACCTGCGGCCAGACACCAGCGGCCGCGGTCTCGACGATCGGCCGAATCTCCTCGGGCGACAGATCCCGACCCGCGCCCGCCAGCACCTGCGCCGTATAGAAGTAGCGGTCGGCGATGACGACGTCGGCGCGCTCCAGCGCCGGCCGCAGGACCTCTTCCGCCAGTTGCACCTCGCGCGCGACGTACAGCATCAGCTCGGCCCGCGGGGTCAGCGCCATGTTGCGGGCGTCGCGACAGAAGTCGCGGATCTCCTGGGTCACCTTGGAGGCGAACGAACCGCCTTCGCGCAGGTGTTCGACGTCCAGCCCCCGTGCCCGCAGCGCCTTGGCCACCCGATTCGAGATGGTGGTCTTTCCACTTCCGTCGATCCCTTCGAACACCACGAACATCTGGTCTCTCCTAAGCGGCAACGATCGTTGAGGCTGGGGCCAGCCCTGGGCCGACGGGAGGCAACGGCGCGCGCGGCAGCGTCACCCCGTGCTCCAGCTCGTGCTCGTGCTCCAGCGCCTGCATGCCAATGCGGAACTTCGAGAAGTGCGCCGGCGCCGCGCGCAGGCCGGCCAGCAGCGGCGCGAGCCAGCCCGGTACCGTTCCCGCGAACTTCACCTCCAGGATGCGGGCGGGGAAGGCGGCGACCACCTCGCGGGGCGCAGGCGCGGCAGGCTGGCCGGCACGCCCGATGGGCTGGGGCCGACAGAATTGCAGCCCCTCGTCCAGCGTCAGCCGCAGGGTGGGGTTGCTGGCGGTGAGACAGACGCGGCGGTACCAGGTCGACAGCCGGGGAGCCATCGTCGGGATCGCCAGCTCCCGCGCGACAATCGCCAGAGGGTCGTCGGCCGCCGCGGCGCCGGTCGCGGCGGGCGCGTTCAGGAGGTCACTGATCTCGGCGGCCGTCGCGGCCAGGCGCACCTTGCTGCGCGACGCGCCCAGGTGCTGCTTGAGCTCGACGTAGCCGATGCCGGAAAACACCGGCGGCTCTTCCGCGGTCGCCGCGAACGCGTACTGGCGCACGCGCAGGCGCCGGGCGGGCTCTTCGACGGACGAGGTCAGGTACGCCGCGTCGGCCGTGTCGAAGTAGGTCGTTCGCGTGTAGGCGATCGGATGCTCAGGATCGTAAGTGGTGAGCTCCGCGTATCCGCCGGCACCTTCCAGGAACCGTGCGGTCTCGCTGCGCGTCAGAAGGAAACGCAGCTCATGAGTGAAGGGATCCTCGCCCGAAGAAGCGGCACCCGAAGACGACGCACCCATGTCGGCCCCTCCTTTTTTCGCCACCGCGGCCAGCGCAGCCCAGCAACGCCCATGCACGCCGCTTGGATTTGCAAAGGCAGTGCCGGGGTCCACCCCCCCGAAATGGCCGAAAGACACGCCTGCGACGCGGCGTCGTTACCGGTACGTAATCTGCTCAGCCGAACGGAGTTACCGGGGGACGCTGGCGGCCAACCGCTCGGCGAGGCCGGACGTCCGCCCCAGCGGGCGCGCGACAGCCTGAGCCAGCAGCGACCTTCGGCCGACCACCACCATCGACGCGCGGGCGCGGGTGGCCGCCGTGTAGATCAACTCGCGTGAGAGCAGCGGCATGTCCGTGTCGGGCAGCAACAGCGCCGCGCGGTCGACTTCGCTCCCCTGCGCCTTGTGCACCGTGATCGCGTACGCGATCTGGACGAGGCCGCGCAGGGTCGCCAGCGGGAACAGCGCCAGCAGTCCCGCGCGTGGGAAGACGGCCGTTGCGACCGCGGCAGCGCCTCCGTCGGTGACCGGCAGCACGACGCCCTGATCGCCGTTCATCAGGCCGCGCTCGTAGTCGTTCTCGATGACGATCACCGGCGTGCCCGCCGGCAACAGCTCCGCCGAGACGGGGCCGGCGCCCAGATCAGCGGCGGCCCGCCGCGCGATCTCGTCGTTGATGCGATCGGCGCCCGTGCGGCCGACGCGCGTCACCGTCAGCAGCCGGGCGCGCCGGTGGCGGTCCAGCAGGGCGATCGCGCGCGCTGCCGACGGCGCGTCCAGGACGCCGGCGTCCGCTTGCAGCGGCAGGCGCGGGTCCAGGTCGGCGGGGACCCGCAGCTGCGTGGCGTACCAGCGGTCGATGAACGCGCCCAGCGCGCGCCGGGCGGCGCCCCCAACACCTGCGTCCAGGTGCTCGAACCCGACGAAGCGCACGGCCGCCGGATCGGAGATCGGCGACGCCGCCGGCGGCTGTCCGGCGGCGATGGCGCGCGCGACGCCCAGGATCTCGGCGCCGGCGGCGTCGGCCGGGCTCATGCGGTGACTCTCGCTCAGCCGCACGGCGAAGCCGGCCAGCGAGTCGCCCGTGGCGGCCAGGTCGCGGAACACGCTGCCGGCGGCGATCGCCGGCAGCTGGCCGGCGTCGCCGACCAGGACCAGGCGGGCTTCGGGGCGCAGCGCGCGCAGCAGCTGGTCCAGCAGCGCCAGGTCGACCATCGACGCCTCGTCGACGACCACCGCCAGATGGGGCAGGGGGTTGTTGGGATGGTGCCGCACCTGGCTGCCGCCCAGGCCGCGCCGAGGCGCGAAGCCCAGCAGCCGGTGCAGCGTCGAGGGGGGCGGCACGTCCGTCGCTTCGGCGGCGAGCGCTTCGGCCGCGCGATTGGCGGCCTTGCCGGTCGGGGCCGCGACGGCGATCGACGCCGCCGGCACGCCGGCCGCGCGCCAGGCCCGGACGATGCCGCCGATGACGGCGGACTTGCCGCAGCCGGGGCCGCCCGTCACGACCGTCAGGCGGCCGTCGCGCGCGGCCGCGATGGCGGCGGCCTGGCCGGCAGTCCAGGTGCGCCCGGCGGCCGCGGGCGGCAGGTCGGCGCCGGACGCTTCAGACGGACGACCTTTGTCGTCGAGGCGTGCGGCCAACGCCGTGGCGACCCGCTGTTCGAGGCGCAGATCGCGCTCATGGTACAGATGCGCGCCGTCGACGATGAACGGCCGCCGGTCGCCGGGTCCACCCACCAGCGGCGCCAGCGCGGCGTGGGCCAGCCGCCCGGCCGCCAGCGCCACTGCCGCTGCGCGATCGGCGGCGGGGGCACCGAGCGCGCTCAGCCGATCACCGAGCCCCTCGTCCAGCGACAGCCGCGTGCTCCCCTCCCGGCGCGCCTCGCATGAGGCCAGCACCAGCAGCGCGAACGCGCGGCGCTCTGAGACGGGGAGGTCCGCCGGCCAGCCGCCGGCCTCCAGCGCCAGCAGCACCGTCTCCGGATCCGCGTCGGCGCCGATCAGCCCCGCGCTCCAGGCCGGGGGCCACCGTCGATCGGGCGCGGCCGTCACGGCGTGGCCTCCGCGCCGCGCAGCTCGTCGGTGAGGTCTCGCTGCCACGCCTCCAGCTCGGCGAACGTGGGGCGGCGGCTGCGCACCGCCCCCGGTAATCCGCGCAGGAAGACGTACAGCGTTCCGCCAAAGCGGCGTTCGTACGACGCGGCGTCGGTGATGCGCAGCGCGCGAACCAGCGCCAGCGCGTAGAGGCGCTCTTGCAGGCCGTAGTTGGCGTCGACGTGGGCCTCGACCGCGGCGGTGTCCCAGCTGGACAGCCGGTCGGTCTTCCAGTCGATCAGATAGGCGCGCCCCTCGTGTTCGAAGACGACGTCGACGTAGCCTTTCACGAAGCCGCGGCGCGCGCCGCCGGCGGCGTCCGGGAACGGGAACAGGAACTCCATCTCCCGGATGACCCGCGGCGCCGACGCGAGGCCGGCCAGCGCGCCGCCGACCACCGGCAGCGCCGTCGTCAGCGCGGCGTGCGCCAGCCGGGCGGCCGGCTTGAGCTGGGCCGCATCGCGGCCGTGGCGCCGCAACGTCGTCTCCAGCAGCGTGCGGACATCATCGCGCGCGATCCACGCTTCCAGCTCGGGCGTCGCGCGCAGTGTGTCCAGCGGCACGCGCTCCAGCAGGTCGTGCACGAAGATGCCCGCCCGCGCGCCGCCGGGAAGATCGTCCTCGCCCAGCGGGGCCAGCTCGGCCTCGTCGCGCATCTCGGTGGGAGGGCGGTACCCGCCCTCGTCCTGCTTGATGCGGCTGTAAGAGGTATAGGTCGGCCCCAGCCGCTCGCGCGCCAATCGCGCCAGCTCCGCCACGGGCGGCGGCGGGACGGCCGGCACCTTGGCGGGTTCCCACGCGAACATGCCCAGGTTGGCGCGCGGCCGCAGCGAATCGCCGGGCGCGCGCGGATCGACGGGGACCTCGCGGACGCCGAAGTGGTGTGAGGCGCCGCCCGCCGTCAGGGCGCGGAGGCGCCGGTGGACGTGGGCGTAGCCGCCGTTGACCTTCCACAGCTCCTCGCGCGCCTCGTCCAGACCCAGCTCCGCCTCGACCGCGCCGTCGAACGGCAACACCAGCCGCTTGCGGGCGCGGGTCAGCGCCACATAGAAGAGGCGCTGGTCTTCGGATTCGGCTTCGCGCTTGATCGCGTCGGCGATGGCTTGCCGCCGCCCCTTGCCGATCACGGCGGCCCGCTGCCCCTCGCGCGTGTAAAGGCGGACCCCGCGGCTCTGGACAGGGCTGAAGCCGCCGTAGACGAACACGACGTCGGCTTCCAGACCCTTCGACTTGTGCATCGTCATGATCTGGACCGCGTCCCGATCGCTCTCGATGCGCTCGACGTCACCTTCCTCGGGCGACGGCGCGGTCAGCCCCGCGCACAGCGCCGCCAGCCGGCGGACCACGTCGCCCAGCGGCCGCGCGATGCGCGCGTCCTGGTTGGCCAGCATCTCGAAGAGGTGTCGGTAGTTCACGAGCCGGCGCGCGCTGTCGCCCAGGAACAGCTCGCGCAAGAGGACGCCGCTTTCGTCCAGGATGCGCGGGTAGAGGCGGCCCAGCGGCTGCCGCGCGGCAGCGGCGTGCCAGGCGTACAGGCGCGCGTGCAGCGGATGGTCGGCGCCGGCCGCCGCGGCCGCCGGCAGGTCGCCCAGCGACAGCCCGAAGAACGGCGTCAGCCAGGCGCGCAGCCGCTTGCCCGGGTCACGCGGGTCGGCGATGGCCCGCAGGAGGTCGCGGACGTGCCCGGCTTCCGCGGACGCGTGCAGGTTCTCCTGGTTGTAGATGACCGCCGCCACGCCCCGGCTGGTCAGCGCCTGCTCGACGGTGCGCGCCTCGCGCCAGGTGCGCGTCAGCACGAAGACCTCGCGCGCCGGCTGGCCGGCGTGCACCAGCGCCCCGACCTCGTCGGCGATCGCGCGGGCCAGCGCCTCGCGCACGGCGCGCATCGGCAGCTTCGTGATCTCCTCGTCGGCGGTCACACGCAGCAGCGTGATCGGCGGACCGGCAACCTCCGTCGCATCGGGGCTGCCCGCCACGACGGGGCGATACGTCGGACCGTGGCTGAAGAACGGCGCCTCGGCGTCCGCGTCCAGGATCGCGTTGTAGGCGTCGACGATCGCGGGCATCGAGCGGAAGTTGCGCGTCAGGTGGTGCCGCTCGTCGGTCGCGGCGATGGCCTCGCAGGCGGTCGCGTAGGTGGCCACGTCCGCCCCACGAAAGCCGTAGATCGACTGCTTGGGATCGCCGACCAGGTAGATCGGGTGGGCCGGACTGTCGGCGAAGACAGTCCGAAAGATCTCCCACTGCACGGGATCGGTGTCCTGGAACTCGTCGACGATGGCCAGCTTGAAGCGCGCCCGCAGCGTCGCGATCAGCTCGCTGCCGCGCGGTCCGCGCAGCGCGTCCCGGACCAGCGCCAGCATGTCGTCGAAGTCGTAGAGGCCCGCGGCGCGCTTGCGGGCGGCGACGCGCTCGGCGATGCGCGGCAAGAACAGCGCCGCGACGGCGGTCTCCAGCGACACCGCGGCGTCAGCCAGCGCCACGACCGGCCCGCGCGCCCGCGCGCCCGCGGCGAGGTTTTCGGTCAGGTAGTCGAACCCTTCCTTGCGCGAGCCGACGATCGGATCGACCGCCGCCAGGAACGCGGGCAGGTCGCCGCGGGCCGCGAACACCTGCGCCGCCGCGTGCAGCGTCTGCAGCCGATCGCGCACCGCCTTCACGGTGCTGTGGTGCCCGACCACGGCGGTCAGCAGCTCGCCAATGTCGACGGCCGCCAGCGCGCGCGCCGCCGCGTCGACGGCAGCCGGCTCGAACGGGGGCTGGAACGGCACGCGCAGCTGATGCGCCCGGTACAGCAGCGACTCCAGCATCCCAGTGGATCGCCGGACCGTCAGATACGTCTCCAGGTACGGGGCCAGCGCCGGGTCCACCGACAGCTCTTGCCGGATGACCTCCGCGAACGCCGCGGAGAAGGCCGCGCGGCTCTCGACGTTCTCCTGCACCAGCAGCCGCCCGCCGGCGAACGCCTGCTCCGTCAGGATGCGCTGGCAGAAGGCGTGGATGGTCGAGATCGGCGCCACGTCGATCTGTCGGGCGGCGGTTGCTAGCCGGGTCCGCGCCTCTTCGTCGACGGTCCATCCGGTCGCGGTCACGCTGCCGGGCGGTGCCGGCTCCGCGGCCGCGACCTTGCGGACCAGCGCGTGAACGCGGCGGCGCAGCTCGGCGGCCGCGCGCTCCGTGAACGTCACGACCAGCATCTCTTCGATGCGCGCGTCGCCGCGCAGCAGCCGATCGACCACCAGGTGCTCGATGAGGAATGTCTTGCCCGTCCCGGCGGACGCCTCGACGACGGCGGCCCGGTCGCGCGGGATGTGGGCCAGCTGGTCAGGGAACGGGTGGAAGCCGGGCGTGCTCATCGCCGGGCCTTCCTGCCGGAGCCCAGCCCCGCGGCCTGGCCGTCGGCGATGCTGGCGAAGTACGGGCCAAAGCGGCGGGCGGCCAGCTCCTCGGCGCGGCGCTCGTCCGGGACGGGGTAGTCGCGCGGATCGGGCACCGGGCCGCGGTCGGACACGAACTGCGTGAAGTTGTCGTCGCGCAGGAACAGCACGGAGGCCCGGACGCTCCCCGGCTCTTTCTTGGCTTCCTGCTTCTTGCGGTGGAACACGGCCTCGCACGGCAGGAAGTACGGGTGGACCTCCCGGATCAGCTCGCCGGCCAGGTTGGACAGCACCGCGCGCGCCGCCTCCGGGGTGAAGGGGGCAAATCGGCGCTCCTCCGCGCGGGGGCTCCCGTCGTCCTTCGGCCGCAGCGTGAACGCGCGCGCAGGGCGCGCCTCGCCGTCCAGCACGGTCAGCGCCAGGTGACTGAAGAAGGCCCCCAGGAACTCGCGTTCCACGCAGTCGGCCCGCGGGTTGCCCGAGGCGATCAGCGACAACAGGATGCGCGTGCCGTCCGCGGCGTCCGCGACCAGCTCGGTCCGTCCGCCCAGAAGGACGCCCATCCCTTCCATCTCCAGCGGCAGCGCCGGCCGCAACGCTGGCGCCCGCAGCTGTTCGGGCGCGGCGCCCAGCCAGACGACCACCGGCGGTGCCGACAGCGGTCCGACCGCCAGCCGAACGCCGGCGCGCCAGCAGCGGAGCAGCCCCAGGTGCCGCTCGCGCGAGGCCCGCCCGAAGAGGCCGTCGGCCAGAACGCCGTCGAGCCGCTTGAGCTCCGCCGCCGCGTCGTAGGCGGCCGCGATGGTGTCCGCGCCGATGTCAGCGTCTCCGCCAAGCAGGCCCGCCGCAATCTCGCGCAGGAACGGAACCGTCTCGAGCCGCGACTCGTCGAGCGGCTCGTTGTCGCGCAACGCCGCCTCCGCGTCGCTGCCGGCGTCTCCGTCGTCGCGGATCGGCAGCAGCACGCGCGCCGACGCTTGCAGCGGACACTCCAGGAACCGCCGCAGATCCGTCAGCGTCAAAGGACGCCGTAAACGGTTCACCACCGTCGAGACGGGGGGCGGCGCTTGCCAGCCCAGATCGCCCGCCACCCCGGCCCAGACGCCCGGCGCCAGCGCCGCCCGCAGCTCGCCCAGCACCGGCAGCTGCGGCAGCCCGCCCGCGGCCTTCCGCAGCGATTGCCCCAAGGCCGCCGCTCGCCGCTCGCGCGCGGCCGCCGGGATCACGGCGACCGCCGCATCATCCAGGTGGCGGGCGGCAGGCGGGCAGGGGTGCTCCACGCCCTGCAAGGCCGTGCGCAGGTCGTCGATCACCGACGACGGCGCGCGCGGGTCCCCCGTCACCGGATCGCGCGACACGTACGACAGCACCAGACGCCGGCGCGCGGCCAGCAGCGTCTCCAGAAACATGTGGTGGTCCTGCTCGCGCGGCGTGACGTCGCCGGGGCGCCGCCCGCTGGCCCGCAGGTCCAGCGCGCCCCATCCGGCCGGCGCGGGGAACACCCGCTCGTCCAGGCCGGCGACGAAGATCGTGTCGAACGGCAGCGCGCGCATCGGCACGAACGACGCGACGGTGACCCCCTCGGGCGGGCGCCCCAGGCGCGGCACGTCGCCCAGCCGGCGTTTAATGAGGTCGGCGGCGACGCGGAAGCGGATCGGCAGCCCCGCCGGAACCCCGGCCTGCGCGCGCTCGATCGCGGCGAACACGTCGCCCAGCGCGGCTTCCTCGTCGGGCGCGTCGGGCAGGATCGTGGCCGCCAGAACGCGCCGCAACAGATCGGCGTGCGCCTCGAACGTCGCCGGCCCGCGCTGGGCCGCGTCGGCGTAGGCGATCAACTCGCGCGCCAGAACCCCCAGCGCGCGCGCCGCCGCTTCGCCCGACGGAGACAGGTCGGCGGGCAGCAGCGGCTCGCCGCTCAGGACGAACGCCTCGTGGTCCCCGCCCTCATCGCCCCCGCCCATGAACGCGCCAAGCGCCAGCCGGCGCAATCCCTGGTCCCAGCTGATGCGGTCCCGTTCCAGGTAGGTGCGCGGCAGTCCGGCGCGATCGGCGCCGCGCACGATCTCGAGGTCCTCGCACAGCGCCAGCCAGTCCTCGGGATCGACGTCTGGAAATCGCCGCGCGACCGCCGGGTGCATCGCGACGCGCAGCACGTCGGGCCGCGCGAGCTGCCCCAGGGGCAACTCCAGCAGCGCGGCGGTCGCCTCGAAGATTCGCCGTTCCGCCGGGCGCGGCAGGTCGAGCACCGTGCACGGCAGCCGCGACGTCGCGTCGAAGACCTCGCGCGCGAGCGGCAGGTACGTCGCGGCCGCAGCGGGCGGCACCACGACCGCGAAGTCCGCGAACGACCGGTTCTGGTCGCTGCGCACCGCCGTCCAGATCGCCGCGGCGATGGTCTCCAGCTCGCGCCGGGCGTCGGGCGCCGGCTGGATGACCAGCGTGTCGTCCGCGGGAATCGGCGTATCGGACATCGTCTCCCGCTCGAGCACCCGCCGCTGCAAAGTCGCCAGCGCGCCGCTGCCTGTGTCCACGAAGCGGGCGTCGGCGTCACCGGCGGCCAGGTCCAGCAACAGCGCGGCGTTCTCGCGCCCGGGGCGCGCCCACGCATCCAGCGCGCCGCCCTCGGGCTCGTCGAGGCGATCGAGATTGTTGGGGCTCAGGCTGTAGACCCACAGGTCCGCGACCTTCGCCAGCTTCCCGAAGATCGGTCCGTAAAGCCGCGCCACATACGAAATGCCGAACAGGTGCGCGGCCGGCGCGCGCAGCTGGTTCTCGGGCGTCTGCGCGAACACCTCCGGAAGCGTCATCGCGCCCCGGGTCGCCAGCGCGCCGCCCGCCGCGTGCAGCGCCCGCCACAGCGCGCGCTGCCACACCTGCAAGGCCGGATCGACATCGCCCACTGCCTGCCCGGCGCGCCAGGCGGCCAGCATCTCGGGCCGGGTGAAGGTGTACTCGTCGAAGAGGCCTGCCACCGCCGCCGCCAGCTGCACCCGCTTGCGGTCCAGCGCGTCACCCTCGGCATTCAGGTACTCGCGCACGGCGCCTAGCCCTTCGCCTGACAGCCTTCCGGGATCATGGAACAGGGCCAGCAGCTCGCCCTCGACCCGATCGCGATCGATCAGCTCCACGCCCGGCCGGCTGGCGCGCGCCACGTCATAGAGGAATCCGCGCAGGAACGAGGTCTCGACGTGCGCGGCGATGCCCAGCCGCCGCGCCAGGCCCTGCTTGACGAATGCCTCGACCAGCGGATTCGGAACCACCAGCGAGACTGGATCAAAGAGGTTCGAAGCCGCGCCACCGACGGTCTCCGCCAGCGCGTCGACCAGGGATTCCAGGCGATTTGTACAGCAAAATCGAATCACGCCGTGGCCGTTCTAGTGAGGTTCCAAGTACAATTAGACGGTGGCCCCGTTCACGATCTTACTCGTCGAAGACGACCACGACGTGCGTGAGGCGTTGGGCGAGACATTGCGCGATCACGGGTACGAGGTCCAGACCGCAACGGATGGACAGAACGCGCTCGAGGTGTTGCGTGCCGGCCTGCGCCCCGGGCTCATCCTTCTGGACCTGATGATGCCACGGATGAGCGGCTCGGAGTTTCGAACCGTGCAGCGGGCGGACCCCGACCTGGCGGTTTTTCCGGTCGTGCTGCTGAGCGCGGACGCTCGCATGGAAGAAAAGGCGCAAGGCCTGAAGGTGGACGGCGCCATCCGCAAGCCGATCGATCTGGATCAGCTGTTCACCACGATCGAGCGGATCGAGCACGCGCGTCCTCAGTAGAACCAGCGCATGAACCGGCGCAGCAGGCGCTGCGTGCGGCTGCGGTAGGGGAACATCAGCTGGGGCCCGATGAACGGCGACAGCCAGCCCAGCAGTGGGTGGTCCTCGATGATCGTCTCCGTCCGGCAGAACTGCCGGATGGCGTCCGGACCGTGCCGGAACCCGAGGCCGCTCGACTTCACGCCGCCCAGCGGGGCCTCGACGCAGAAGTAGTTGAAGAGCGCGTCGTTGATGCAGAGGCTGCCGGTCTGAACGCGACGGGCGATCGCCCGCGCCTTGGCCACGTCGCGTGACCAGACGCTGCCCGAAAGGCCGAACGGCGTGTCGTTGGCGACGCGCACCGCCTCTTCCGCGTCGGCCACGCGCATGACCGGCAGCACGGGGCCGAAGGTCTCCTCGCGCATGACCGCCATCTGCGGCGTCGCGTCCGCCAGCAGCGTCGGCGCGAAGAACCTCCCGCCGCCCAGGTCGTCACGCCGCGCGCCGCCCGACACGACCCGCGCGCCCTGGGCGACGGCGTCGGCGATCTGCCGCTCGGCGCGTTCGACCTGGGGCGGGAAGGTGATGGCGCCGACGTCGACGGTGACATCGTCGCCGGTGTCGCGTCCGGGCAGGCCCTGGCGCAGGCGCGCCAGCTCGGCGGCGCACAGCTCGACGAACTTGTCGGCGACCGGCGCCTCCACCAGCACCCGTTCGCTGCGGATGCAGACCTGCCCGCTGCCGGCGAATCCGCTCCAGACGGCGGCCTGGGCGGCGCGCGGCAGGTCAGCGTCGGCCAGCACGATCATCGCCGACTTGCCGCCCAGCTCCAGCACCGCCGGGATCGTGCGCGCCGCCGCTGCCTCGGCCACCTTGCGTCCGACCGCCTGGCTGCCGGTGAAGAAGATCATGTCCACGGCGTCGGCGAGGGCGGACCCCGCGTCGCCGCGGCCGGGGACCACCTGGAAGACGTCCGGGGGCAGGCCGGCGCTGCGCCACAGGGCAGCCACCCGCAGCGACGTCAGCGGTGTCCGCTCGGATGGCTTGAGCACGACGGCGTTCCCCGCGATCAGCGGCGCGACACAGTCGGCGTAGTTGTTGAGCAGCGGAAAGTTCCAGGGCCCGATGACGCCGACGACGCCCCGCGGGTGCCGGACGACCCGCGCGCGCTTGTTCGCGAAGATCAGCGGGTGGACCAGCTGATCGGCCAGCGCGCGGCGGCCGGCGCGACCCGTGAAGTACCGGGTCACCTCCATCGTGTAGAAGACCTCGAAGAGCTCGGCCTCGTAGCGCGTCTTGCCGTTCTCGGCGACCAGGGTGTCCACCAGGTCGGCGTCGTCGCGCAGGGCGCGCGCGAGGCGGCGCAGCGCCCGCGCCCGTTGCGCGAAGGGTAGGGCCGCCCAGCCGGGCTGCGCCGCCCGCGCCCGGGCCACGGCGGCGGTGACCTCGGCCGCGCCCCCCGCGGGGACCTCGCCCAGCGGCTGGCCGGTGGCTGGATTCTCGACGCGAATCACATCGCTGGCGGCGGCGGTCACCGGGTCATTACCGCGCCCCGCGGCGGCAGCGTCAACCCCCGCAACTCTGATAGACTTTTCTCCAGTGGAAGACCACCGGACGCCCAAGCGAAAGCTGCGCATCCTGATCGCCAAGGTCGGGCTGGACGGCCACGACCGTGGTGCCAAGGTCGTGGCGCGCGGGCTGGCTGACGCGGGCTACGAGGTCATCTACAGCGGCCTGCACCAGACGCCCGAGATGGTCGCCGCCGCCGCCGTTCAAGAGTCGGTCGACGCCGTCGGGCTGTCCATCATGTCGGGAGCGCACATGACCCATTTCCCTGCGGTACGCGCGGCGCTGGACGCGCGCGGCGCGCGCGAGGTCGTCCTGTTCGGCGGGGGCATCGTCCCCGATGAGGACGCCGCGGTCCTGAAGACCGGCGGCGTGGCCGAGATCTTCACGCCCGGGACGCCCACCCAGGCCATCGTCGAGTGGATCGAAAGAGATTTACGCGCGCGCGTCGAAGGGGCCGCCGCGTGATGCGCATCGTCGCAGGTCTGCTCGCGACGGCGCTGGTCGGCGCGCCCGCCGGCGGTGCCAGCGCCGGGATCGACAACAGCGAGGAGGCGCGTGTCGCCGACCTGCTGCAGTCGGCGCTGGTCGCTCACGGCGGTGACGTGAACCGCTGCTTCGAGCGGGCGCTGGCCGACACGCTGGACGTCTCCGGCAAGATCGATCTGTCCGTCGACGTGGGGGCCGGCGGCAAGGTGACTCACGCCGAGCCCGCGCGCGACGACGTGAAGTCGCCGGTGCTGCTGGCCTGCCTGGAGGCATCCGCCCTGACCTGGACGCTGGCGGGCATCGACCCCGGCAGCACGGTGGTCGTTCCGCTGGCGTTCGAAGGGCAGGCGGCCCAGTTCTCGATCAAGGTCGCGGACGCGCCGGAGCACGGGCCGCCCGCGCCGGGCGGCAAGCATCGCGCCGGGTCGCCCGCGCCGGTCCCGCCGTTCTCGGTCAAGCTGCTGGTCGACGAGGCCACGATGCACGCGCACAAAGCGGCCGTCGCTCATCTGACGATCGCGCCCGCCAACCGCATCGCGCTGCACCGCCACCCCGGCGCCGAGGTGCTCTACGTGCTGCGCGGCCACGCCCGGGTTCTGGGCGCCGGCGGCGTCGCGCCCGAGAAGCTGGACGAGGGGATGGCGGTGTACATCCCGCCGCAGATGCCGCACGCGATCGAGAACATGGGCCGTAGCGCGCCCGCCGTCCTCCTCCAGATCTTCGTGCCGCCGGGGCCGGATCGCGTCTACCGCGATCCCAAGGATCCCGACGGGCGCGCCGCGTTCGAGGTGATTCACGACCCGCGGAAGGCCGCCAACCCGCCGGGCGCGAAGTTGATCGTCGCCAGCGGCGGCAGCGCGCAATCGATCTTCGGCGGCAAGGTGAAGGTCACGTCACTTCTGGCACCGGCCCAGACCGGTCCGCTGGAGGACGGCGGGTTCTACCTGGGCAAGCTGGAGGCCGAGCCGGGCGGGCAGGTGCCACGCAACACGCACGCGGGCAGCGAGGAGATCCTGTTCGTGACCGCCGGCTCGGGCGAGCTCACCGTCGGCAGCGAGAAGATCCCGTTCGCTGCCGGCGAGGCGCTGTTCCTGCCGGCCGGGCAGCCGCACTCCGCCAAGTTTACGGGGACCGACAAGACCGAGATGGTGCAGATTTTCGCGCCCGCCGGTCCCGAAGATCGCGCCAAGGACGCAAGCAAGAGCAAACCATGATCGACTTCGAGCTGACCGACGACCAACGCGTGCTGCAAAACTCCGTGCGCGAGCTGTGCGAGCGCGTGATCGTTCCCAACGGCCGCCGGTGGGACGAGGAAGAACGATTCCCGCACGAGGTCATTGCGCCGCTGGGTGAGATGGGCCTGCTCGGCATGCAGGTGCCCGAGACCTACGGCGGCGCCGGGATGAAGTGCCACGACTTCGTGATCGCGCTGGAAGAGGTCGCGCGCGCCGACGCGTCCGTCGGCCTGACCGTGGCGTCGCACAACTCGCTCTGCACGGGGCACATCCTGCTGGCCGGCAACGAGGCGCAGAAGCGGAAGTACGTGCCGGGGCTGGCCAGCGGCAAGGTGCTGGGGGGCTGGGGTCTCACCGAGCCGGGCTCCGGGTCGGACGCCGGCGCGGCCCGCACGCGCGCCGTCCGCCAGGGCGACAAGTGGGTGATCAACGGCTCGAAGACCTTCATCACGCAGGGCTCCGTCGGCGGCGTGTTCGTCGTGATGGCATCCACCTCCCCCGAGAAGAAGGCCAAGGGGATGACCGCCTTCATCATCGAGCGTGGCATGCCCGGGTTCCGCACGGGAAAGATCATCCACAAGATGGGGTTGCGCGCGTCAGACACGACCGAGCTGGTCTTTGAGGACGTCACCGTCGGCGACGAGCAGCGCCTGGGCAACCTCGATAGCGGCTACTTCGACACGCTGAAGGTGCTCGACAAGGGGCGCATCGGCATCGGCGCATGGGCGGTCGGCATCGGGCGCGCCGCGTTCGAGGCGTCGCGCCGTTACGCCAAGGAGCGAGTGCAGTTCGGCAAGCCACTGGGAGAGTTCCAGGCCATCCAGCACATGCTCGCCGACATGGCGACCGAGCTGGACGCCGCGCGCCTGCTGGTGTGGCGGGCGGCCTGGATGACCGACCAGGGGATGCGCACCACGGCCGAGTCCTCGATCGCCAAGTACTTCGCGTCGAGGGTGACCGTGAAGGCTTGCAACGCCGCCGTTCAGATTCACGGCGGCTACGGCTACACGCGGGAGTTCGACGTCGAGCGCTACCTGCGCGATGCGCGCCTGGCGGAGATCGGCGAGGGGACGAACGAAGTGCAGAAGATGGTCATCGCCCGCGAGTTGCTGCGCACCGCCGCCGATCAGATGGCCACCCAGGGCTGACGGCCGGCGTGGGCGCGACCGCCGGCTGGGACGTCGACCGCATCTGCGCGGGCGATCTGCGCGCGGCCGCGGGGCTGATGCGCGCGCTGGACGACGACCTGCCGGGGGCGCGCGCGGCGTTGCGCGCGATCTATCCGCGTGGCGGAAAGGCGTTCCTGGTCGGCGTGACCGGCAGCCCCGGCGTGGGCAAGTCGACGCTGGTCTCCGCGCTGGTGACCGCCGTGCGCGCGCGCGGCGAGCGGGTCGCCGTCGTGGCGATCGATCCGTCCAGCCCGTTTTCGGGGGGCGCGTTGCTGGGCGACCGCGTCCGCATGCAGCGGCACGTGCTGGACGAGGGGGTCTTCATCCGATCCCTCGCGACGCGCGGGCAGCAGGGCGGGCTCTCGCGTTCGACGGCCGCTGCGGTGGCCGTGCTGGACGCCGCCGGCTTTCCGGTCATCTTCGTCGAGACGGTGGGCGCCGGCCAGGCCGAGCTGGACGTGGCCGACGCGACGGACGCCGTGCTGGTCGTGACGGCGCCGGGGCTCGGCGACGACGTGCAAGCGCTGAAGGTGGGCCTGCTCGAGATCGCCGACCTGCTGGTCGTCAACAAGGGGGACCGGGAGGGCGCCGATCGGGCGATCGCCGACCTGACCGCGATGCTGGCGCTGGGCGCGCGGCCGGTCCCGCCGATCCTGAAGACCACCGCCACCACGGACGGGGGCATCGAGGATCTGGTCGCCGCGCTGGACGGATTGCGAGGCGCCCCGGCCGCCGAGCGCGGGGCCCGGCGTCGCCGGCAAGCCGCTCGCCAGGTGGCGGCGGTTGCGGCCGAGACGCTGCGGGGTCGGGTCCAGGCCGCCCTTTCGGGGGCTTCGGGCGGCGATCCCGTCAGTGTTGCCATCAAATCTGTGGCCGACCGCACACTGGACCCCTGGAGCGCCGCCGACTTCTTGATGGCGGTGTTAAAGTAGTGACCATGCGAATCTCGCTCCGGACAGCGGGGATGCTCGGGGTCGTGCTGTTCGGCTGCTCGCTGGACATCACACGTGTCACGTTCGACCTGCCGAAGCAGACGTACAGCTTCGACACGGCGAACTGGGCGAACCTGCCGCCGGCCACCGCCGGCCTGTCGTTCCCCAGCATCCCGTGTACCAGCGACGCGGAGTGCTGCACGTTGGGCACGGTCGCCAGCCTGGACTGCAACACGACGCCGCTCACGTGCCCGGCGGGCTCCTGCGAAGCGGACGTCCCCGAATCCTTGAATTCCTCCATCAACCTGGCCCAGTCGGTGCCGCAGCTGGCGACGTTCCCCGGGCACAGCCTGGTGAAGGTCACGATCGCCAGCATCAACTACCAGGTGTCGGACAACACGATGAACGTCGACGTGCCGTCGATGCAGATCTTTCTCGCGCCCGACGGCATCACCGACGCCCATGATCCCAGCGCGGCCCTGTTCGGGACGGTCCCGGCGATCCCGGCGGGGACGAACCCGTCGGGCACTGTTCAAAAGGCGGCGAATGCCGACACCGTCCTCGAGATGTACACCAAGAACGTTTCGACGCCGTTCAACGTCATCGCCACGACGACCGTCGTGATCGCCGCAGGCACGCCCGTGCCGAACGGCCACATCACGGTGACGATCGCCGGCGCCGTGTCTGCGCAGCTTTGAGTGACGTAGACGTCATCATCGCCGGTGCGGGGCCGGCTGGCGTCGCGACGGCGGTGGCGCTGGCCGCGCGCATCGGCGCGTCGCGGATCCTGTGCCTCGACAAGGCGCGGTTTCCGCGCGACAAGCCCTGCGGCGGCGGGCTCACGGGGCACGCGCACGCGGCGATGGCGACGCTGGGCCTGCAGGTGCGGGTCGCGCGCGTCGCCTGCGATACGGGGCGCATCGTCTACCGGTCTCGGCAGCACGACGTCGTCATGCAGCGGCCGGTCGACGTGGTCCGGCGGCGCGAGTTCGACGCGGATCTGGTCGATCAGGCGTGCGCCCGCGGAATCGAGATCGTCGCCGGTGAGGGGCTGGCCGCGTTTCAGGTCGACGCCGCCGCGGGCCAGGTCACCGTCGAGACGACGCGCGGCCGCCGCCTGACAGCGCGCGTGCTGGTCGGCGCCGACGGCGCGGGCAGCCGGGTGCGCAAGGCGGTGTCGCTGGAATCCCGCCCGCCGCTGCGGCTCTTCCAGGCCGAGATCCCCACGCCGCCTGCGCTGGCTGACCAGGTGGCGGGGCGCATGATTTACGACTTTTCGCTGATGGCCCGCGGCCTGCGCGGGTACCTGTGGCTCTTCCCCGCGCCGGGCGGCCGACTGAACGTCGGCGCGATGCACACGCTGTCCGTGAAGAAATCCGGGGCCGAGATCGAGGCCCTGTTGCGCGAAGGGTTGGCCGCGTGGGGCGTCACACTTCCGGACGGTGCGCGCGGCTGGCCGGCCTGGCGCTTCCGCTCGGGCGCGCGGATCGCGGCGCCGCACCTGGTCTGCGTCGGCGACGCGGCCGGCATCGACGCGCTGACGGGGGAGGGGATCGCCGTCGGTCTCGAGCACGGCCCGCTGGCCGCCAACGCGATCGCCCATGCGCTGCAGTCGGGCGACTTCCGCTTCGCCGCGTACGGGCCGGCGGTATCGCGTGCCGTCGTCGGGCGCGAGCTGGCGCTGGATGCGCGGCTGGCCGCCATGCTGTACGCGCCGCGGACGGCGAACCTCTGGCTCTCGCTGATCCTGTTCGACCGTCGCGTGCAGCAGCTCTATGCGGCGCGCGTGTCGGGCTCAGAGGTGCTGGCCGACCGCGGCGGGGCGCTCTTCGGCGCGCTGGTTCGCCACGCTGTCGCCGCGCCGGCTCGCCTGGCCCGCCTGCACGCGGCATAGCCGTCGCGATCGTGCAGAACGCCCGACGGCGGTCAGGCGCTGACGCGCGACGCGTTCGGCGCCGCCGTCGCGTCCTGCGCGGCGGCTGCAGCCTCGGGGACGGGGCCGGTCGACGTGACCGGCGCGACCGTCGGCGTCCCGTCGGAGGTCCCGCGGCCGTCGACCCGCCGAGCTGGCGGCGCGCTGCGGCCCGCGTTCACGCGTTCCTTCAGCTCCTTGCCCACCTTGAAGAAGGGGAGCCGCTTGGGCTGTACGCTGACGCGCACCCCAGTCCGAGGGTTGCGCCCCTCATACGGCTTGTAGCTGCGCAGCTCGAAGCTGCCGAAGCCGCGGATCTCGATCCGCTCCCCCCGCTTCAACGCCTCTTCCATCGACTCGAAGATCACCTGCACCAGGAGCTCGGCGCGCCCTTTCGGGATCTTCTGCGCCTCACACAAAACGTCGATGAGATCCGACTTCGTCATCGTCCCGTCATCCCCCCGTTGCCCCGCGCCCGCGGCCGAGCGGAAACGCAACAAAACGTGAGCAACACTTAACCGTACCTCCAATCCCTGGCGCGAGGCAATCCAAAAGCTGCGCGCTGGTCGCAGGTAGATAAACGCCTTAGGAGGGGTGGTATTCCCCGAAAACTTCCCGAAACACGTCGGCGATTTCGCCCAGGGTGGCACGGGCCTTGACGGCCGCCAGGATGAACGGAAGCAGGTTGTCACGGCCGTTTTCACGGCTCCGGGCCGCCTCACGAAGGCCGGTCAGCGTCTGGTGCGCCGCGGCGCCGTCGCGCGCGGCGCGCAGCTGGCCAAGCGCCTGCCGCCGTGCCGGCTCGAGCGCGGGATCGATCCGCTGCAGGGCCGGCGGCGGCTCGTGAGATGGCTTCTCGACGAACCGGTTCACGCCCACGATCACACGCTCGCCACTCTCGACCGCACGCTGGTGCTCGAGCGCCCGCCGTTCGATCTCGCGCTGCGGGAAGCCGTGCTCGATCGCCGCGACCATGCCGCCCAGACCGTCGATGTGCGCGATGAGCGCCGCCGCCCGCTCGGCGATTTGCGACGTCAGGGCCTCGATCGCATAGGCGCCCCCCAGCGGGTCGACGACGTCGGCGACGCCGCTTTCGTGCGCCAGGATCTGCTGCGTGCGCAGCGCGATGCGCGCCGACGCTTCGGTCGGCAGCGCCAGCGCTTCGTCGTAGCCATTCGTATGGATCGACTGCGCGCCGCCCAGGACCGCCGCCAGCGCCTCGATCGCCGTGCGGGTCACGTTGTTCAGCGGCTCGGTCGCGGTCAGCGTCGACCCGGCGGTCTGCGCGTGAAAGCGCAGCGTCTGCGAGCGAGGGTCGCGCGCGCCGAATCGGTCGCGCATGATCTGCGCCCACAGGCGCCGCGCCGCCCGGAATTTCGCGACCTCTTCCAGCAGGTGAGCGTGCGCGTTGAAGAAGAACGACAGCCGCGGCGCAAAGTCGTCGACCGCCAGCCCCGCCGCCTCGGCCGCCACGACGTAGGCAATGCCGTCGGCCAGCGTGAACGCGACCTCTTGCACGGCGTCGCTGCCGGCCTCGCGGATGTGGTAGCCGCTGATGCTGACCGTGTTCCAGCGCGGCAGCTCGCGCGCGCAGAACGCGTAGAGGTCGGCGCAGAGGCGCATCGACGGTCCCGGCGGGTAGATGTACGTGCAGCGCGCGTTGTACTCCTTGAGGATGTCGTTCTGGTCCGTGCCCGCCAGCGACGCGCGCGGGATGCCGCGGTCGTCGGCGACCGCGACGTAGAGACACAGCAACGTGGCCGCCGTCGCGTTGATCGTCATCGACGTGGACACCGCGTCCAGCGGCAGCCCGTCCAGCAGCACGTGCATGTCGTCCAGCGACGCGATCGAGACGCCGGCCCGGCCGACCTCGCCCTGCGCCAGCGGGTGGTCCGGGTCGCGCCCCATCTGGGTCGGCAGGTCGAACGCCACCGACAGCCCCGTCTGCCCCGAGGCCAGCAGGAACTTGTACCGGCGGTTGGACTCGGCGGCCGTCCCGAAGCCGGCGTACTGGCGCATCGTCCAGAGCCGGCCCCGGTACATCGTGGGGTGGATCCCGCGCGTGAACGGGAACTGCCCCGGCGCACTCAGGTCGCGCGCGGCGTCGAACGGCGGCTGCTGGTCCGCCAGGCTGTCGGCGTCGTAGACCGTCTCCAGCGGGATCCCGGCGGCGGTCTCGACCTTCTCGCGCGACATCGTCAGGCGACGTCGATCTCGGGGACGTCGCCCTCCACGATCAGGGTCGGCTCGGTCTTGGACTGGATCTCGGCCACGCTGACGCCGGGGGCCCGCTCGCGCAGCGCCAGCCCTGACGGCGTGACGTCCAGGACGGCCAGATCAGTGATGATCCGGTGAACCGCCTGCACCGCCGTCAGCGGCAGCGTGCATCGTTTCAAGATCTTCTTCTCCTCGGGCGGCGGCGGCGCGCCCGGGGCGGCCTTGCCGCGCGCCACGTGCTCCATCATCACGATGACCCGCTTGGCGGCGGCGACCAGATCCATCGCGCCGCCCATCCCCTTGATCATCTTGCCGGGGATCATCCAGTTCGCCAGATCGCCGCTCTCGGCCACCTGCATCGCGCCCAGGATGGCGCAGTCGATGTGGCCGCCGCGGATCATCGCGAACGATTCGGCCGACGAAAAGAACGCCGCGCCCGGCATCGCCGTCACCGTCTGCTTGCCCGCGTTGATGAGGTCGGGGTCCTCGTCGCCTTCGTACGGGAAGGGGCCGATCCCCAGGAGGCCGTTCTCCGACTGCAGAACGATGTTCGTGCCGGGCGGGATGAAGTTCGCCACCAGCGTCGGCATCCCGATTCCCAGGTTCACGTACATGCCGTCGCGCAGCTCGCGGGCGGCGCGGCGGGCGACCTGGTCGCGCGTGAGGGTAGGCATCAGGCGACCCTCTTACGGACGGTGCGCTGCTCGATGGCCTTTTCGTACCGGTCGCCTTTCAGGATCCGGGTCACGTAGATGCCTGGGGTGTGGACCTGATCGGGCTCGATGTCGCCGGGCTGCACCAGCTCTTCGACCTCGGCGATCGTGACCTTGGCGGCCGACGCCATCATCGGGTTGAAGTTGCGGGCCGTCTTTCGATAGATCAGGTTGCCGAATCGATCGCCGCGCCAGGCTTTGACGAGCGCGAAGTCGGCCGTCAGCGCGCGTTCCAGGACGTACTTGCGCCCGTCGAACTCACGCGTCTCTTTCCCGTCGGCGACCATCGTCCCGAACCCCGTCGCCGTGAAGAAGGCGGGGATGCCGGCGCCCCCGGCGCGGATCCGCTCGGCCAGCGTGCCCTGCGGGGTCAGCTCGACGTCCAGCTGGCCGGTCATGAACAGCTTTTCGAACGTCTTGTTCTCACCGACGTAGCTGGAGACCATCTTCTTGACCTGCCCGTTCGCCAGCAGGATCCCCAGGCCCTTGTCGTCGACGCCGCAGTTGTTCGAGATGATCGTCAGGTTGCGGGTCCCCTTGCGGCGGAGGGCGGCGATCAACGTCTCGGGGATTCCGCACAGCCCGAACCCCCCGGCCATCAGCGTGGCCCCGTCGAAGATGTCTGCGATCGCCTCGTCGGCGCTGGCGACGGTCTTGTCCATCGTGACGGCCATCATAGCTCGCCATGCCGGCGGCGGTTAGGGGCGCGTTGACTGATCGACGGGCGGGGTGGGTGTGCGATAATTGCGGGCGTACCGAATGCCCATCATCACGTTGACCACCGACTTCGGCGCGCGCGACGGATACGTCGGCGCCATCAAAGGCGTCATCCTCTCGATCGCGCCCCAAACGACCATCGTCGACATCGCCCACGGCATCCCGCCGCAGGACGTGGCCGCGGGCGCCGTCGCGCTGGCGCAGGCCGCGCCGCTGTATCCCGCCGGCACCATTCACATCGCGGTCGTCGACCCCGGCGTCGGCGGCCAGCGCAACGACATCCTGGTCGAGGCGGGGGGCCAGTTCTACGTCGGTCCCGACAACGGCGTCCTGTCGCTGGTGGCCCGCGGCCCGCGGCAGATCTTCCGGATCGAATCGCCCGATTTCAGGCGTGAGCCGGTGAGCCCGACCTTCCACGGCCGCGACGTCTTCGCCCCGACGGCAGCCCGCCTGGCGGCGGGGGCGCGCGCGATGGACGTCGGTCCGGTCGTCGACGCGATGGTCGAGATCGGGCGGACGCCCACGCGGCGCGGGCCGGGTGTCGTCGAAGGCGAGGTCATCCACGTCGACGGTTTCGGCAACCTCATCACTTCGCTTCCGGGCGACGTTCTGCAGGGCCCGCCCGACGCCGACATCGGGGTCGAGGTCGACGCCGGCGAGGGGTTGTTCGCGCCGCTGGTCGGCCGCACGTTCTCGGACGTGGAGCCGGGCGCGCTGGTGGCCTACGTCGGCAGCGGCGGACAGGTCGAGATCGCGCGACGCGACGGCTCGGCCGCGCGACGAATGGACGCGTCGCGGGGGACGGTGGTACGCGTCCGGAGCCCGGAGGCGTGAGGCGAGGCGCTGCAGCCGTCGTGGCGGCGGCGCTGGGCGGCTGCCTGGCTGGCGGCGGCTGCACGGTCGGCAGTGGGTCGGGCCGCGTGATGGGTAAGATCTTCGAGTACGGCTGCATCCACGGAGACGGTGGGCAAACCGACCCGACGGACTACAACCTGCAGCCGACCTTCTGGGCGGGCGTCCCCATCGAGGACCTCTCGGTCACCGGGATGCACACCAACGAGATGCAGATTCGCATGCAGAACAACTCGTTGGCGCTCCAGTATGCCGACACGTTGTTCTTCGACGTGGTGGATTCGTACGAGGTGGCGCGCTGTGTGCGCGGCAGGGTCGATCCCATGACCGGGCAGCCCGACTACAACGTGACAGAGCCGCTACCGGACGGTGGGTCCACCCTTTGGTGCGACTGGTCCGGGATGGCGATTACGGACGGCGGCCTCGTCGACGCGGGGGCAATCACGCCGGGCGGGCCGGACGCGGGTGCGTCGCTGGACGGCGGCATGTCGATGACCGCGACGTCGCCGCGCATTCGCGTGACCCCGTACACCGACGTGCGGTCTTCGTTGGCGACCTTGTCGAGATGCGGCGTCAACAAGGTTACCGGCGTGGCTTTCGACGGGTGGATTTCGTTCCAGGACTTCGGCGGCGCTGCGCAACCGAACCGGGCCCCGACGGATCGAATGCCGGTCCCGCCGGACTTCGTCATCCAGTTCGGCGATCGCATGCGGGCATCGTTTTACATCGTCATCGGCGACCAGGTCGTGATCGCGGCCAGGGAGCACAATGAGCCGCCGCCCAGGGCGTCCGAGATTGGCGGCAACCTGCACGGCTATTTCGACTTCAACCTCGAGCGCGGGCGTAGCGCGCAGCCGTTCCCGTAGTCGCCGATGGCCGGGGAGCATTCGGCGGCGACCGTCGTCGTCGAGATCGACGGGCTGGCGCCGGGGGGCGACGCCGTCGGGCGCCAGCGCGACGCTGCCGGCGACGAGACGGGGGCCAACGGCCGGGCGACGTTCGTGCCCCTGGCTGCGCCCGGTGAGCGCGTGCGCGTCCGGATCGAGCGCGAGAAGGGGCGGGTCGCCTGGGGCGAGGTCGTCGCCGTCGAGCGGCCGAGCCCGGCGCGCGTGCCGCCGCCGTGCGCGGTCTTTGGGACGTGCGGCGGTTGCCAGTGGCAGCACGTCGACCTCCCGACCCAGCGCGCGGCCAAGCAGGCCATCGTCGCGCGTGCCCTGGGGACGGCGGTGGACGGCGTCCGCGAGGCGGGGCCGCCGTTCGGGTACCGCGACCGGGCCAAGTGGGCAGTCGGGCAGGGCGGGGCGCTCGGCTTCCGGGCGCGGCGCTCGCACCAGGTAGTAGATCATCAGGTGGGCGAGGCGTACGTCTGCCTGTTGCCGGGCCCGGAGCTAGCGCGGGCGTATGGGGCGCTGCGCGCGCTGGCGCGCGGGCTGGCGCCGGAGATCGAGGTCGAGGCCCAGGCGGGAGCCGAGGGCGTGCACGTCAACGTCGTGCGGGCCGACCCAACCAGCGCCGGCCACGCCCGGCGGGAGGTCGATCGGTTGCAGGCGGCCGGCATCACGGGGCTGTCGATCGCGGGCAAGCCCGTGTGGGGCACCGAGGCCGTCGACGTGGCCGAGCCAGGCAGCGCGCCCTTGCACGTGCCCGCCGGCGGATTCGCGCAGGCCGGCCGGGCGGCGAACGCCGCGCTGGTCGCGGCGGTCCTGGAGGCGGTGGGCGAGGCCCCCGGGACCATCGTGGAGCTGTACGCGGGCAGCGGAAACTTCACCCGCCACCTGGCGGCGCGGTGGCCCGGACGCGTCCAGGCGTCCGACGGTGACCCGGCGGCCGTCACGCGCGGCCGGGCGAACGCCCCTGGGGCGACCTGGTCGGCCAAACCGTCAACCACCGCTGCAGACACGGTGCTCCTGGACCCCCCGCGCGAGGGCGCGGATCGTGCCCACCTGGACGTCGCCGCCCGGGCCCGCCGGGTCGTCTACGTGTCGTGCGACCCGCAGACCCTCGGCCGCGACGCGCGACTGCTGGCGGGCTCCGGTTTCCGCCTGATCCGAGCCGTGGCCCTCGACCTGATGCCCCAGACATTTCACGTCGAAGTCGTCGCCCTGTTCGAGCGCCTTGACCGCGACGCGCTTTTGCCCTAGAAAGCCTGCCGCATCTCGCGGGAGTAACTCAGTGGT
>JBJMQQ010000243.1:0-29135 GCA_045802645.1 Polyangia bacterium
GAGATCTCGCAGGTCTACGTCGGCATCGCGGGTGGCCACATCAAGGGCGTCAACTCGACGGGAACGGTCGCGATCAAGGACAAAGAGGTCCGCCCGACCGACGTGGGCAAGGTGCTGGAGCTGGCGCGCGCCATCGCGCTGCCGGTGGACCGCCACATCGTCCACGTGCTGCCGCAGGAGTACAAGATCGACGGGCAGGATGGCGTGCGCGAGCCGCTGGGGATGTGCGGCGTGCGCCTGGAGGCGCGCGTGCACATCGTGACCGCCGCGGCTGCCGCCGCCCAGAACATCATCAAGTGCTGCACCCGCTGCGACCTGGAGGTCCTGGACATCGTCCTCGAGCCGCTCGCGTCGGGCGAGGCGGTGCTGGAGGACGACGAGAAGGGGCTGGGCGTCGCGCTGGTCGACATCGGCGGCGGCACCACCGACATCGCGATCTTCACCGAGGGAGCGGTGGCCCACACCAGCGTCATCCCGATCGGCGGGCACCAGCTGACCAGCGACATCGCGTTCGGCCTGCGCACGCCGCCGCACGAGGCGGAGAAGATCAAGATCCGGTCGGGCTGCGCGATGGCGCAGATGGTCGGCGAGGACGAGACGCTGGAAGTCGCTTCCGTCGGTGGCCGCGCGCCGCGCGTGCTGTCGCGCCACAGCCTGTGCCGCGACATCATTCAGCCGCGCATCGAGGAAATCCTGTCGTTCGTCAAAGCCGAGATCGTACGCCTCGGGTGCGAGGACATGCTGGCCTCGGGGGCCGTCCTCACGGGCGGGACCACGCAGCTGCCGGGCATGACCGAGCTGGGCGAGGAGATCCTGGGCATCCCGGTCCGGCGCGGCGTCCCCAAGGGCGTGGGCGGCCTGGCGGAGGTCGTCCACAACCCGACCTTCTCGACGGCCGTCGGCCTCGTGCAGTACGGCGTATCCCGCCAGAGCGCCTCGCGCGTCACCGACACGCCCCAGCGCCGCGGCCTCTTCTCGCGCCTGCGCCGCACGCTCAGCACCGCGTTCTGAGCACCCGGCCCGGCTCGCACGCGGGCGGGAAATGATCTACAAGGGCCTCTTCCAACCAAGGAGAGTCCCATGAAGACCATTCTCGCAGCCCTGCTGGCCGGTTCGTTCCTGCTCTCGGTTCCCTCCATCGTTCGCGCCGACGACAAGGCGCCCGCGGCGGACTCGGCCAAGAGCAAGAAGAAGAAGGGTGACAAGGCCGACAAGGGCGAGAAGAAGGACGACGCCGCCAAAACGGGCGGCGGCTGGTAGTTCACACCACGTCGCTCGAGTGAGCGACGCCATCCCGGGCCCCGGCGGCGGAGGACACCCCGTCGGCGGCCCCGGACTGGCCCTGAATGCGGGCCAGGACCCGCAGCAGCTCGTCGGGCTGCACCGGCTTGACCAGATGCTCGTCGAAGCCCGCTTCGTGGCTGGCGATGCGATCGGACGCGCGGCCGTACCCGGTCACGGCGACCAGGTGCATGTCGGCGCTTTCCGGAATGGCGCGCAGGCGCCGCGCCAGCTCGAACCCGTCCATCTCTGGAAGGCCGACGTCCAGCAGCGCGATGTGCGGCTGGAACTCGCGGATCACCTCCAGCGCCGCCCTGCCGCTGCCGACGGTGCGGCACTCGTAGCCTTCGTCGTGCAGCAGCTCGCACAGCAGCTCGCGCGAGTCGGCATTGTCCTCGACGATGACGACACGCGCCGAGGCAGGAACGACGCGGCGATGCTGGGTGGTCTGCACGGCTTCCGCGACGGGTTCGGCGGCCCGGCTACCCTCGGCCAGCGGCAGCCGCACGACGAATTCGCTCCCCTGCCCCTCGCCCGGACTGTGCGCCTCGACGACGCCGCCGTGCATCTCGACCAGCGACCGGACCAGCGTCAGCCCCACGCCCAAACCACCCGCGGCGCGGTCCAACGTCCGGTTCGACTGCACGAACAGGTCGAACACTGACCCCAGCATGTCGAGCGGGATCCCGGCGCCGTCGTCGCGCACCCGCACGACCGCCATGTCGCCTTCGACGCGCGCGCTGATCCACACGTGCCCACAACGCTGCGTGTACTTCGCGGCGTTGCTGAGCAGGTTGACGTGAATCTGCTGCAGCCGTGCGGGATCGGCGTCCACCTGGATGGGATCCGGGCTGATGTCCAGCTCGAGATGGAGCTCGCGCTCGAGGATCTGCGGTCGGATGACCTCGCAGGCTTCTTCCAGCGCGACCCGCAGGTCGGTAACGGTCTTCCGCAGCTCGATCTTGTTCTGGGTGACCCGGCTGGCCTCCAGCAGATCGTCCAGCAACCGCGCCATCTGGCGTGACTGCCGGTTGACCACCTCCAGCAGGCGGCCGTCGTCCAGACGCTCCGATTCGCTCTTCAGCAAGGCCGACGCCGTCACGATCGCGCCCAGCGGATTGCGCAGCTCGTGCGACAGCATCGCCAGGAATTGGTCCCGCCGACGCACGCCTTCGGTGATCTTCTCCTCCGCGCGCTTCTGCTCGGTCACGTCGCGGAAGATGGCGATGACACCCACGATCTGTCCCTCGCGGTCTTGCAGCGGCAGTCGGCTGACGACGTCCCAGGCCTCGACCCCGGCGGCGGACACGCGGCGTTCCAGGCTGTAGTGCTGGGCCTGGCCGGTCCGCAACACGACCTCGTCGGTCTGGTACATGGCGACGGCGGCCGCGTGATCGGGCAGCTCGAACACCGTCTTGCCCATCGCCTCGCTCGCGCTCTTCAATCCCAGGCGCGCCGCCATCGTCTCGTTCACCCGGATGAAGCGCCCGTGTGCGTCCTTGAAGTAGATGGCGTCGGGCACCGTCTGCAGCAGGCTGTTGAGCAGGTGCCGCTCGTGAAACAGCGCGTCCTCGGCCTGCTTCAGCACGGTGACGTCGATGGCGGTCAGCACGACCCCCGCGACCGTCCCCTTCACGCGGTACGGCAGCACGCGCAGGAAGAAGGATCGATGGTCCAGATCGCGCAGCTCGCGTTCGATCGGCGTCCCCGTCTGCAGGACCTTCTTGAGGTCGGGGACCAGCTCCGGGTGATCGACCTTGTGGGCGAACGTCTCGATCGAGCGATCGATGTCGTGCGGGACCAGGTCGAAGATCTTCGCGATCTGCGGCGTGAACTTCCGGATGCGCAGCCGATCGTCCAGGAAGATCGTGCCGACGTCGGTGCTGGCCAGCAGGTTGTCCATGTCGTTGGTCAGCTCGGTCAGCTCGGCGATCTTGCGCTGGTACTCGGCGTTGACCGTGTACAGCTCCTCGTTGACGCTCTGGAGCTCTTCGTTCGTGCTCTGCAGCTCTTCGTTCGACGTCTGCAGCTCCTCGTTCGAGGCCTGCAGCTCCTCGTTGCTGGTCTCCAGCTCTTCGATCGCGGACTGCAGGTTTTCCTTCGTGTAGGCCAGCTCGGCCTCCAGCGCGCCCAGCTGCTGGCGCGACACCTGGTCCAGATCAACTTCCGTTTCGCTTCCCCGCGCGACGCGCTCGGTCTGTTCGACGGGCTCGAACGACACCAGCAAGTTGGGGGTCGTGGCGTTGCGCGCGCCGACGCGCCGGATCATCACCTTGTAGGCGGCCGTCTTGCCTTCGGCGGCGATCCGCACGCCGTTGTAGACGATCGTCGACGGGTCGGTCAGCGCCCGCTTGAGGCCGCCGACCAGCACCATTTTCAGCTCGCCGTCGACGAAGTCGAGCACGTCCAGCTCCTGCCGACCGTCGCGCGGGCGCAGGAAGCGGCTGGCGCCGCCGAACGAGTGCACCAGCTCGCCGCGGTCGTTGACCAGCAGGCTGGGCGGCATCATGTCGTCCAGGATCGCGTCGTAGGTCGAGAGCAGCTGCGCCAGCGAGTACCGCCGCCCGGCCGGCTGCACGGGTGTACGCGGCTCCCCGACGGCAACCGGCGCGAACCGGCGGTCGACCGTCGTGCGCGGATCGCTGTGCTTGCGGTAGATGCGCCAGCCCTTGTCGACGGGCGTGAAGGACTGCCCCATCGAGGCGGTGGTCTCGCTGGGCCCCAGGAACAGGATGCCGTCCCGATTCAGCGCGAAGTGGAACAGCGAAAGCACCTTCTGTTGCACCGCCGGCTGCAGGTAGATCAGCAGATTGCGGCAGGTGATCAGATCGACGCGCGTGAACGGCGCGTCGCGCACCACGTCGTGCTGGGCGTAGACGATCATCTGCCGCAGATCCGGCACCACCTGGTACAGGTTCCCGACCTGGCGGAAGTAGCGCCGGACGCGATCCTCGGAAAGGTTCGTCAGCGCCGCCTCGTCGTACATGGCGTTCGCCGCGCGTTCCAGCGACCCGCGGTGCACGTCGGTCGCGAAGATCTTCACGGTCCGTGGCCCGCGCGTCTCCATCAGATCGTGAAGGACGATGGCCAGCGAATAGGCCTCCTCACCGGTGGCGCACCCGGCGACCCACACGCGCAGCGGAACCTCGGGGGGCGTCCGGTCGAGGAGCTCCGGAAGGATCTTCTTCTCCAGCAGCTCGAACGCCGCCGGATCGCGGAAGAAGCAGGTCACGCCGATCAGCAGGTCCCGGTACAGCAGATCCAGCTCGTCGTGGTCGCGTCGCAGGCGCCGGACGTACTCTTCGATGTCGTTCGACCGGGCCAGGACCAGGCGGCGCTCGATCCGGCGCGTGACGGTGCTGGGCTTGTAGTGGGTGAAGTTGATCCCGAACTCTTCTTCCAGCATCGCGTACACGGCCGACAGACCCTGCGGCTCGATAGACGAGACGGCGGTGGCTGGCAGCGCCGCGCGCTCGGCGAAGCGCGTGATCAGCGCGCGCGGGATGTCCGCGGGCGGCAGCAGCTCATCGGCGACCCCGGCCTCGGCCGCTGCCCGCGGCATGCCGTCGAACTGCGCGGTCTGCGGGTCCTGGACGATGACCAGGCCCCCCGCCGCGTGAACATCCTGAAGCCCCCGCGAGCCGTCGGTTCCGCCGCCGGACAGCACGACGGCCGCCCCGTGGCGCCCGCAGTCCTGCGCCAGCGAGCGGAAGAACACGTCGACGGGGAGTGTCAGCTCGGTCTGCGGGTCGCGGTCGCTCAGCAACAGCCGACCGTCCGAGATGATCATCTCCTTACCGGGCGGGATCAGGTAAACGCGGTCCGGTTCGATGGCCACGCCGTTTTCGACGGTGTGGATGGGCATCCGCGTGTGGCGGGCGAGCAGCTCACCCATGATGCTCTTGAAGTCCGGGGACAGATGCTGCACGACGACAAACGCCATCCCGCTGTCAGGTGGAACGTTGTCGAAAAACAGCTCGAGCGCTTCCAGCCCGCCGGCGGACGCTCCGATCCCGACCACGGTCACTGGCTTTTGCGTTGGCTCTCCATCCCGCATGTTCCACCGGTCCGAGCGGGCCGTTGCGGCCCATCCGTCAACACCTTAAGCATCAGCTTCCTGGATGGAATGGGGCGCCGCGCGGACAGGGCGACCGGGGTCAGAGCGCGCGCAAAAACGCCAGCAGGGCAGCCTTTTCGGCGGGCGAAAAAGCCGCCGCGCGCGCGGCGTTGGCGGGCGCGTGAACGGCGTCCGCGTCCGGATCCGTGCGGCGCAGGGCTTCATCCAGCGTACGGGCGCTGCCGTCGCTGAAGTAGGGGGCGGCTTCCCACACGCCGCGCAGGGACGGCGGGTTGTTGCCGCCCTCGCCCAGCACCGGGGTCCCCACGTCCATGCGCCCGGCCGCTGTCAGCGCGACCTGGCCGGCCAGCAGCCGCGCTTCCAGCCGGCCGTCCGGCACGTGGTCGGCGCGCGCGCTGTCGCCCACGAGCCGGTGGCAACCGGCGCAGCGATCGCGGAACAGCGCCAGCCCCTGGCGCGCTTGCGGGTCCAGCGCGCGGGCCCCGGGCTCCACGAACGGCGAAGGTTCGGGCGGGATGGCGGCCATGTAGGCGGCCAGCGCGGCTCGCACCGCGGTCGGAGACAACGTGCGCGCGCGCCAGATGTCATCGCCCCGGCGGTCGCGGACGCGCAGGGTCACCGGGTAGTCGGCGAAATGCGCCGGATCGCGCTCGGCTCCCTGGGCGTGGGTCGAGACGATGTTGTCGGCGAAGACGGCCAGCGTCGCCTGGTTGCCGAGCCGCAGGAACGGCGCGGTCCTGGCCAGCCCGCGGCAGGTCAGCGTCGTCGAGAAGAAGCGGTTCTGCTTGGCGGGATGCAACCGTCCGTCCCGGTCGCCGTCGGCGTGGCAGGCCGCGCAGGTGTAGAGCGACAGCGGCCCCGCCGCGACGTTGTGGGGGACCAGCGCCCGGCTGTAGAACAACAACTCCCCCTGCTCGGCCGGCGACGGGCGCGTGGGTTCACCGACAGACAGGGTCGCCTGCACCTGGGCATCGGAGGTCACGAACGTCAGCGTGTCGCTCAGCCGGTCAGCGGTCACGAACCGGCCGTCCGGCAGCGCGGCGACGGCCGACGGATTCGCCCCGACGGCGACTGTCATCGCCTCCCGCAGGTCCTGATCCCCGGCACGCGCCAGGAGCAGGTTGTCGCTGCCGGCGCCCGTGATGGCAACGGTACCGGCGCCGTTCACAGCCGCTGCTTCCAGCTCGATCACCGGCAGGGTCCGGTCGCCCAGGTTCACGAACGGCCGCACGCCCGGTCCCGGATCGTGCGCGATGTTCAGTCGGATGATGCCGCTGTCGAGCCCCTCGACCGGACCACGGGCGCGCGACACCGGCCTATCTTCGTGGCTCAGCAGCCACAAGCCGCCCGCCCCCGTGGCCGCGACATCCAGCACGGGTGCCGCCGTCCGGATCGTCTGAAAGGCGGGGCTGAGACGGCCGTCGGCGCCGGCGCGATGAATGGTGACGGTGTGGTCGATGAAGTTGCTGACGGCGACGAGGAGATGTCGGTCCATGGTGATCAGCCGGATTGCACGGGGCGCGATGCCGGTGGCGAGCTCTTGCAGCACGGCGCCCGTTTCCAGTGACACGACTGCCACCCCGCCCAGCGCCGGCGACGTGACGTAGGCGAACCGTCCGTCCGCCGTGACCGCCAGCCCGCGCGCGCCCGCCAGAAGCCCGGGTGCCACCTTTTGCACGACGAAGCCGCCCGCCGACGCGTTGACCCGGCGCAGCCCGCGATCGAACCGGCAAGCGACCAGCGCGCCACCGCGAGGCAGTGGTGCGACCGCTTGCGGAAACCGACAGATGGGCAAGGTCGTCCGCAGCCGGGGCGACGAACCCGGCACGACGACGGCGATGCGATCCGCTGTCGAGAGCGCGACGTACAGCAAACCGTCGTCGGGGTTGAAGGCGAGCGCGCGTGGTCGCGTGTGGCGCTCTCGCGAATCGGGTGCACGCGAAGCCGCCCACCCCGACGGGGCGATCGACAACACGATCGCCGCCATCAACGCGATCTGGGATCCGGGGACGCGCCTCACCGCGATGTTTTAACGCCGTCCGCCCGCTTGTGCTTCACATCGCACCCGTTCAAATGTTCAGGGCCACTAAAAAGCACGACGAAAAGAAGCAAAAAATTAGCGTGGACCGTCGACCCATGGGATCGATGGGGAGGAGGCTCAATGCTCGAATTTGACGACGAAGCTCAGGGGCCAGGCCGTCCCGTCATCAAGGTGATTGGCGTGGGTGGTGGCGGCGGCAACGCGTTGAACACGATGATCGAGGCCGGCGTCGAAGGCGTCGACTTCATCGTGGCCAACACCGACTGCCAGGTGCTGGAGGCCAGCATGGCCGGCATCAAGGTGCATCTCGGCCGCAACCTGACGAAGGGCCTGGGAGCCGGGGCGAACCCGGAAATCGGCCGTGCGGCGGCGCTGGAAGACGCGTCGCGCGTGGCCGAAGCGCTGCAGTGCGCCGACATGGTGTTCGTGACCGCCGGAATGGGCGGCGGCACCGGCACGGGCGCGGCGCCCGTCATCGCGGAGATCGCGCGAGACGTGGGCGCGCTGACCGTCGGTGTCGTCACGAAGCCGTTCGCCTTCGAGGGTTCGCAGCGCAAGAAGAAGGCTGGCTCGGGCATCAACGAGCTGGCCAAGGCGGTGGACGCGCTGATCGTCATCCCGAATGACCGGCTGGTGTCGCTGGCCGGCATGAAGATGACGCTGAAGGACGCGTTCGCGATGGTCGACAACGTCTGCCTGAACGCCGTTCGCGGCATCAGCGACCTGGTCATCGCGCCCGGCCTCATCAACGTCGACTTCGCCGACGTGCGGACCATCATGACCGGCATGGGCCGGGCACTCATGGGGACCGGCATCGGGCGCGGCGACAAGCGCGCGACCGAGGCGGCGCAGCAGGCGATCAGCTCGCCGCTGCTCGAGGACGTCTCGATCAACGGCGCGACGGGCATCCTGCTGAACATCACGGGCGGCCCGGACCTGACGCTGGCCGAGATGAACGAGGCTTGCAGCCTCATCGCCGAGGCGGCCGACCCCGACGCGAACATCATCTTCGGCTCGGTCATCGACGCCCACGCGGGCGACGAGGTCCGCATCACCGTCATCGCGACCGGCTTCAACTCGCACGCTCACGAACAGCCGATGCCGACGCCGTCGCGCGGCGCCGTGCGCGGGCGCGAGGGGCAGATGGCGTTGCCGATGCAGGCCGCGGCGATGCAAGCGGTTCAGGCGACCATGCCGTCCCAGCAGGCGGTGCCGTGGCCGCAGCCGTCGCACCCGACCCCGCGCGGCGGCTATTCCGTCCCGTCGGTGCGGGCTTCGGCGCCGGAGCCGGTCGAAAACATCAACACCGACGACTTCTACCTGCAGATGGAGCAGGTTCCGCCCGCCGCCCTGATGTCGCCCGCCCCCATCGGCAACGGCAGCGAGTGGACCCCCGCCGAGCGGATCGACCGCCCGGTCATCCGGCCGCAGAACGCCGGCACCGCGCCGTTGGTTCGTCGGGCCGGCGGCCAGGCGCCGCCGCAGCGCCCGCAGGACGAGCTGGGCGTGGAAGAGTCGGAGTTCGACAAGCCGACCTACCTTCGCCGCGGCCTGTACGCGCCCGAGTGAGGTGAGGCGCGCGCCCTTCCGGGGCCACGCGCAACAGACGGACCCCATGTGCCGACAACGGCGCATGGGGTTTTTGTCTTGGATGGGCGGCGAAGTTCTGCAGACCGTCTGGCCGGCCGGGTGCGCGGCGTGCGACCGGGCGATCCCGGACGAGGCGCTCTTCTGCGGTGCCTGCAACTTGTCGATCAACCCGATGGTGGGCGCCTGCCCCGGGTGCGCTTTGCCGAACGATCAGGATCACACGGGCCGCTGCGCCACCTGCCGGCGGGTGCCGTTTCCGTTCGGGGCGGCGACCAGCGGGTTCGAGTACGGCGAAGCGCTGGCGGAGGCGCTGGTGCGGATGAAGCACGGCGGCCGGCGCGACATGGGGCGGCGGCTCGCGCGGATCCTCGCGCAGCCGATGGCGGAGGCGCTGGCGCGGGGACAGTTCGAGAGCGGCGACGCCGTCGTCCCGGTGCCGCTGCACCCGTCCAAGCTGCGGGCGCGCGGATTCAACCAAGCACTGGAGATGGCCCGCTGGGCGCTGGCGGCGCTGTCAGCCGCGCGCGCCCTGTCGACACGCCGACCGCTGCCGCGAATGGAACCACACCTGCTTCAGCGGACGCGGCCCACGCCGGAATTGGGCCGCGCCGGGCCGGCCGCGCGGCTGGCAGCGGTGGCCGGTGCTTTCGCCGTCGACGAACCGGCCCGCGTGCGCGGCCGCCGCGTGCTGGTGGTCGACGACGTGTTCACTACCGGCGCCACGTTCAGCGCCTGCGCCGACCCGCTGGTCAGCGCCGGCGCCCGCAGCGTGCACGTGCTGTCGCTGGCACGTGCGGTGTGAACGCTAGAAGCCGATGCCTGCCGAGAAGACGAAGCCGCGACCGTAGTGTTTCTCGCCGTTGGAGCTGACCAGCGTGCCGGTCGAGTCGTAGTACGTCTTGCCGTCCTCGCCGTAGGTGTTGAAGAAGTAGCCGCCCTCGACGCGAATCTGCACGGACGAGAGCCGCCCCAGCAGGATGCCGATGGTCGGCTGCAACGTCAGGCCGCCCGCACCGGAGCCACCCAGCGTCATCTCGGCCCAGCGCACCTGGCCGCCGACGTAAGGGGTGAAGTCCTCGCGCAGCAGCGGGTAATAGGCGCCCAGCGCCGCGTCGGCGAAGAACCTTCCGTTGGCGCCGCCACCGATGTCGACGGCCACGTCGGCCATCCAGCTGCGCGCGTCGTAGAGCCAGAACAGGCCACCGGCGGTGACCGCCTCGAACTTCCCGTCCTCCGCGTTGAACGGCAGCAGCATCGTGAGACGCAGCCCAAACGACTTGTTCGCTTCGCGTTTGTTGAGACGCTGGCTCTCCTTGTCCGTGACGGTCTCCAGCTCCGCGCTGTCGCGCACCGGCTTGCCCGTCTTCATGCCGTTCACCAGGCGCTGAATCGCGACGTCCAGCTCGTCGGGGCCGCCGTTGATGAGGATGCTGTCCCAGTAGACGACCTGGGCGGTCCCCGTCGCGTACGCCGTCAGACGGAGCCGCGCCGAGTTGCCGAAGTGGGTGAGCCGCACCAGGACGGACAGCTCCGCGCCAAGCGAGGCGCCGATCTGAGCGGCGGCGGCCGCCGTCGGCTCCTGCACGGGGGGCGGCGGCATCGGCGGAACGCCCGGCGCTGCCGCCGGCTGCGTGCGCGGCGCCTCCACGACCGCATAGACGCCGGCCCGCTGCAGGTGGTCCTTCAGAATGTCGTCGGCCGCCGAGAGGATCTCGGGTGAGACATTGTCGCCGGTGACGGGCAGCACGGCGACGGTCTGCAACCGTGGCGCGGGCGCCGCATGTGCGACGGACGCGCCCATTCCGGCGAGCGCGACGGAGAGACACAACGTTCGAAGCGCGGGGCGTACACGGCGGGAGGCAATGATCATGGGCGGGGTTTCCTCTTGGGTAGGAACGGCGATCCGGTCGTCGTGTTCTCGTCGTGCAATCGAAAGACCATTTCTCGTCGAACCAAAGACGCCCGCGCGTGGTGCCGTTTCCCGGGCGCGTTGTGCATCACTGTGCCGTCCAGTGCCCAATATCGGACACAAATGTCAGTCCCTCGATAGCGCGCCGCGACAAGTCGACGCGGTCACGGAGCTGGCGCGGGCGGGGGAGGCGCGGGCGTCCCGAGAGGCCGTCCCGTCCACGGATCGACTGCAGGTGCGCCTGGCGGGGCAAACGTAGGTGCAGCCGCTGGTCCGAAGCTGGGGCCGCCGACCGGCTGCGTGGCGGCGCGTTTGAGCATCGCCGACTGGGCCTGCCGGCAATCGGAGGTCTTGCTGAAGCCGTACACCGCGGAAGCACCGACGAGCGCGGCCTCGGCGCCCAGCACCCAGGTGTCCGAGGGCCTGTTGAACTCTTGGCTGCCGGTGCCCGCCGCCACGGCCGCAGCTGCCGCCAGCCCGCCGTAAAGCGCGTCGAGAACCGGCAGAACGTTGCTGGTAGAGCAATCGAAGTACGGCAGCCGCTGGTGGTCGGGCGGCGGGCCATGGACGAACAGGAACGAGCAGCTCGTCGTCGAACAGAGCCCGACCAAACCCCACAGCCCGAACAGGAGACGGCGTCGCATGGGTCTCGACCAGGCAAACCCGGTGCCAGCATTGTACTCTTCGGGGATGGCCAAGGCGACGCCCGGCGAGGACGTCAAGGTGCTGGCGCGCAACAAGCGCGCGCGGCACGAGTACCACGTCGAAGAGACGCTGGAGGCCGGGTTGGTGCTGGCCGGCTCGGAGGTGAAATCGATCCGCGACGGTAAGGTCACGCTGGTCGACGCCTTCGCGGACGTCGACAAGGGCGAGGCCTGGCTGCACCAGATGGAGATCGGCGTCTACACGCAGGCCCACATGCGCAACCACGAGCCGCGCCGCAAGCGGAAGCTGCTGCTGCACCGCCGCGAGATCGACCGGCTGGCCGGAAAGATCCGCGAAAAGGGGAGCACGATCGTCCCGCTCTCCCTTTACGAGAAGAAGGGGCGCGTGAAGGCAGAACTGGCGCTGGTCCACGGCAAGCAGAGCTGGGACAAGCGCGAAGACAGCAAGAAGAGGGAGAGCCAGCGTGAAATCGACCGTGCCATGTCCAGTCGCCGTCGCTAGCCTGGCCACGCTGCTGGTCGCCTGCAGCGCCGGGCTGCCCGCGAGCCAGGGCGGGCGCGACGCGGCGCCGCTGACCGACGCGACCGTCGTCATCGACAGCGCAATCGACGGCCAGCAGTGCGTGTCGACCCTCGAGCAGCACGCGGACGAAGGCGCGACGCACGTCCCCTGCACCCAGCCGGTGACGTACCAGACGAACCCGCCTTCGTCCGGGAACCATTACAGCTGCTGGGCCGCGTACCAGACGTACAGCAGCCCGGTGCCTTGGGGAAACCTCGTTCACTCGCTCGAGCACGGCGCGATGATCGTCGTCTACAACTGCCCGCAGGGGTGCGCGGGGGACGTCGCCGCCATTCAGTCGTTCATCGACGCCCTCCCGCTGGACCCGAACTGCGGTGCGTCGCTGCGGAAGAACCGCATCATCTTGATGCCGGATCCGAGTCTCGACGCCCGATTCGCGGCCACGGCGTGGGGGTGGACGCTGAAGTCGAACTGCTTCGACCCGACCGCGTTCCGGCAGTTCTTCGACGCCCACTACGATCACGGGCGCGAGGTGATCTGCTCCGACGGCTGGACCGGCGACGGCCTCTGCGTCACCTGCGGCTAGGTCGCCCAGGCGGGGTCAGCCCCCGAACAAGCGTTCGATGAAGGCGTTCACGTCGGCGACCGGCGCGTCGGCGAAGCTGCGGCCGATCTGAGCGGCGAGGCGGGCCAGCGCCGGTGCACCGTCGGCGAGGCGCGCCAGCTCGGCGCGGGCGGCGCTTCGCTCGGCCGGGGTGGCGGAGGTCCGCTGTCCCAGCGCGACCAGCGCCTCCAGCGCGACGAACCGGCGCGTGCTGTCGTCGTCCGCCGACACCAGCGTACGGCCCAGCGTGCGCGCATCCAGCGTGCGCGCCCAGACGACGGCCAGCGCCGGCAGGGCCGCGCTGCGCACGTCGTAAGCGGGATCGCGCACGGCCTTTTCCAGGAGGGGGCCGGCGCGTTCGGGGGCGCGCGCCGCCAGCCGCCCCAGCGCCCGCGCCGCGGCCGCGCGCACGGCCTCGCTGCGCGACTGCATCGCCTCGCCCAGCAGCGCGAAGCCGGCCTCGCCCGGATCGGGCAGCTCGCCGATGCCGGCAATGGCCGCCGCCCGCGTGGCGGGATCGCCCCCGCGCAGCATCGCCTCGAAGGTGGGCAGCGTGTCGCGCGCGCCACCGGCCGCCGTTCCGGGCAGCAGACGGACGGCCTCGCTTCGAACCAGGTCGGACCGATCCTCGACGGCCGCGTGCGCGATCTCCAGCGCGGCAGGCGTGCCGGCGCCGCCCGCCGCGTGGCGGCCGGCCACGCGCACCGCCTCGACCCGGACGCTCTCGTCGCCGTCGCGGGCGGCCTGCTTGACGAGCCCCCACAATCCAGCTTCCGCAGCAGCCCCGACGATCGCCTGCCGCTCGGCCGGATCGCCCTGTCCCAGCGCGACCGTCAGCGCACGCTCGGCGTCGCCCGCATGGCGGATCCCGGCGGCGTTGCCGGGCGCCAGCAGGGTCCCGGCCAATGACGAGAACGCCTGCTCGGCGCCGGCGCGCACGTCGCGGTTCGGGTCGCCGATCAACTTGATCAGCGTCGGGAACGCCAGCTCGGCTGTGGCGCCCCCCACCTTGCCCAACGCCCGCGCGACCGCCGCGCGGACCGCCGGCTGCTCCGCGTCGGCGAGCTCGGCGGCCATGCGCGCCGCACCCTTCGGATCGGCGGCGGCGACGTCGCCCAGGCAACCTGCGGCCGCCGTCCGCACCTCTTCGTGGTCGTCGCGAGACGCGATGCGCAGATAGGGCGACGCCGGCCCGCCGTTCCTGCGGGCGATCGCGCATAGCCCGTTCACCGCGGCCACCCGGGTCGGGACGTCGCCGTCCTTGATCGCGTGGGCCAGCGGCGGCAGCGCGGCGGCCGGCTGCTTCTCGCCGAGGCGAGCCAGCGCCTCGACCACGTTGCGACGGACGGCGGGGCGCACCGTCTTCATCGAGCGGCCCAGCATGTCGGCGACCGGTCCCGGGCTCTGCGCCGACAGCGTCAGCGCCGACTCGATCGCCGCGCGCTCGACGTCCGGGCTGGGGTCCTTCAGCGCCTTGTCCGTCAGCTCGAGCCCGTCGCGGCGCAAGAAGCCGAACGCACGGGCAGCCTCGACGCGCGCGTCCGCTGACGGGTCGTACAGCATCCCCTTCAGCGGCTTGACCGCGTCCTCCGGACGCACGCCCGCGATGGCGCCCCAGATCGCGGCGCTGGCGGCACGGGCGGCCGGCGGACCCTTCATGTCGGCGCGCGCCAGCTCTTCAGCCTCGGCCGGCGAAATCAGGCGCGCGTAGAGGGGCAGCGCCGCCGCCCGCAAGCGCGGCGAGGCATCGGGCCGGATCGCCTTGTCCAGGACCGGCTTCAACGTCGCGGGCGGCGGACCCGAACGGCGCAGGATCGCCAGCGCCGCCACCCGCACCTCGTCGGACAGCTTCTCGTTGCTGGCGACCTTGACCAGCGCGTTCGCCGAGGCCGCCGGTGCGCGCGTCGCGATCGTCTCGAACAGCGTCAGCGCCGATCGCCGCGCGGCCGCGTCCGGGCTCTGCAACACCTCGAGCAACGACTCCAGCACTGGCCCCGGCGCCTGCGCGGCCAGCGTGTCGGTCTCCGCCTCGGCCCGGCGCCGCAGCGCCGGATCGGTGTCCCGCAGCGCCAGCGTGACGATCCCGGCTGCTTCGGCCGCCGGCAGGGTGGCGGCTTCCTGCAGCACCGCCGCGCGCACGTCTGCCGACGCATCGGCCAGCGCCCCGCGCAGAAGCGCCGCGTGTGCGCCCGCCGCGGTACGGATGTCCCCCTTGCCCTCGGCCTGGCGCCGATCGATGCGCGCCGCGATCTGAACCGCCCGCCGTCGGATCTCGGGCGAGCGATCCGCCAGCGCGTCCGCCAGGATCTCGTCCTCGCCCGCGCCACCGCGCCCGATCACCGCCAGCGTCGACAGGATCTCGCCGCGTGTGGCGGGATCGGCGAACGCCTGCTTCAGGGCCGCGACGCCGTCCGGATCGCCGAGCAGCGCCTTGGCGATCCCGCGCGGCACGGGACGCAGCCCGTTCAGCACGTCACGCAGCCAACCCGGCACGTGTCGGCCGCCGCCGCCCCCGTCCAGCCTGCCGGTCGCGCTCCCCGCTGCGATGCGGGCGACGGTGTCCCGCGAGAGCGCCGCGGCGGTGTAGCCGGTGTCGGCCATGATCGACCCCAGCGGCGGCCGATTGGGCATGAAGTCCAGGAACGAGAGCCGCCGCCGCCCCAGTCGGACGACGATGCGGGCGGCGCCCCCGGCGTTCGGCGGGTCCAGCGCCAGCGTGTAGGCGCGCCGTGAATCAGCGAACAACGCGACGACGATCAACACGACCAGCACGACCGCCAGCCCGGCGCGCACGCCGACCGCGACCAGGCTGCGCGTCACCGTGCGCCGATCGTCCGCGCCCAGCATGCCCCGCAGCGAGCGGCCGACCGTGACCAGCTCGGCAAGCCGCAACCGCTCGCCAGCGGCGCGCCGCTGGGCCAGCGTCCGGCGCGCCAGCACCGTACGCGCGCGGTCGGCCAGCGTCGCCTGCAGCACCACCTCGCGCAGCGCCGGGTGCGCCAGCACGTAGACCTCACGCCGGCCCCGTGGCGTGGTCACCATCAACCCGCGCGCGCGAAGCCCGGCCAGCGCATCGGCGCCCGGGTCACCGCCGTTGCGGGTGCGGGCCCCGAGATCGTCCGGCTCGACGGCGCCCTGGGTGGCCGCGGCGATCAGCGCCCGCCGCGCGATGGCGCCGCCACAGTCGGCCGCCACGCGATCCAGCCACACGGACGGCAGCACGGACGCGCCACCGCTGCGCCGGTACCGGCGCAGCGAACCCAGGCGCAAGTCGGCGATCGCCCGCGCGACGATCTGGATGTCGATCGCCCGGCAGGGCCCGTCGCGGCACAGGTCCGCCGCGACCGCCGCCGCCAGCCCGTTTTCGAAGGCGGTGCCGGACTGCACGGCGCTGCGCTCGAGGATTTCCGCGGTCTTGGCCTCGGACAGCTTCGGCAGGGCCGTCGACGCGCGGGCGCCAATCTTGTTGCGCAGAGCCGTCCGCAGCGGCTCGAGGCGCGCGAAGGCCACGTCGTCCGTGCACAGAACGATGCGCAGCATCCCCCCGCCCTCTTCGATGACCTGCGCCGCCAGCGCCGACAGATCCACACCCACGAACGTCCCGTCGGGTGACAGCGCCTCCTCGAGGTGGTCGAAGACCAGGACCAGCCCCCCCTTGGCGTCGCGCGCGATGCTGCCCAGGTAGTCGCCGACGTCCTGCCCGGGAACGGGCGGGGCGATCCCGAGGCGGCTCGTCTCGCGCACCAGCTCTCTTTCGAGGTCCTGGTAGGAGCCCAGGACCAGCGCGGCGACCCCGCGCCGCGCCAGCGCGGGGGCGAGCCCCGCCCGCAGGACCGAGGTCTTGCCCACGCCGGACGGCCCCGTGAAGACGACCAGCCGGGCGTCACCGGACAGCAAGCGATCGAGGAGCGACACTTCGTCGGCGCGCCCGAACAATTCGTCGGCTGCCCGCTCGTCGAACGGCGTGAGCGCACCGAACAGCCCGCCGGGGACGACACCCGCGACGGTCAAAGACCGCGGCCCCTAGCTCTGGCGTATGTCCGATTCCAGCATCTCGGGCTCTTCGTCATAGTCCGAGATGATGATCTCTCGATTGTGGGCGTCCGTCGAGGACGGGGTGAAAAAACCCTCGACCAGGTCGGCGACCTCTTCGTGCGAGGTCCCGCGCTTCACCGTCGCCAGCGCATAAACCACATGCCCGTCGTCGACGACGGAAAGAAAGCCGATACGGCGGCCATCCTCGACCGACCAGAGGTCCCACGACTCGCCGGCCTGGGTGCGCGTCACGCGCGTCGCATAGAACGTGCGCGGCTCGTGTCGCGTGATAGGGGTGATTTTCGGATCGCGCGGCAAGGTCTCTCCGTCGGAGGAATCAGAATAACGACCAAATGCGACCCGGGCAAGACCCCGGCCGCGCCCCTTGTTGCTGCGTCTAGGACGTTCGCAGCTCGATCCAGAAAGTACAACCCGCGCCCGGGGCGGTGTCGACGCCGATGCGACCGCCGTGCTGGTCGACGATGGCGCGGCAGAGGTAGAGGCCCAGCCCCAGGCCGCTGGTTCCCTGGGCCGCGGCCCCCCGCACGAACCGATCGAAAACGCGGCTCTTGTCGCCGGCGCTGAGGCCCGGCCCGCGGTCGCACACCTCGATGCGCGCAACGGGCCCGGGCGCAGGCCGAACGCGCACGGTCACGGGGGACCCGGGCGGCGCATACCGGACGGCGTTTTCCAGCAAGTTGGCCAGGACCTGCCGCATCCGGGTGGGATCCAGCACGACGTTCAGCGGCGCGTCGGGCAGATCCGCGACGACTGGCGTCTGGTTGGCGCGGCGAAAAGCGCCGACCGCCTCTTCTACGACCGCGCGCACGTCGGCGGGCGTGGGACGGAACGGCAGCGCGGACAGATCGACGCGCGCCTGATCCAGCAAATCGTCGACCAGCCCCGATAAGAGCCGCACCTGGGCGCGTGAAAAGGCCAGGTCCTCCGCGACGACTGGCTGCCCGGCCTTCACCTGCCGTTCGATCATCTGCAGCGTCATTCCCAGCGGGGCGAGCGCGTTCTTGAACTCGTGGGCAACGGCGGCCAAGACCGTGCCCGCGTCCGGGCCCGTGTCGGCGGCCGGGGACCGCTCGCTCAAACCCGCTCCAGCACGACGGCAATTCCTTGCCCGACGCCGATGCACATGGTCGCCAGACCGAAGCGGGCGCCGCGGCGACCAAGCTCGTGGACCAGCGCCGTCGCCAGCCGCGCGCCCGAAGCGCCCAGCGGGTGCCCGATTGCGATCGCGCCGCCGTTGACGTTCACGCGCGCGGGGTCGAGGTGCAGCTCGCGGACGCACGGGATCGCCTGGGCGGCGAACGCTTCGTTGAGCTCGACGAGATCCAGCTGGTCTGCGCGCAGGCCGGCGCGCGACAGCAGCTTCTGTGTGGCCGGGATCGGTCCCAGTCCCATGTGCTTCGGCGCGACGCCCGCGACGGCGGACGCCACGACTTGGGCCCGCGGCGCGCGACCCAGGCGCGCGAGACCGGCCGCCGACGCCAGCAGAAGCGCCGCCGCACCATCGTTGATTCCGGACGAGTTGCCGGCGGTGACCGTGCCGTTCGCTTTGCGGAAGGCGGGCTTCAACGCGGCCAGCTCGGCGGCGGTCGTCGCGGGACGCGGGTGCTCGTCGACCTCGAACCGGCGCGCGGCACCACCGCGGCCACCCGGGAGCTCGACGGGCACCAGCTCGTCGGCGAACTTGCCGGCGGCTTGGGCGGCGGCCCAGCGGCGCTGGCTCTCCAGCGCGAACGCGTCCTGCTCCTCGCGCGAGACGTGGTGCAGCTCGGCGACCAGCTCGGCGGTCTCGCCCAGCGGGTGCGTGCCGTGAAGCGCCTCCAGGCGCGGGTTCACGAACCGCCAGCCCAGCGTGCTGTCGTGGACCGTCACGTCGCCGCGCGCGAACGCCTCGCGCGCCTTTGCCATCACCAGCGGCGCGCGCGTCATCGACTCGACGCCACCGACGACGACCAGGTCGGCTTCGCCCGTCGCGATCGCCCGCGCGCCGTCCACCAGCGCCTGCAGGCCCGAGCCGCAGAGGCGGTTCACGGTCGCGCCCGGCACTGTCACCGGCAGCCCGGCCAGGAGCGCGCTCATCCGGGCGACGTTCCGGTTGTCCTCGCCGGCCTGGTTCGCGCAGCCGAGCACGACGTCATCGATTGCCGCCGGATCGGCCCCGGCCCGCCGCACGACCTCCGCGATCACGAGCGCGCCCAGATCGTCTGGACGAACCTCGGCCAGCGCGCCGCGGTGCCGCCCGACAGGCGTCCGGACCGCCTCGACCACGAACGCCTCGCGCAGGGACGCGGCCATCCCCGCGATTGTACTAGAAGGATCCCAGGGCGGCGACGGCCGGGATCATCGACCCGTCCACCGCGCGCATCGGCGCGAACGTCGCCATCGGCATCGACGACGCGGCGTCGCGCGCGGAAGGCTCTTCGCCGACGTGGTGGGTCGCCAGCACGCCGCCCACGAACCCCACCGCGGCCCCCACCAGCGCGGCGCCGGCGGCGATGGACCTATCGCGCGGGTTCGGTACCTGGTTGAGACAGCTCGGGTTCGCGACGCAGCCGATGGTCGCACCGGCCACGCCACCAGCGACGACGGCGGCATCGACCAGAAGCACGCGCTGCCAAGTGGGCCCGTATTCGCTCTGATCCGGCAGGTATGCACCCAGCAGTCCGGCCGCCAACCCGACATTCAAACCGATGAGAGCTCCCGGCATCAAGTCCATGACGCTTTTCTCCGGGAATCCACAGCTCGTCTTCGTGCCTACCGTCACACATGTGTAGTCGGTCGTGTCCGTTGGTTTGGAGGTTTCGCGAACGGTGTATCCCCAGCCGCTTCCGTAGGGCTCCCAGCTGAAAGCGATCTGCGCAAGCGCGCCGGCGAATGCGCCGCCCAGCGCCGCGCTCTGGATCATCGCGACCCGCCCGTAGGTCGGCGCGCGGTTGCGCAACAGGACGCCGCTCGTCAACCCCACGGCCAAGCCCGGGACGCTCCCGTAGAAGCCGGCGCGCAGTTCATCGCCCAACGAGCCGCGGCAGGGATGCGGCCCCGGGCATGGGGCCTGGAAGCTGTCGCTGGCGGTGTCGATCTGTTGGCCGACGATGCCCATCAGCGTGCCGTCGACGAGGCCAATCCACATCCCGCCCATGATGAAGAAGGCCTTGTTGTCGGGGATGTACTGGGGCACCAGCGGCGTCGCGACCAGCAGCCCGACGATGCCGCCCGCGATGGCGCCGCCGCTGGCCAGCAGCACCGACGACACGTTGCGATCCTGGAACGCGCCGCCGATCGCGGCGACGACCGCGCCGGCGCCGAAGAGCCCGCCGACCACGGTGGCGGCCCCCAGCAGCTCGGGGCGCCCCGAGCGCTGCCGGTACGCCAGCGTGAGACGCGCGTTCCCGGTCAGTTGCTCGTTCGCACCGGCGGCCAGCGTCAGGTCGATCGAGCGCGCGATGTAGTTGGGCGCCTCCGCGAAGACCTCGACCGGCCCCGGCGCCAGCTCCTGGCGATACGGGTTCCGGGCGCGGTTGCCGTTCACGTACAGCGTGGCGCCGGGGGGATATGTCTCGATCGTCAGGCGGGCCGGAATCGGCTCCAGCTTGAAGAACAGCGGCTTGGTCTCGGCCAGGTCGATGTCGACGATGCGCGTCTGCCCCTGGTACTTCTCCTTCGTGACGTCGACGCGATAGCGTCCCCGCGGCACCGAGAAGTTGTTGGGCGCCTGCCCCGTCGCCACGACGTTGCGCATGTCGGCGGCGGGCGCGATCCGCACCGTCACGTCGTCCGGGACCGCGTTGATGACGAACGTGCTGGGGCGGCGATCGATGGCGCTGACGCGGTCCCGGGCCAGCGCGGAGAACTCGCCCTGCGGGTTCTCCTCGACGTACCGCTGATAGTTGGCGCGCGCCTCTTTCAGGCGCCCGAGCAAGTACTGGCACTGCGCCATCATGAACAGGGCCGCCGGCCGGCTCTTGAGGTCGTTGGCGCGCGAAAATTCGATCAGCGCCTGCTCGTGCTCGCGTGCGTCGAAGAGCTGCAGCCCGATCTCGTAGTGCGAGCGCGCGGCCGCGGTCGCGTCGTCCGCGCGCGCGACGCGAGTCCCGCCGCCCACCAACAGCAGGGCGATCACCACCAGCCGGCGCAACCGGGTCACTTGTCCGGGTAGGCCTCGCGCGAGCCCGAGGGGAGCACACCCCGTCTGACCGACTCGGCCGCCTCGGAGTTGGCCGCGGGCGACGGCGCCGGCTTTGCCGCGCGCCGATCCAGCCGGTGCGCGCGGCGCGGGGGGTGGGCCGGTTCCGCCGGCGGCGGCGCCACGGGCGGCACCGCCACCGCCTCGGCCGGCGCGGGACTCGGGACGACCACGGCGGGTGCGGATGGAGTCGGTGCCGGCGCGTGCATGGGCGCCGCGGGCCGCCGCACCGCCAGCGACACGCCGCCGGCCAGCAAGATCCCCGCTGTCAGGACCAGCGGCCACCGCGGCGCGGGGGCGGTGACGGATGCGCCCGGAACGGCCGGCGGAAACCCGACGTTCTGATCGCCGGCCAGCAGGCGTTCCAGGTCGCGTTCCAGCTCGCCCATCGTCTGGTAGCGCCGGGTCCGGTCCTTTTCGATCGCCCGCATCACGACGGCGTCGACCGCGTCGGGGATCCCCAGCTCCGGGCGCAGAACTGCCGGCGAGGGGGGCTCGTGCGTCAAAACCTGCGAGATGATCTGCAGGTAGTTGTTGGCGCGGAACGGCACCTCCCCGGTCAAACATTCATAAAGCAGCACGCCCAGCGCCCAGATGTCGACCCGATGGTCCAGGTCCTCTTCGCCCCGCGCCTGCTCGGGCGACATGTAGAGCGGCGTTCCAAGCAGCAGACCGGTGTGGGTCAAACGGTAGCTCTCGGCCCCCTCGTCGCCCCCCGGCTTCACCGCCTTCGAGATGCCGAAGTCGACCACCTTGACGAAGTCGGCCTCGGCCCGGCGGATCAGATAGATGTTCTCGGGCTTCACGTCGCGGTGGAAGATCCCCTTCGCGTGCGCGGCGCCCAGCGCGCTGGCGGCCTGGCGCGCGATGCGCAGGCTGCGGTCGATGGGCAGCGGCGCCTCGCGCCGCTCCAGCTCGGCCAGCGACTCGCCGTCCAGGAACTCCATCACGACGAAGGATCGGCCGTCCTCCGTGGTGCCGAAGTCGGTCACGTCGACGATGTGCTCGTGCCCGATAGAGCCGGCCAGCCGTGCCTCTTGCAGCAGCCGCGCGACGAAGTCGCTCTTGGCGTGAAACTTCTCGAGCAGCACCTTCACGGCGACGCGCTTGCCGATCAACGTGTGGCGCGCTTCGTAAACAGCCCCCATCCCGCCTTCGCCGATCCGCCGCACCACCTCGTACCGGCCGGCCAGCGCGACGCCGATCAATGAATCGAACTGCGGGTCAGCGGCCGCCGCCAGCGCGGGCGAAGCCGCTGCGCCAGCGGTCATGATGGGCGTGTTCGTCCCAGCAGGCGTGGCGGGCCCGGGCAGCGTCGGCGCGCTTCCAACCTCACCCTGCACGGTACCGGTCAGCGCCGCCCCGTCGCGCGGGCACGTCTCCGCCCCGGGCGGATAGTCGGTCTGGCAGATGGGACAGCTCGGCACGCGCTTTGCCCGATTTTACACGACGCGCGCGGAACGCCAGGAAGTGTCCGCGCACGCTTGACAGGACACCACCAATGTTTTCAGAGTTCCGGCGCCCAATGGAACGACCCGCCCGCGCCTTCATCTTCGACCTCGACGGCACGCTCGCCGACACGATGCCCGCCCATTTCGTCGCCTGGACCGCCGTCGCGCGAAAGTACGGGCTGTCCTTCCCGGAGGCGCGCTTTTACGCGATGGGCGGCGTGCCGACGACGAAGATCGCCGCCCTGCTGATCCAGGAGGCGGGGTTGTCGCTGGACCCCCAGGTCATCTCGCTCGAGAAAGAGCAGGCCTACTTCGACAGCCTGGCCCCGGAAGGGATCCACGCCATCGCCCCGGTCCTGGAGCTGGCCCGCCGGCACCGCGCCGAGGGGCCGCTGGCCATCGGCTCGGGCGGTGTGCGGCGCGTCGTCATGCGCTCGCTGGAGGCGCTGGGGATCACGGACTGGTTCGGCGCCATCGTCGCCGCTGAGGACACCGCCCACCACAAGCCGGAGCCGGACGTGTTCCTCGAGGCTGCGCGCCGCCTCAACGCCGATCCCGCCACCTGCACGGTCTACGAGGACACGGACATCGGCCTCGAAGCGGCCCGCCGCGCCGGCATGCGCGCCGTCGACGTCCGACCCCTCATCGCGGCCGCTAACCCCGCGGCTTGACGCCGCCGCCGCCAAGACCGAAGAACGAGGCGATCTTCGCGCCGAGCTGATTCTTCTGGGCGGCGGTCGGCACGATGTTGGGGACTGACTCCTCGCCCAGGACGACCTGGCGGCGGGCCAGGATGTCGCTGATCGTGCCGGCCAGCTCGGGCTTCTCCCGGACGATCTCCTGGAAGGCCTCCTTGTCGACGACGTAGCAGTCGACGTCGGACTTGGCGACCACCGTTGCCGCGCGCGAGGCGCCGGTCATCAGCGACATCTCGCCGAAGAACTGGCCTTCCCCCAGTGTTGCGACGTCCTTGCGGCCGGGCCCGACGCCCACCTGCACGGCGACGGTTCCGCTGCGCACGACGTACAGCGAGTCGCCCGGGTCGCCCTGGCGCAGGATCGTCTCGCCGGGGCCAAAGATCAGCATCTTCATGCGCCGCGACAGCCGGTCGATCCGCTCGGCGTCCAGCGCCCGGAACACGTCGACGCGCGACAGGGCGTCGATGCGTCGCGCGTATTCCTCGTCGTCCTTTCGGCGGGCGCGGTCCTCGTTCATCTCGGTCATGTTCACGTTCCGCGAGGGGAACGGGATCTCCATGCCGGCCCGGTGAAACGCGTACCAGACGGCGCTGCGGACGGCGCTGTCCATCGTGTCGTCACGCCGGACGTCGTCCATCCAGTAGCGGACGCTGTACATGCAGGCGTCGTCCTTGAACTCGTGCAGGATGCAGTCGGGGGGCGGGTCGACCCGCACGAACGGCAGCGCGCGGACCGCCTCCAGCACCACCTCGCGCACGCGCGCCGGCGGATGCCGGAAGTGCACCCGCAGGTGGATCCACTGTCGGTGTGCCGTCGTCGGCCGGCTGAAGTTCACGATCGTGCCGCGCGTGATGGCGGTGTTCGGGATCAGCGTCAGGTCGCCGTTCTTGGTGACGATGGTGGTCGCCCGCCAGCGGATCTCGCGGATCTGACCGGCGATGCGGTCGTCCAGGCTGATCCAGTCGCCGATCTCCAGGTCACGCTCGAGCTGCAACGCGAGCCCGGCCATGACGTTGCCCAGGGTCTCTTGCAGCGCCAAACCGATGACGGCGGTCGTGAGGACGGAGGCGGTGAAGACCTTGGTCACGTCGACCTCGGACCGGGTCAGGACCACCAGCGCCGTGATGAGGTAGGCGATGCCCTGCATCAGGTCGCGCAGGATGCGGGGGATCTCGCGGCGGACCAGGACCACGTCGAACAGCAGCAGCCCGCATACGATGACGACCGCGAACGAGAACAGCAGCACCGGCAGAAGGCGCAGCCAGTCGTGGTGCCCGCCCACGGGGACCGGGGGGTGGAAGACCGCCAGCGCCGCCAGGCAGACCAGGTAGCTGCCGGCGAAGAAGATGCCGGCTTTCACGCGCCCCCGCTCGCTGCCCGGCACAACCAGGCGCAGCAGGAACAGCACCGGCAGCAACGCCACGGCAATGACGGGCAGCGACCCCTGGGCCGACCACTCGTGCGCAAGATGCGACGGCAACCGGATCAGCGTATCACGGTCGCCGGATTCCACGACATGCCCCGTTCTTGACAGCGCGTGGGTGCTGGTCACGTTCGGGGCATGCCCGCACGCACCGCGAAGCGCACGAAGATCGTCGGCCTGGACCACATCAGCGCGCCGGTCCGCGACCTGAAAGCCGCGCGGAAGTTCTACGAGGCGGCGCTTGGCGCCGTCGGCATGAAGATCAACATGGACGTCGGCGAGGCCTTCGGGATGGGCTCCGGCGATCAGAAGATCTTCTGGATCACGCGCGACAAGAAGGCGGGCGGAGGCGCCCACTACGCCTTCCGCGTCGACCACCCCGAGGAGGTCGACGCCTTTTACGAAGCGGCGATGGGGGCCGGCGGCAACGACAACGGCCAGCCAGGCCCGCGCCCCAACTACGGCCCGAACTACTACGCTGCCTTCGTGAAGGACAAGGAAGGCAACAACATCGAGGTCGTCTGCTACGCGCGCGCCGAAAAGAAGCGCTCGTCGCCTAAGCCTGCCGGTCGGGCAAAGCGATCGTCGTCTCGGGCGTGACCCGCACGGCGCTGCCGGTCTGCTCCGCGTTCTGGATCGAGAGCGCGGCCCCGCGGGAGACCGTGTCCAGCAGCGCATTGGCGGGTGACTGGTGCCGGTCCAGGCGGATCAGCTCGCGCCGACCCTCCGCGCCGCAAACGTAGAGGCGCAGGCGTCCCTTCTCGGGGCGACGATCGCTGACGACGCGCTCGTGCGCCGGCCGCTGCGCCGGCGGTTCCGTCGCCAGCACGAGATAGCTGAAGTCGACCCGGGCGCGCTGTCCCGGAACGGGCGCAGCGTCGTGACACCAGTCTCGCTCCGAAGCCAGCGCTGGACACGGCCCCTGGAAGAAGCACGGGGCGATGACGTGCAGTCCGGCCGCGAGCAGCTGGTCCCGCACCGCCAGGAGGTCGCGCGAGGTCTCCCGAAGCGCCGGCTCGATCAGAATCAGGCGCCCCCCCGCCGCCAGAAGCTCGCGCACCCAGGCGAGCACGCGCGCCGCGCGCAGGCCCGCGCGATCGACGGCCGAGCGTTCCACGAAGAGCTCGTTCAAGAGGTGCGCCGCGACGATCAGGTCGAACCGCCCCGTCACCTCCGGCAGCTTGAGCGCGAGGTTCGCCCGGATGATGCCGGGCCCGCCGATACGGTCGACGGAGGTCAGCTCCAGCGCGTCGCCAAACCGAGCGCGCAGCAACCGCCCGACCGCGCCTGTGCCGGCGCCAAGGTCCAGCGCCCGGACAGGCGCCGGGAGGCCTGTCCAACCGCGGTCCAGCACGCGCCCGAGCGCGAGCTCCGTCCGGGGCGCGATGTCGCGCGCGTACTGCTCGCGCAGCGCCGGATCCGCCAGGTATGGCTTGCCGACCAGCTCGCGCGCGCCGACCAGGCCCTGGTGAATGGCCGAACCGCGCCGGCCATCACCGGAGCGCACGGACTAGCCCCGCCCGAAGATGTCCTTGAACGTGACGATCACCAGGACGCCCAGCAGCAGCACGAACCCGGCGGTGTGAACCATCGCCTCCAGCCGCGGGTTCACGCGCTTGCGGGTGATCGATTCGACGGCCAGGAACATGGCTCGCCCCCCGTCCAGCGCCGGGACGGGCAGAAGGTTGAAGAGGCCCAGGTACACCGACAGCAGGATCAGCATGCCCAGGTAGTCGACGGGACCGCGCTGCGCAGCCTTGGCGATCTGTTTGGTGATCCCGATCGGCCCCGAGAGGTCTGCGTGCACGCGCCCGCGGATCATGTCGTAGAGCCCACCCAGGATGCCGACCGACGTGTAGTAGGGATAGACGAACGCCTCTTTCAGCGCCGTGCCGACCCCGACCTTGGTCCGCTGGTCGATGGAACCGATCTGGATGCCGACCTGATACACGCTGGAACGCTTCTCGGGCGTGACGTGGAAGACCACCGGCTGGCCGTCGCGCAGCACCTTGATCTCGACGGGCGCACCCTGCGTGGATTGGATGACGTCCATGATCGGGTGATCGGCGTTGACCGGCTGGCCATTGGCCGCGACCAGCACGTCACCCGCGCGCATCCCGGCGGTGGCGGCGGGACGTCCGGCGACCGGCTCGATGACCTTCTGGGTCTTCGACGGCATCCCGAACGCCAGCAACACCAGCAGCATCAACACGACGGCCGTTGCGTAGTTCGCGGCCGGGCCGGCCAGGATCGTCGCCAGGCGCATCCAGCGCGGCCGGTTCGGGTAGACCGCCGGGTCCGACTTGTCGAACTCCTCGTTCGGGTTCATCCCGGTGATCTGGACGAAGCCGCCCAGTGGAATCGGCGCGATCTGGAAGATGGTTCCCTTGCGCTCGAAACCGAGCAGCGTCGGGCCGAAGCCGATCGAGAACCGCTCGACCCGCATGCCGCACAGCCGGGCAACCAGAAAGTGTCCGCCCTCGTGCAACACGATGAGCAGACCGAGCCCGACTATGGCGACGATGATCGACAGCATCGCGGCAAGACTAGCACGGCGCCTCGACGGGCGCGGCCGCGCGGGTGCGCCAGCCCCGTGTCACGCCGCCAGGAAACGGAGCACAGGACGCAGCAGGAGAGGCGTCGGGCGGCGCGGGCGTGACCCGACGACTTCGATGCCCAGCTCCTGCGCGCGTCGTTCGAAGACCGCCTCGAACAGGAGCCCCGGGCGGCTGGCGCGCACGATGACAGGCAGCGCCGCCAGCCGGCGCGCAACGACGTAACGGCCCCGAAGCACGACCGCGTCGCGCCCGGAAGCCAGCCGCGACAGAGCCCAGCCGAGCGGGGCCAGCGACACGGGCCTGCCGGTCTCCAGCAGGACCACCACGGCGCCGCGCGCCTCGGACGCGCCACGCAAGAAAGGGCGCCCGCCCGAGTCGCGCGGGAAGACCCGCAGCTCGGGCATTGATCCCGAAAGGATCGCGGCAATCGAGAGACTGTTGTCGGAAGACCCGGCGTTGACCGCCAGGATCTCGAAGGCCCGCCCCAGCCGGTGAAGGTGGGCGGCGATTGAGCGGATGAGGTGGCCGAGCGAATCCTCGTGGTTGCCGACGGCAATCACGACGGAGATTTGTGGCTCGGGCTGCACGCGCTGCGACATGGGGGCTCCTCGCATCAGCGTTCGTCTGACAAGGGAGCATGGAGCGTGCCGGCGGACCTCATCCAGTCATTTCAGTCATTTAGCGTACGAAGTGCGGCCAACCGCGAACGCCGCTTCGCAGCTGGGACGGCGCAGATGCGAATTCGGTTACACGTCCATGACACACTGGTTACTTTCGCCGGGCGCGGAGTGGGCGCGGGGCGCGATTGCGGCGATGGCGCGGGAGATCTCGGCCGGGTCGCTGATCGCGTGTGCAGGAATCCCCACCGCCGCCGCCTCGCGGAGCACCGTCGGCGCCCCCTCGGAACGGCCGTTGGGGAGCGGGATCGACGGAAGGACCATCAGGTCGGCGGCGCTCATCCACGCGGCGACCTCCGCCCGGGGCACGAACCCGGGCAGCCGCAGCGGCACGCCCAACCGGCCCGCCAGTCCGGCCAGACGCTCGCGCTCCGGGCCGTCGCCCAGGATCACGACCTCCGCCGTGTGTCCCTTCGCGGCGGCCAGGGACGCGCCATGGATGAGGCGCGTGTGCCCTTTGATGGGGACCAGGCGCCCGACGGACAGCACGGTCGGCAGCATCAGACAGAGCCGACGCCTGAGCGCAGCGTCGGCGCCTGAGCGCGGCGCGAACGCCCCGTCCGCGAGCGGGATCGGCTCGACCGTGCCGACCGGGCCCCCGACCAGGCGACCGAAGCGCGCGCGCAGGTCAGCGCTGACGAACCGCAGGTCCGTTCCGTCGCGCGCCAGGCGTCGCGCCAGCGTGCGCCCCAGCGGCAGCCGCTCGAGCAGCGAAACGTCGCCCGAGTGTGCCCAGGCCCGCCGCGGCCGATCCGGCGCAACGGTGGAGGCGGCAGCCGCGCAGGGAACCAGCCAGTGCGACTCGATGACATCCCAAGCACCGGCGCGGGCGCGTGTGGCGGCGGCCAGGGCCGCGAAGAACGCGGCCGCGCCGAACCAGGCGCCCCCCGCCTCCAGCCTCTCCGGCGCGCCCGTGCCGTAGAACAGGCCAGCGGCGGCGAAGAGCCGGGTGACCGTCAGGTGGTGACCCTCGCTGAATCCCGCATCGCCGGCGGCGATCACGTCGACGTCGTGCCCGTCGGCGACCAGGCGAGCGACCCGATCCCCCACGAAGCTGCCCGCGTAGTCTCCAGCGCGCCGCGGAAACGAGGTTGTCAGGAGTCCGATGCGCACACCGGCGGCTCCGCCACGATCGTCGTTCTTCCTCGCACGCGTCGTCGCAGTCGATCGGCGAACGCGCGAACGAGAATGCGGCCGACCGGCGCCACCACGCGCGCCGGACTCAACCCCGATCGCCAGGCCGCGCCGTACACCGGCCTGACCGGGACGTCGACGACGCGCGCGCCTACTTCGGCGAGCCGGGCCAGCAGATCGTTCGGATAACCATAACGCGGGTACATTCGTTCCGGCGCCACGGCCAAGAGCGCACGGCGCGAGATCGCGGTGTACCCGCATTGCGAA